>NZ_BAABGM010000008.1:0-189767 GCF_039541575.1 Fodinibacter luteus | reverse complement strand
CGGGCATCCTCGGATGAGTCAACGACTGCGACCACGCGGGCATTTAGCGTGAGTCAACTCGCGGATTTCGGTTCCCGGCGGGGATGCGTGTATCGTTCCGGGTCGCAGGACGGCCTCCCCTGGCCGCCCTCGCACCACTCGTCCGGGTGGCGGAATTGGCAGACGCGCTAGCTTGAGGTGCTAGTGCCCTTATTGGGCATGGGGGTTCAAGTCCCCCCTCGGACACACATGGTCGGCCCCGAGCCGTCCCTCGAGGTGCCCGAAGCTCCCGCCCGGTGACGTTCCGGCCGGGAGCTTTCGTCGTCCCCCGGGTCGGCCGCGCCAGCGTCAGGGACCATCCGCGGGTCCGGAACGGGCGAGGTCCTCGAGCACGCGGCCGAGCAGCTGCACTGCCTGACGCTGCTCGGGCTCGCTCAGCGCCCCGAGCCACTGCGTGACGGCGAGTCGGTCGTCGAGGTCGCGCCTCGTGAAGACCTCGCCGACGCGCGAGGTCACGGCGAGGCGGCGCACCCGGCGGTCGTCCCCGTCGTGCCGCACCTCGACCAGGCTCTTGCGCTCCAGGACGGCGACGACCTGACGCGCGTTCTGGTGAGAGGTGCCGAGTGCTCGAGCGGTCTCCCCGAGGGTGGGCGCACGCTCGCTCTCCTCGACGAAGGTGAGCACCGCCGCCTGCTGGGTGGTGAGGTCGAGCTCGGCCAACCGCTGGTCCATCCTCGTGCGCAGGTGGGTCGCCAGGACGAGGACGGTGCGGAAGAGCTGCACGGAGGGCTCGGAACCGAGCGCGGGATTGACGTCCGGGGGCATAGGTAATATCTTACATAGATTCCCAGAAGGCGGCGACGATGATCCTGCTCCTCCCACATGCCCTCTTCCTCTCCGAGGTCTCGAGGGCCGTGCAGATCGCCATGGCCCTGCGCGACCGCGGCATCCCCGTCGCCTTCGGCAGCCGCGGTGGCAGCTACGCCCACCTCATCGAGGCGGCCGGCTTTCCCGTGTCGCGGCTCGAGCCGGGCCTCACCCCCGAGATGGAGCAGTCGTTCCTCGAGGCGATCCTCGCCATGGGACCACGCACCAGCCGGGACTTCTACACCGACACCGAGCTGGTCGCCGCCGTCGACGCCGAGGTCGCCCTCATCCAGGAGGTTCGTGCCGACCTCGTCATCACCGGGTTCACCCTCTCCGCGTACCTCTCGACCCGGGTCGCCGGGGTGCCCCTGGCGACGGACCACGGTGGCTCGTTCGTGCCGCCCGTGCTGGCCCACGGGCTCTGCCCGGTCGCGGTCAACCCGCCGGACCCCAACCTCGCGAAGCTCCCTCACCGCGTGCAGCACTGGATCGCGAACCGGGCCCCCGCCCTCATCCGCGGGCCGGTCGCGCAGCTGAACCGGCACGCCGCGCAGCGGGGGGTCGACCCGCTGCCGCGCCTCCTGGGGCTGATGTGCGGCGACCTCACCCTCGTCACGGACCTGCCGGCGGTCCTCGGGCTGAGCGAGCACGAGCTGGAGCGCTGGGAGCCGCGGTGGCCCTTCCGGCTGCGACCGGGAACGACCTTCCGGTTCACCGGGCCGCTCTTCGCCCACCTCGACCTGCCCGTTCCCCCCGCGGTCGACGAGTTCCTCGACGGCGACGACCCGGTCGTCTACGTCGCGCCGACCTCGGTGAGCGAGCCGCTCCTCCGCTCGATCGTCGAACGCACTCGCGAGACCGGTCACCGGGTGCTCGTCGCGGCGACCGTCCACGACCTGACCGACCTGGCCGACGACCGCACCCTCGTCTGCGGCATCCTCCCGAACCACGAGGTCATGCCGCGCGTGGCCGCCGCCGTCATCATGGGCGGGCAGGGCAGCGTGCAGACCGCCATCGCCTCCGGCACCCCCTTCGTCGGCCTCCCGTACCACGGGGAGCAGGAGCTCAACGTCGCGGTCGCCGAGCGCCTCGGCATGGCGATCCGGATGTCTCCCGGCGAGGTGACGACCCCGGCCCTCACCGACGCGGTCGCCCGCCTCCTCACCCAGCCCCGCTACGGCGCAGCCGCCCGCTCGGCGGCCGGCCTCTACGCGGATGTCGACGGCGCTGCGCTCGCCGCCGACGTCATCCTCGCGTGGCTCGCCGAGCGCGCGGCAGAACGAGCAAAGGCACCCGCCTGACGCACACCGACAGCCTCACCGTCGCAGGGGTGCTCGCCGCACGTAGTGGCCCCGGCCCGGTTCGACGTCGGCCGGCTCGCCGTCGCGAGCGACGACGCGCCCGCGGCTCAGGGTCAGTGCGGGCCAGCCGGCGACCTGAAGGCCCTCGTAGGCGCTGTGGTCGCAGCGCGAGTGCAGGCGCACGGCATCCAGACGGCGGGTCGCCGACGGGTCGAAGACCACGAGGTCCGCGTCCAGGCCCGGCTGCACCGCACCCTTGACGTGGTCCAGGCCGAAGAGCCGGGCCGGTGCCCCGGACGTGACCTCGACCCACTGCTCGAGCGTCAGCCGCCCGTCGAGCACTCCCTGGTAGACGAGCGACAGCCGGGTCTCGACCCCGCTCAGACCCCCCGGGATCTGCCGGAAGTCCGCCCAGGCACCGCCGGCGGTCCCCCGTCGCCGGTCGGCGGTCGTGAAGGGGCAGTGGTCCGTCCCCACCACCTCGACGTCCCCGGCGCCGAGAGCCTGCCACAGCGCCGCCCGGTCCGCCGCCTCGCGCAGTGGCGGGGCGCAGACGAAGTCCTGCTCCCCCGCCTCGAGGTGCGACTGGTCGAGGTGGAGGTAGTGCGGGCACGTCTCGGCATGGATGTCGGCACCACGAGCCCTCGCCGCGCGAACGGCCTCCAGCCCGGCCGCGCTCGAGAGGTGGACGACGTACAGCCAGGCCCCCTGCGCGAGCGCCAGCTCCCCGACCCGCCGAACCGCGGAGGCTTCGACCGACGGCGGCCGGACCGACGGCACGGCCTCCGGCCCCGTCCTCCCGGCCGCGAGCGCCGCCGCCGCGAGGGCCTCGACGGTGGTGCCGTCCTCGGCGTGCACGCACACCCGCACCCCGGTGAGCCGGGACGCCGCCAGCGCCCGCCCGAGGGTCTCGTCGTCCACCATGAGCCGGTCGGGGTACGCCATGTAGAGCTTGACGCTCGTGACCCCCTCCTCGACGAACCGCTCGAAGCGGCGCACGGCGTCGTCGAGGCGCTCCGGCAGCTCGGTGATGGTGAGGTGGAACCCGTAGTCGACGACCGCTCGGCCCCGAGCGCGACCGTGCCACGTCGCCAGCGCCTCCTCCCACGGCTCGCGGCCCGCGCCGGCGAAGTCGACGACGCACGTCGTGCCGCCGCACGCCGCCGCCACCGTGCCCGACTCGAAGTCGTCGGCCGACGTCACCGCGCCCACGGGAAGGGCGAGGTGGGTGTGGACGTCGATGCCGCCCGGGACGACGTACGAGCCGCTCGCGTCGACGACGTCGGCCCCGGCCTCCGCACCGGCCCGGGCGAGGTCCGGCCCGACGGCGGCGATCCGCCCGTCGCGGACGAGCACGTCCGCGCGGCGTCGGCCGACGGCATCCACGACGGTGCCACCGCGCAGCACGAGCGGACGGTCCACGGCGGCCGCTAGGCGTGCAGGGCCCGCCACACCCGCTCGGGCGTGAGCGGGAGCGCGTTGACGGCGACACCGGTCGCGTCGAGAATCGCGTTGCGCACGGCGGGGGCCACGCCGTCGATCGCGATCTCGCCGACCGACTTCGCCCCGAACGGCCCGCTCGCCTCCATCGTCTGCACGAGGAACACCTCCATCGGCGGGGTGTCGTCGGACCGGAAGATCCAGTACGGCCCGAACTGGGCGTTGACGGCGCGCCCGAGCTCGTCGAGGACGACCTCCTCGGTGAGGGCGTACCCGAGGGCCTGCACCATCGCGCCCTCGACCTGCCCACTCGCGGTCGTCGGGTTGATCGCGACGCCGCAGTCGACGGCCATGACGAGCCTGACGACCGTGACCTGCCCGGTGTCGACGTCGACCTCGATCTCGGCCATCTGCGCGGCGAAGGGCGGCGGCGACACGCCCGAGACGTGGGAGGCCGTCGCCATGATCTGCTCCTGGTCCTCGACGTGGAGGGAGTGCAGCGCGACGTCCTCGAGCGAGACCGACCGCCCGTCGGGTGCCCACGCGCGCCCGTCGTGCAGCCGGATGCCGGCCGCGCCGTCCGTGCCCGCCGCACCGTCGGGGTAGAGCAGGCGGGCGGCCCGCACCGTGATCCTGGCGGCGACGGTCTCGGCCGCCTTCTTGACCGCCCCCCCGGAGATGTACGTCGTGCTGTCGGCGTACGCCCCGACGTCGAACGGCGTGAGGTCGGTGTCGGCCGCGTAGACGACGACGTCGTCCGCCTGCACGCCGAGCACCTCGGCGGCGATCTGCGCGAGGACCGTGTCGGCGCCGGTGCCGAGGTCGGTGGCCCCGACGAGGAGGTTGAACGACCCGTCGTCGTTCATCTTGATCGAGGCGCCGCCCATGTCGAGGTTCGGGATTCCGGTGGCCTGCATGCACAGGGCGAACCCGATGCCGCGCCGGAGGTGCGGCCGGTCGGCGGGCTGCCTCCACGCCGGGTCGTCCCTGCGCTCCCAGCCGATGGCGCGCCGGGCCTGCGCGACGCACTCGTCGGTGGCACAGGTGGTGACGCGCGGCATCCCCTCCGCCCCGACGTCCATGGCGCCGCGCTCGCCGAGCGCCGGGAGGATGTCGATGGGGTCACCGGTGCGCACCCAGTTCCGGCGCCGCAGCTCGATGGGGTCCAGGTCGAGCTCGCGGGCGATGTCGTCCATGTGCGACTCGAGGGCGAAGAGCGCCTGCGGGGCGCCGTAGCCGCGGAACGCCCCGGCCACCGGCCGGTTCGTGTAGGCGACGTCGGCCGTGTAGCGCTTGGCCGGGCAGTTGTACTCCGACAGCCCGCGCTGGCCGGCGACCGACTGCACGGTGAGGCCGTGCGTCGCGTACGGCCCGGTGTTGCCGACGACGTGGAGGTCCTGGGCGAGCAGCCGGCCCTCCGCGTCGACGCCGGTGCGGAAGGTCAGGGTCTGCGCGTGGCGGATCCGCGAGGAGACGAACTCCTCCTCACGGGTCAGCTCGAGGCGCACCGGGCGCCGGGTGGCCAGCGCGAGGTGGCCGACGACGTCCTCGAGGAGCATCTCCTGCTTGCCGCCGAACCCGCCCCCCATCCGCGGCTTGATGACGCGGATCCGCTTGACCGGCAGCCCGAGCACCGGCGCGACCATCCGTCGGGCGTGGAAGGGCACCTGGGTCGAGCTGCGCAGCACGAGCCGCTCGTCCTCGTCGAGCCACCCGATGCAGATGTGCGGCTCGATGGGGCACTGCTGCTGCTGCTGGACGTGGAAGGTCTGCTCGAAGACGTGCTCCGCCGCGTCGAAGGCCGCGGCGAGGGCGTCGTCCGGCACCGTCTGGCCGACGATGTGGTGGCTCGTGTTGCGGGCGGCGTCGTGGATGCCGTCGGTGTCACCCTCGTCGTGGATGACCGGCGCGCCCGGTGCGATCGCCTCGACCTCGTCGAAGACGGCCGGGAGGACCTCGTAGGTCACGTCGAGGAGCCGGCAGGCCTGCTCGGCCAGCTCGACCGTCTCGGCGGCGACGGCGGCGACCCGGTCGCCGACGTGGCGCACCTTGTCGTCGAAGCTCACCTGGTCCCACGGTCGGGGGTTCGGCCAGCTCTGGCCGCCGGACGCGTACTTGACCCGGGGGGTGTTGAACGCGTGGAGGACGGCGTGGACGCCGGGAAGGGCCCGCGCGCGCGAGTCGTCGATGGCGAGGATGCGGGCGTGGGCGTGCGGGCTGCGCAGCACCTTCGCATACAGCATCCCGCGCAGCTCGATGTCGTCGACGAAGGCGGGGCGCCCCTTGACGAGCCTGACGCCGTCGACCTTGGGCGCCGAGGTGCCGACGACCCGGGTCGGCGGGACGTCCGGTGACGGCACGAGGCGGGGACGGGCGAGCGGGGCGTCGGGCACGGCATCCGGCGCGGGCACGGCATCCGGCGTCGTGGCTCCCTCGAGGGGCGGGACGATGACGGGCTCCATCGGCTCGGGGGTCTCGCCCCGCAGCAGGGCCGCGGCGCGATGCACCGCGTCGACCACCTTCACGTAGCCGGTCTCGCGGTCGAGGATGCCGGAGAGGGCGTCGCGGATCTCGTGCTCGGAGGGGTCGGGCACCCGCTCGAGGAGCGCCCGGGTCGCGAGCACCATGGCCCCCGCCGAGTAGCCGGACTGCAGGGCCCCCGACTCGACGAACGCGGCCTGGATCGGGTGCAGCTCACCGGTGGCGACGTCGAGGGACTCCAGGGTCGTCACCTCGTGGCCACCCGCCTGGGCCGCGAGGAGCACGTCGGCCGCGACGAGGCGACCGTCGACGAGCACCGCCGCGGCCCCGGTCTCCCCCGTCTCGGACCCGTAGCGCACGCTGAAGCAGCCGAGGCGGCGCAGCACGGTGA
This sequence comes from Fodinibacter luteus, assembly GCF_039541575.1. Lineage (NCBI taxonomy): Bacteria > Bacillati > Actinomycetota > Actinomycetes > Micrococcales > Intrasporangiaceae > Fodinibacter (ex Wang et al. 2009) > Fodinibacter luteus. The sequence continues at coordinate 183,308 of NZ_BAABGM010000008.1, read as the reverse complement.
GCAGCGAGTCACCGGGCGCGCAGGTGACGCGCCGCGGCATCCCGTTGAGGGTGAGCTCGACGTCCGTCATGCGATCGCCTCCACGGCTCGGGCCAGGAGCACCTCGGCGAGGGCCCTGCGGTAGTCACCGGCCCCCCGGAAGTCGCCCGGCGGGTCGGGCACGGCGCCGGGTTCGACGAGCACGGGGGTCGCGGCGACGCCGGTGAGCGCGAGGAGCCGGCCACCGTCGCTCGCGCGCGCGGCGGCCGCGACGATGGCACGGTCGGCCGGGGTGCGAGCCGTGCGGAACACCGCGGCGGGGCCGCTCGTCCGGATCGTGACCGCGGTGAGGAGGCTCGCCGCCGGCAGCGGCAGGTCGGCGAGGACCTGGGCGAGCGGCACGGCCTCGGTGGTCTCCCGGGTGCGCAGGTGGACGACCGCCTCGTGGACGAGCAGGGCCGCGAGCAGCTCGCTCTCCGGGTGCCCCGTGGCGAGGCATCCTCCGACCGTGCCCTGGGCGCGCAGCGTGCTCGGGTGCTCGCGGCGTGCGGCCTCGCGGACCACGTCCGGGACACCGTCGCCGTCGGCGAGGTGCTGCAGGGTCGTCATCGCCCCGATCGTCAGCTCGTCCCCCGCCCCCGCCCGGAAGCCGGCGAGGTCGAGGGCCTGGAGGTCGACGACCTCGACCTCCTCGTGCGTGCGCTCCCCGCCCAGCCGCGTTCCACCGGCGAGGGCCACCGCCCCGGGACGCTCCAGCAGCTCCAGGGCCTGCGCGACGGACGACGGGCGCCAGTAGGCGGTGGTGGTCACGACCCCAGCATGGTCCGCCCGCAGCGCTGCTGGCTAGGTGGTGTCGGCAAACTCTCGTGGGTCCCGGGTGCGGGACGAGCCGGCCGTCACCGACGTGCCCGCCTCGCCGCGCAAGGCGGCCTCGACGTGCTCGGGGTCGGTGATCACGGCCCGCTCTCCCCCGCCCTCGAGGAACTCGCACACGGCCCGGATCTTCGGCGCCATGCTGCCCTCCGCGAAGTGGGTGCCCTCGGCGAGGTACGCCCTGGCCTGCTCGAGGGTGAGGTGGTCCACCCACCGCGCCCGCGGCGTGCCGAAGTCGAGGGCGACCCGCTCGACGGACGTCGTGATGAGGAACAGCTCGGCCCCCAGCTCGCGCGCGAGCAGGGAGCAGGCAAGGTCCTTGTCGATGACCGCCTCGACCCCGAGCAGGTCCCCCGCCGCGTCGGCGGCGACCGGGATGCCGCCACCCCCGGCCGCGACGACGACCGCCCCGCTCTCGACGAGGGTGCGGATCGCGTCGAGCTCGACGATGCGGCGCGGTTCCGGCGAGGCGACGACCCTCCGCCAGCCGCGGTCGGCATCCCGGGCGACGTCCCAGCCGTCCTCCTCGCGGTGCCGTCGTGCGGCGTCCTCGTCGAGGAAGGACCCCACGGGCTTGCTCGGTCGGCCGAAGGCCGGGTCGTCCCGGTCGACCTCGACCTGGGTGACGACGGCGACGACCGACGTCCGGACGCCGTCGCGGCGCAGCCGGTTCTGCAGGTTCTGCGCGAGTGCGTACCCGATGGCCCCCTGCGTGTCGGCGCCGCAGACGTCGAGCGGCACCCGGTGCAGCTCGTGGGCGGCCAGGTCGGACCGCCGGAGGATGAAGCCGACCTGCGGCCCGTTGCCGTGGCCGATGACGACGTCCCACCCGTCCTCGACGAGGGCCGCGACGTGCTCGGTCGTCTCGTGGGCGGCGATGTACTGGGAGCGCACGTCCTGGTGCTGCCGGTCCTTGATGAGCGAGTTGCCGCCGATGGCGACGACCATCCTGCGCCGCATGCCCGATCCCTTCATCGCATCGTCAGCGCCATGACGGCCTTCTGGCCGTGCAGGCGGTTCTCGGCCTGGTCGTAGACCGCGCTGCGCGGGCCGTCGATGACCTCGTCGGTGACCTCGACGCCTCGCTCCGCAGGCAGCGGGTGCATGTACACGGCGTCCTCGCCGGCCGTGGCGAGCCGACGGCCGTCGGTGACCCACGACGCGTACCGGTCGAGGAGACGTGCCTCCTCGGCCTCGTCGGTCGCCGTGAGCACGGCGCCCCAGCTCTTGGCGTAGACGACGTCGGTGCCCCTGATGCCCTCGTCGAAGTCGTCGAGGACCTCGAAGGAGGCCCGGCTCCGGCGCGCGTTCTCCCGCGCCTGCTCGACGACCTCCGGCATGAGCGCGAACTCCGGCGGGTGCACGAGACGCACGTTCATCCCGAAGCGTGGCAGCAGCAGGATGAGGCTCTGCGGCACGCTGATCGGCTTGGAGTACGACCGCGCGCAGGCCCAGCTCACCGTCGCCGTGCGACCCCGCGGGTCACCGAACCGTTCGATGACCGTCATGAGGTCGGCGAGGGCCTGGTGCGGGTGGAACTGGTCGCACTGCATGTTGAGCACCGGCGCCCGGCTCGCCGTCGCGACCTCGCGCAGGTAGGTGTTGCCCACGCCCCAGTCGACGTTGCGGATCGCGATGCCGTCGTTGTAGCGCCCGAGGATCTCCCCGATCTCCTTCGCGGTGTCCCCGTGCGCGATCTGCGTCGACCGGCTCTCGATGAACTGCGCGTGCCCCCCGAGCTGGGCCATCCCCGCCTCGAACGAGGCGCGGGTCCGGGTGCTCGCGAAGAAGAAGAGCATCGCGAGCACCTTGTCGCGCAGGTACGGGTGCGGCTGCCCGAGGGCGCGGTCGCGCTTGAGGGCGAAGGCGACGTCGAGCACGGTGTCGACCTCGTCCTTCGTCCACTCCTGGAAGTCGATGACGTCCCGGCCGCGCAGGTTCGTCTGCATCGCCGCGGGCCCTACTCGACGGCCCCGAGGACGAGCGCGAGCAGCGCCATCCTCAGCACGACGCCGTTGGCCGCCTCGACCCAGTAGCGGGCGTGGCGCGTCGCGTCGACGTCGGTCGGCAGCTCGTCCATCCGGGGCAGCGAGTGCAGGATGATCGCGTCGCGCCGCGCCTTCTCGCGCAGCAGCTCGCGGGTGACCCGGTATGCCGCGGGCGTGCGCCCGCGCTCCTGCGTCGCCTCGACGCGGGCCTGGGTGTAGTCGGCCTGCACGACGGGCTCGACGTAGATGACGTCGGCGTCCGCGATGCACGCCTCGACCGACTCGACCGCGCGGTAGGTGACGTTGCGCTCGTCGAGCTCCGCCGTGAAGTCGTCGAGCAGCGACATGTCGGGCGGGGCGACGACCATCGCCTCCATGTCGAACTGCGACGCGGCGTACAGGAGCGAGTGCATCGTGCGCATCCGCATGTCGCCCACGCAGAGCACCCGCAGCCCGTCGAGCGTTCCCCGCTCCCGCCAGATCGTGTACAGGTCGGTGAGCACCTGGGTGGGGTGCTCGCCCCAGCCGTCCCCGCAGTTGATGACCGGCACCGAGGACCACCTGGCGGTCTCCTCGGGGGCGCCCTGCTGGTGGTGCCGCATCGCGATGACGTCCCCGTAGTACTCGAGCATCCGCGCGGTGTCCTTGAGCGACTCCTGGTAGAAGTCGCCGGCGCGGGTCATCTTCGCGTCGGAGAAGCCCAGCACGTGCCCGCCGAGCCGGTGCATCGCGGCCTCGGTCGACAACCGGGTCCGGGTGCTCGGCTGGTAGAAGGCCGTGAGGAGCGTCTTGTGCCGCAGCAGGTCGGTGTTGCGCCGGCTCTCGGCGTGGGGGCGCAGCTCCTCGGCGACCGCGAAGATCCGGAAGTACTCCTCGCGCTCGACGTCCCGCAGCGACAGGATGTCGCGCCCCTGGAAGCTTCTCATCGTGGCTCCTCCTCCATTCACTGGGCGAACGTGTCGATCATGAGCCGGACGTCGTCCCCGACCGGGTAGAGCACCGGGCAGGTCGACCCGGCGGCGAGGTACTCCTCGACCTTGGCGCGGCACTCGTCAGGGCTCCCCGACGCGGTGATCTGCTGGACGACGTCGTCCGGCACGAGCCGCATGGCCCGGCGGATCTCCTCTGGTCCGGCCGGCCAGGTGAGCACCTCGCCGATCCGGTCGAGCAGGTCGGGGTCGACGCCGCTGGCGCGCATGATGTGCGGCTGCTGCCCGAGGTACTGGGTCAGCAGCTCGCGCGCGCGGTCGAGGGCGAGCGAGCGGTCCCGGTCGACCGAGCAGACGACGAGCTGCGGGCGGTCGACGTCGTCGAGGGTGCGCCCCGCCCGCTCGGCTCCGGCCGACAGGGCCGCGAGCGCACGCTCGCCGTACTTCGGTTCGACCATGTAGTTGAGCAGGACCCCGTCGGCGATCGCGCCGGCGAGCTCCATCATCTGCATCCCGGTGGCGCCGATGTAGATCGGCACCCGTCGGGGCGTGCGGTCGCCGTGGACGACGTCGATCTCGACGTCGTCGAGGTGCACGAAGTCGCCGTGGTAGGTGACCCGCTCCATCGCGAGGAGCCGGCGGGTCGCCTCGACGGTCTCCCGCATGGCCCGCAGCGGCCGGCGACGGTCGATGCCGACCTTGCGCGCGAGCGGGTCCCACCAGGCCCCCAGGCCGAGCAGCACGCGTCCGGGGGCGAGGTCGTCGAGCGTCGCGAAGGTGGCGGCGAGCAGCCCGACGTTGCGGGTCCAGATGGGCACGACCCCCGCCCCGACCTTGACCCGGCTCGTCACGGCGGCGTACGCCGCCATGGGGACCGTCGCCTCGCGCACGAGGCGGCTCTCCGCCTGCCACACCGCCTCGAAGCCGCGGTCCTCCGCGTAGCGGGCGTACTCCATCCCGTCGCGCAGCGGGTGGAGGTCCTGCAGGTACAGGGCGACCCTCATGACTGGCTCCCTCGGGGCTCGAAGGGGTGCGGAGGGACCGACTCGAGCCGGGCCCGGAGCCGGGCGGCCTCGCGAGCGCCGTCCGCGGCGACCTCCGCCTCGTCGAGCCGCGTCGACCGGCGGTCGGCGATGACGAGCTCTCCCGCGACGACGACGTCGCGGACCTGCGCCGACGACAGGCCGAGCACCCAGTGGTCGGCGAGGGTGTCGGCGGTCACCGTGCCCGGGGCCGGGTGCTCGAGCACGACGAGGTCGGCCGGCGCCCCCGGACGCAGGATGCCGAGCAGCGGCTCGTCGTGGACCCGTCCGGCGAACCTGGCCCCCTCGGCGAGGCGGGCGAGCGGCCACGCCGTCGTCGTGCCGAGGTCGGCCTCGCGAGCCCGCAGGTAGCCGGCCTGCGACTCGGCGATCAGGTCTCCCCCGATGCCGTCGGTGCCCAGGGCCACGCCGGCGCCGACGTGGGCGAACGGTGACTGGCCGACGGCGTTGCCCATGTTGCTCCGCGGGCAGCACACGACGGTGGCACCGGAGCCGGCGATCCGGGCCACCTCCGGTGGGGACAGGTGCACGCAGTGGGCGAGCAGGGCCCGGTCGGTGAGGACCCCCGCGCGCTCGAGGCGGTCGACGACCCCCGCGCTCCCCCGCGCCCGGGCATCGTCCTGGTCGACCTCGCCCTCGGCGACGTGCACGTGGACGCCCACCCCGGCGCCGCGCGCGAGGTCGGCGAGCTCGCCGAGGGTGTCGTCGCCGAGCGTGAAGGACGCGTGGGCGCCCACCATCCCCCGGGCCAGGGTGTGCGATCGGGTGAGGAAGCGCCGGTTCTCGGCGAGGCCCGCCCGGGCCCGTCGCGGCCCGTCGCGGTCGGTCACCTCGTAGCAGAGCACGCTGCGGATGCCGACCTGCGCCAGGGCCTCGGCGATGACGTCGAGCGAGCCGTCGACCGCTTCGGGGGACGCGTGGTGGTCGACGACCGTCGTCGTCCCGGCGCGCAGCGCGTCGAGCCCGGCCCGCAGCGCCGAGGCCCGGACGGCATCCTCGTCGAGGGCGCGGTCGAGCCGCCACCACACCCGCTGGAGGATCTCGGTGAAGGTCGTCGGCGGGGGCAGGTGGTACGGCATCCCCACGGCGAGCGCGGAGTAGAGGTGGTGGTGGGCACAGACGCCACCGGGTACGACGAGCGTGCCGGAGCAGTCCCGGCGGGGCACGAAGGGGGGCGCGACCCCGACCGCGACGACCCGGTCGCCCGCGAGCACGACGTCGGCGTGCACGACCTCGGGCGGGTCGAGGTCGGTGACCACCGTCGCGCCGCACAACGCGAGGGAGGGAACGAGGCCCGAGACCTCCGCCATCGTGCGCACCTGCTTTCGTCCGCTTCCCAGAATGCTCCTGGGGCGGCCCGTGCCGCCATGACCACGGTCACCCGTGCGGTGACCGGTCGACCCCGGTGAACAGCACCCCCACCCGGTCGCCGGGGCCGACGGTGCCGTCGGCGACGAGGTCGAGCAGGCCCGCCAGCCCGGCCGAGCCCGTGGGGTCGACGGCGCACCCGGCTGCGTGGCCGAGGTCGTGCGCCTCGACGAGGCGGTCCTCGGTCACGACGAGCGGGTGGCCGCCGGTGGCGAGCATGCCGCCCACCACGGCGACCCAGTCGTAGGTCTCGTCGTCGAGGATGCCGGTCGCGAGGCTGTGCGGCTCCGCCTCCCACGGCCACATGAACCGTGACCGGTGCCGGGCGGCACGGTGCATGGCCCGCTCCACCTCGGCGGCCGACGGGGTCGGGGGCAGCCCGGCGCGCACCCGGTGGTAGGCGCGCTCGAGGGGGTGCCCCCCGGTCGTCTGCACCGTGTGCACCCGGGGGGCCCGTCCGATCGCGCCGAGTCGCACCGCCTCGTCGAGGGCCTGGACACAGGCGCTGGCCAGCGCTCCCCCACCGACCTGGACGACGAGGTGGTCCAGCGTCGTGCCCGCGACGCGCAGGTCGGAGACGACCTCCTGGGCCAGGGTCTCGCCGCCCTCGACGACGAGCCCGTTCTCGGGCCCCTGGCAGCTGAGCGGCAGGGAGCCGGCGGTCACCTCGGCGCGCAGCCGCTGGAGCGTCGGGTCCCCGTCGACCCCCGGCTCGCGCGCACAGGTGACGACGTCGGCACCGAGCTCGCGCAGCCCTGCGAGCACGGAGCGGTCGGCGTCGACCGGCACGAACACCCGGAGCCGGCGGTCCGCCGCGCGCGCCAGGACCGCCGCCGCGAGGGCGGCGTTGCCGCAGCTCGCGATGACGAGGTCGGGCCGCGCGCCGGGGTCCGCGAGGCCGAGCCGCTCCGCCACCTCGAGGTGGAGCAGGACCCCCATGAGGTGGCGTCCCTTGTGCGATCCGCTGACGTTGCCGGTCTCGTCCTTGACCCACACTCCCCCGCCGGCGGTGCCGGGGTCACCGCCGCCACCGAGGCCGAGCCGCTCGGACAGGATGCCGTCCCGCCGGAACGGCGTCGCCCGGAACCCCGTCCCGGCGACCCGTGCCACGGCGTCGTCGAGGCGGCAGGTCAGCTCGACGAGCTCGTCGTCGGCCACGCCGGCGGCTCGGGCCCGGTGGTGGCTGTGGAGCAGGCCGCGGTAGTGGACGAAGGGTGACGCTCCGCTGGCCGTGCCATCGGGGAAGCGCACCTGCTCGGGGTCGAGCACCCGGGTGAGCACGTGGTCGACGTCGCCGCGGCCGGCCCGCGGGCAGCGGAACGGGAACGGGTCGTCCGGTGGCGGCGAGGCACCGCAGCCGAAGCAGACGAGGCGGCTGGCCGGCATCCCCACCCGGCTCACCGCGCCGCGACGCCGGTGCGCTCGTTGAACTCGACGACGAGGTCGTCCCACGCGTCGATGCTGTCGAGCAGGCCCGTCCAGAACTCCGGGTCGCGCCGGGCGACGAAGTCCTCGACCGAGGTCCCGCGCTGCTCGACCCACGTGTAGTAGCCGAGGTTGAAGATCCGGTCGCGGTCCGCACGGGTCGCCTCGAGCACGTCCCCGGTGTCGGCGCCGAGCACCCACTGGCCGAGCACGCGCGCGGCCGCCGCCTCGTCGAAGCCGTCGGCGAAGTCCCGGGCCCGGATCCGTCGCCGCTCGCTCTCGTAGAGCTCGGCGCCGTCGGTGGCCACCGTGACGACGACGTCGTCGGGGCCGAGGTCGCGCAGCCGGGCGAGCTTGACGGCGGCGACGACGTTGCAGATGCTCGACAGCCCGAACGACGGCAGCGCGGCGAGGGTCGAGTCCGGCACGCCGCGCCGCTCCCGCAGGTAGGCGAGGCCGGCCGGGTCGTCGAACAGCACGGAGAGCTCGTCGGTCGCGCGGTCGCTGACGCCGACGACGGCGTCGGTCGCGTGGACGTGGTGGATGAGCGGGACGTGCTTGTCACCGATGCCCTGGATGTTGTGCTCGCCGAACCCGTTGCGAAGCAGCGTCGGGCACTCGAGCGCCTCGACGGCCACGATGTCGGCACCGTAGGCCTCGGCGAGGTGGTCGCCCGCCCCGAGGGTGCCGGCCGACCCGGAGGCCGCGACGAACGCGTGGAGCCGCAGCCCGGCATCCTCCTCGCGCAGGTGCTCGAAGACCGTCCCGAGCGCCCGGCCGGTGCACAGCCGGTGGACGAGGTGGTTGCCGAACTCGGAGAACTGGTTGATGACGACGTTCGCGGGGTCCTGCGCCAGCTCGTCGCAGCGCTCGTAGATCTCCCGCACGTTGCTCTCGGTCCCCGGGGTGGTGATGACGTCGTCCGGGGAGGTCACCCAGTGGCGCAGCCACGCGAAGCGCTCGGCGCTCATCCCCTCGGGGAGCACGGCCACCCCGCGGCAGCCGAGGATGCGCGAGATGGCCACCCCCCCGCGGCAGTAGTTCCCCGTCGAGGGCCACACGGCGCGCTGGGACCCCGGGTCGAAGCCCCCGGTGACGAGGCGCGGGACGAGGCAGGCGTACGCGGGCAGCACCTTGTGCGCGCGGATCATGGGGAACCGGTCGCCGAGCACGACGACGACCCGGGCGGCGACGCCGGTGAGCTGCGGTGGGAGCACGACGTGCTCGGGCACGCTGACCGACGAGCGCCGGGTGGCGTCGTTGAACCAGTGGATGCGGAAGAGGTTGCGGGGGTCGGCGTCGTCGGGCCCGACCCCCTCGAGGGCGGCCGTCACCCGCTCGGGGACGAGGGTGGGGTCGGCGAGCTGGCGCAGGGTGGGCAGGACGACGCCCGCGTCCCGCAGGTGCGCGACCGCGCGGTCGCGGGTGCGCTCGTCGACGACCCGGTCGGGGAGCTGGAGTGGTGGCACGACGTCTCCGTTCGGGGGGTCACACCAGCCGTTGGAGGCGGCTGGCGATGGTGTGGTGGCGGCGGAGCATGTCCTCGAGGCCGGGGCGCACGAGGGCCCCGTCCTCGACGACCGGCCGGCCGGCGACGACGGTGTGGCGGGGGGCGAGGGGGCCGCAGCGCAGCCACGCCTCGACGGGGTCGGTCAGGGCGCCGGCGAAGCGGATGCCGGTGAGCGGCCAGCACACGAGGTCACCCACCGCCCCGGGGGTGAGGGTGCCGAGCTCACCGGCGCGACCCAGGCACGCGGCGGACCCGCGGGTGGCGATGTCGAGCACGTCGCGCGCGGTCATGCCCGTCGGCCCCCTGCGCTGGTGGCCGAGGAGCAGTGCCGTGCGCGCCTCGAGCCACAGCGAGGCGTGGTCGGTGGAGGCGGAGCCGTCGCAGCCGAGCCCGACGGGGGCGCCCGCGGCCCGCAGCTCGGCGACCGGGGCGGTGCCGCCGCCACCGATGAGCATGTTCGACGAGGGACAGTGGGCCACACCCACCCCGGCGGCGCCGAGCCGGCGCACCTCACCGCCGTCGGGGTAGATGCAGTGCGCGACCCAGCTGCGCTCGCTCATCCACCCGACGTCCTCGAAGTGCTCGACCGTGCGGCAGCCGAAGGTGCGGGCCGCGAAGCGGTCCTCGTCGGGGTCCTCGGCGAGGTGGGTGTGCAACCGCACGTCGAGCCGCTCGGCGAGCTCGGCGGTGCGACGCATGAGGTCGGAGGAGACGGAGAACGGCGAGCAGGGCGCGAGCGCCACCCGTACCATCGCCCCCCACGAGCGGTCGTGGTGGAGGGCCACGAGCCGCTCGCTGTCGGCGAGGATGTCGTCGTCGTCCTGGACGACCGAGTCCGGGGGCAGCCCACCGTCCTTCTCCGACAGGCTCATCGAGCCCCGGGTCGGGTGGAAGCGCATCCCGAGCTCGTGGGCCGCCGCCACCTCGGCCGACACGAGGTCCCCCGCGCCCCGGGGGTGCACGTAGAGGTGGTCGGTCGTCGTCGTGCACCCGCCGAGGGCGAGCTCGGCCAGCCCGACCCACGTCGAGACGTGGACGGCCTCCTCGTCGAGCCCGGCCCACAGCGGGTACAGCGTCGTGAGCCACGTGAAGAGCGAGGCGTTGACCGTCGGCCGGTAGGCCCGGGTGAGGTTCTGGTACATGTGGTGGTGCGTGTTGACGAGGCCGGGGGTGACGAGGCAGCCGTCGGCCCGCAGCACCCGCTCGGCGGCCGGGCGCTCGTCGAACGGCCCTCCGACCGACTCCACGAGGCCACCGCGCAGCGCGACCCATCCCCCCGCGATCTCGCGGTCCTCGGCGTCGAGCGTCGTCACGAGCTCGGCCCCGTCGACGAGCAGCTCGACGGTCACCCCTCGACCGTACCGACCGCGCGTGCGCGTGGCACGGGGGTGCGCCCGAGAACACAGGCCCGGCGGGAGCGCTCAGTCCGCGAAGGCGTCGACGGCGTCGGTGACGTCGGCGAGGAGGGGGTCGAGGCGCTCGCCGCCCTCCGGCGGGATGGCGCCGGACTCGACCGCCTTGCCGTACTCCTCGACGAGCTTGTCGGTCTCGTCGGCGACCTTCCCCGCGTCGTCCTCGCGCAGCGCCCTCTCGATGTCCCGCACGATGTCGTCGAGGGTCTTGGCGGTGTCCCGGTCGACGACGTCGTCGCGCTGGAGGACGCCGAGCTCGTCGGCGAAGACGGACAGCGCACCGGCGACGGCCTCCGCAGGATCGGGCTCCTGCGTCGTCGGCGTGGGCTCCTGCGTCGTCGGCGTGGGCGTGGGCGTCGGGGTGGGGCTCGCCGTCGTCGGCGTGGGTTCGCTGCTCGGCGCCGACGTCGTGACCGTCGCGGTGGACGTCGGCGTCGCTCCCGCCTGCTGGGTGTCGTCCGGGCGCAGGAGGAGCCACAGCACGAGACCGACGGCGGCGAGCGCGACGGCCGCGAGCACCCAGGTGAGCGCCCCGGTGCCCCGCCCCTCGGGCTCGGGCTCGGGGTCGAGCGGCGCGCTCGGCGGGACCGGCACGACCGGCGGGGGCGGTCCCGGGTCGAGCCGCTGCGTCGTGGCGGCACCGGCCGCCGGCAGCACGGTGGTGCCCCCACCGGTCAGCGGCTCGCGCGCGACGAGGGCGGCGGCCACGGTGGCGGCCCCGGCCGGGCGGTCGGCGGGGTCCTTCGCGAGCAGCCCGTGGACGAGGTCGGCGAGCCAGTCCGGCGTGTCGGGGCGCAGGTCGCGCACGTCGGGGACGAGGTCGTGCGCGTGCATCATCATCGTCGCGACCGGGGTCGCGGCGCGGAACGGCGGACGTCCGGCGAGCAGCGCGTACAGCACGCACCCGAGGGCGTAGAGGTCGGCCCGCCCGTCGACGCGACCGCCGAGGGCCTGCTCGGGCGCGAGGTACTCGGCCGTACCCATGACGGTGTGGGTGGCGGTGAGGGCCTGCGACCCGGTGGACTCCGCGAGCTGGGTGATGCCGAAGTCGAGCACCCGGACCCGGCCGTCAGAGGCGTAGGCGATGTTGGCCGGCTTGATGTCGCGGTGCACGAGGCCGCGGGCGTGGGCGGCGTCGAGTGCCGACGCAACCTGCCGCCCCACCTCGACGACCTCCTCGACGGGCACGGTGCCCTCGGCGATGCGGTCGGCGAGGCTCGGTCCGGGCAGCAGCTCCATGACGAGGTAGGCGGTGTGGTCCTCGACCCCGCTGTCGTGCACGGTCACCACGCCGGGGTGGTTGAGCCCGGCGGTGACCCGGGCCTCGCGCTCGAAGCGCGCGGCCCCCGACTCGTCGGGGACCCGGCGCAGGTCGATGATCTTGACGGCGACCTCGCGGCCCAGCACCGAGTCGGTACCGCGCCACACCTCGCCCATGCCGCCGCGGCCGATCGGCGCCTCGAGGACGTACCGGCCGGCCAGGCGTCGCTGCTCGCTCGTCATCACCGCAACCCTACTGGCACTCCCGTAGCCTGTCGGGTGTGCTCGAGACCGTGACGGCGACGCGCTTCGTCGCACCCCTGCGCGAGGGCGGATCCCTGCCGGGGCTCGTCGAGGCCGACGACCTCGGCACCTACGTCGTGAAGTTCACCGGCGCCGGGCAGGGGCGCAAGGTGCTCGTCGCCGAGGTGCTCGTCGGCGAGCTCGCCCGCCGCCTCGGCATCCCCACCCCCCGCCTCGCGGTCGTCGACCTGCCGAGCGCCATCGCCCGGTACGAGGCCGACGAGGAGGTCCAGGACCTCCTCAACGCCAGCCCCGGTCGGAACCTGGGCGTCGACTTCCTCCCGGGGTCGTTCGGCTACGACGGGTCCCGGGCACCGGACGCCGAGGACGCCGGGGCGATCCTGTGGCTCGACGCCTACACCGCGAACGTCGACCGCACCTGGGCCAACCCCAACCTGCTCGTCTGGCACGGGCGCACCTGGGCCATCGACCACGGCGCCTCCCTGTGGTTCCACCACTCCTGGCCGAGCCGGCCGCCGGACGTGCGACGGTTCGTCGACCAGCCGTTCGACCCGAGCCGGCACGTGCTCGCCGCCGTGGCCACCCCGGTGGCGCAGACGCACGAGCGGCTCGCCCCGCTCGTCACCGACGCCGTCGTCGAGGAGGTCGTGGCGCTCGTGCCCGACGAGTGGCTCGAGCCGACGTCGAGCCTGCCCGACCCCGATGCCGCCCGCGCCGCCTACGTCGAGCACCTCACCCTGCGCCTCGCGGACCCCCGGGCCTGGATCGGAGCGGCGTCATGAGCCACCCGTACCAGTACGTCGTGCTGCGGTACGTCCCGCGCGTCGACCGCGGCGAGTGCCTCAACGTCGGGGTCGTCGTCCACTCCCAGTCGGCGGGCGTGCTGCGCTGCGCCTTCCACCTCGACGAGCCGCGCATCCTCGCCGTCGCGCCGGATGCCGACCTCCCCGGCCTGCGTGCCGCCCTCGAGGCCGTCGGCACGATGTGCGAGAGGCCCCCGAGCGAGGTCGACGCCACCCTGTCGACCCAAGGCAAGCGCTTCGGCTGGATCACCGCCCCCCGCTCGACGGTGCTCCAGCCCGGTCCCGTCCACGGCGGCTCGGTCGCGGACCCGGCCGCCGAGGCCGACCGGCTGCTCGACCGGCTCGTGCGCTAGTGCGTTGCACCGAAAATTCGCAAGATAGCTAGAAGAGCGCCGACGACGAAATCCTCGACTCGATCGGACGACTTCTTACAGGAATCTCAGGCGCAGGACACTAGTCGTTCGCGCCGAGCCCTGCCCGACGTGCCCGCTGCACCGCGTCTGCGCGGTCGGCGGCTCCCAGCTTGGTGAGCACCGACGACACGTGGTTGCGGACGGTCTTGTCGGAGAGGAAGAGCGCCTTGGCGATGCGCCGGTTGTCATAGCCACGGGCGAGGAGGTCGAGGACCTCGCGCTCCCGGTCGGTCAGCTGTGGGAACAGCTCGCGTCCGGGCTGGGCCGCCAGTCCGGAGAACCACGCGCCGAGTCGATCGGCTACCGCCGGGCTGAACACGGCGCCTCCGGCGGCGACGGTCCGCACCGCGTGGAGCAGGTCCTCCCGTCCGCCACCCTTGACGAAGTAGCCGCGGGCTCCCGATCTCATCGCGGCGACTACTGCGGCGTCGTCGGCCGACATCGTGATGACCAGGACCTTCGTGGCAGGGCAGAGGGCCGTGATCTCGCGGGTCGCGTCGGCGCCCGAGCCGTCCGGGAGGTTGAGGTCCATCAGGACGACGTCGGGGAGCAGCTCTTCGGTGAGCGCGAGTGCGGTGGCGACGTCGTGGGCCTCACCGATGACCTGCAGGTCTTGCTCACCGGCCAGCGCTGCGCGCACCCCGTCGAGAAACAGCGGGTGGTCGTCGACGAGCAGTAACGAGGTCACGAGGACACCTCCGAGATGGGTAGGAAGGCCTGGATGCGGGTGCCGCGCAGGCTCGTGGGAGTGGAGACCACGAGTCGACCACCGAGCTCCTCCGCGCGGTGGTGCATCGAGGTGAGCCCGACGCCGCGGCCGTCACCGGGCTGAAGACCGACCCCGTCGTCCTCGATGGTGAGGACGAGGACGGTGTCCTCGACGGCGAGGCTCACGGTGACCTGGCTCGCGCCGCTGTGCCGCACCACGTTCGCCAGTGCCTCGGCGGCGATCCGGTAGGCGGCGGCCTCGCTCGCCGGTCCCACGTCGGGAAGGGAGCCGACCTCGACGGTGACGTCGAGTCCCGGGGCACGCACGCGGTCCGCGGCAAGGGCGATGGCACGGCCCAGCCCGAGGTCGTCCACCCCCGGTGGGCGCAGACCTTCACAGATGTGTCGCACCTCGGCGACCGCCTGCGCGATGCCTTCACCCGTGCCGTCCAGGAGCCGTTGGGCGGTTGCGTCCCCGACGAGTCGGCGCGCCGACTCCACCTGCAGCCTCATCCCGGCGAGCGTCGCCCCGAGGCCGTCGTGCAGCTCCCGTCTCAGACGCCTCCTCTCGACCTCGCGGGTGGCGACGAGGGCCTGTCGGCTTCGCTGGAGCTGCTGGTGGAGCTGGAGTGCTGCCAGGGCCGGTGCGGCCTGGTCGGCGACGTGAGCCAGGATCTCGGCGTCCCGAGGGTCGAGCCTGCGCTCGCCCGGGCGTGGAGCCACCCGAAGCCGCCCGACGACCTCACCGCGGTGGCGGAACTCGAAGGCCGGTGCGCCCTCGGGCACCGAGCCCCCCGCCTCTGCCACGGCCCGGCGCTCGTGATCGACGTCGAGCTCGACCTCGGCGCCCCCCAACCGCAGCGAGGTGACGACGCGGTCACAGACGACATCCGGCACGCTCGACACGTCCAGGCCAGCGGTCGCGAGGTCCTGACCCAGGAGGGCGAGCACGGCGTAGGGGTCCGCGCGTTCGCCGTAGTAGAGCCGGTCCACCCCGGCGGAGAGTCGCTTGGCGAGGGGCTGGAGCACCACGCCGGTGATACCGGCGGCGAGTGCGGCGCCTGCCGTGGGGCCAGGGCCGAGAAAGGCGCGAAGCAGCGCCAGGGCGCTGACGTAGAGCCCCGCGAGGCAGACGGCCAGGCTCGCGGCGACCAGAGCCCGGCGCACCGCGAGGTCGAGGTCGTAGAGCCCGTGCCGGGTCACGGCGACACCGATGGCCAGCGGCAACAGGAGGATCGCGACGGCCTGGGCGAGCACGTCCCACGGTGAGGGGATCGCCCCCTGCGCGAGAGTGACCGCGAGGAGCAGAGCGGCCGGCACGACGAGCACGGCCACCTGGCGCCGGGCCACCCCGTGCGAGGAGCGCACCCGCACCACCAGCGCCGCGAGCCCTGCGAGCACCGCCGGCCCCACCAGCAGCGCACCCGGCACGGTGAATGCCATGGCGACCGTCTCCGAGGTGACCGGCTTCTCGACAGGGACCTGACCCAGGAAGGGTTCGGGGTACAGGCACACCCCCACCGACAGCAGGGCGGTCCCGACCACGGCGCAGCGCGCCGCAAGCCGCCATCCCCGCCCGAGCAGCAGACCGTCCGGGTAGAGCAACGGCACCAAGGTGATGAGCGGGAAGAAGCCCGGCACCCACAGCCAGCCCTGCAGCTGCACCAGGACCGCGGTGGAGGTGGCATCCGGCGGAAGAACGAGGGCAAGCGCGGTGCACAGCGCCGCGAACGCGGCCGCGACCCCGCTGACCAACATCACCCGACCGAGGGTGCGGGCGCCGGCCGTGACCTCGGCCACGGCGATGCCCACCGCGATCACCGGGAAGCCAAGGCCGACCGCCGCGTCGACGAGCACCTGGGGAGCGGGCGCCAGCGACCAGACCTCGCCGGTGAGGACGACGATGACTGCGACGACCGAGGCCACCACGGCCACCACCGCTGGTACGAGGGTGGCGATCGCGCCGGTCGCGGGTGCGCCGCCGGCGGCGCTGAGGACGCCGCCGGCCCCGCGGCGCCGGAGCGGCCGCGGGGCGACGTCGGGCGCAGGCATGCGCCGCAGTGTAGGCATCAGGTGGCCCGGTTCAGCGCCGGTTCCGGGACTGCGCGAGTCGCGGTGCGAGGAAGGACACGGCCCCCAGTGCCAGGACCGTTCCGGACCACACCGGAGACTCGCCCGTGGCCAGGCCCGCAGCGCCGATCACGCTGCAGGCGCCCGCCACCCAGCCGAACAGGCCACGTGCCTGGCGGACGGTAGCCCCGAGCAGCGCCAGCACGGTGAGGGTCGTGACCACCCAGGCCATGTCGAACAAATGCGGGTTCTGCGAGTGGTAACCGGTGGTCGCAGCGTTCTGCAAGGCGAGCTGGTCGACGGCGTACGGCATGAGGACCGCCCCGATGATCAGGGCGAGCGGCGTGAGCACCGGATCCACACAGACCGTCCCGCGCAGCCGCGGCCGCAGGGGAAGGGCAGCCCACAGGAGGGCGCCGGTCACCGTGATGACGGCCAGCAGCACTCGCGCGCCGCCGCCCCCGGCCACCGCCGAGGCGGCAAGTCCCGTGCCCATGAAGGCGAGGTGACGGTAACCCGCAGCGGTCGACGGTCGCCGGCCGCGCCATCCGGCTCGGGCGAGGGGCAGGACCGCGCCGAGCCAGAGGATCGTCAGGATCAGGCCCTGCCCGGTCAGCTGGTGGAAGCGGTGGTCGGCGTCGGCGCCGGTCAGCAGCATCGCGGTGATCGTCACCGTGAACATGATCGGGATGGCGCTGGCGGCTAGTGCAGCGGTGGCGACCGCGACGCGACGGCCAGCGCTGGGACGGGAGACTCCGGTGGAGTTCTCGGTGGACGGGACGGGTGCTGTGATGGTTGTCATGACGGCAACGCTCCCGTGCCCGATGTCCCGGGCACATCGCCGCAATGTCCCGAGGATGTCCCGGTCGAGCCGCTGCCGGAGACGCGGTCGACGGCGCCGTGCTCCAGACCCCCGGTCCGCCCTTCAACCCGGTGCGAAAGCACAGCTACGACGTCACCGGGACCTTGGTCTGCCTTGTCGGCGTCGCCATCATCATGTCCACCCCTCGCAACGCGTGAACGCACCCTCGGCCTACTCCCTGCGGCCAGGCGCAGACCCAGCACTGGAGCAAGTCGCCAAGATGCGTCTCTCCGCAGCAGTCAGACAACCCCACCCGCGAAGGCCCCCCGGCTACGAACGGGAGAACGTCTAGTGTCCTGCGCCTGAGATTCGTGTAAGAAGTCGTCCGATCGAGTCTCCTGGGCCGTGCACCCGCGGCGAGTGCGGAACCGGGTGCCGCGGCGACCGCGGGCGCCCGCACGGCGAGGTGTCAGCCGGGCACGCGCAGCGCCCACGCCGCGACCGCGCCGGCGGCCGCGACGTTGAGCGAGTCCACGCCGCCGCGCATCGGGATGCGCACCGTGACGTCGACGGCGGCGACGGTGTGCCGGGAGAGCCCGTCGCCCTCCGTCCCGAGCACGAGCGCGAGCCGGTGCGGGGGGTCGGCGGCGAGCACGTCGAGGGCGACGGAGTCGTCCTCGAGCGCGAGGGCGGCCACGGTGAAGCCGAGCTCGCGCAGCCGCTCGACTCCGCGCGGCCACGGCCCGGTCCGCGTCCACGGCACCTGGAAGACCGTGCCCATGGAGACCCGGATGGCGCGGCGGTAGAGCGGGTCGGCGCAGCGGGGGGTGACGAGCACGGCATCCACCCCGAGGGCGGCGGCGCTGCGGAACACGGCCCCGACGTTCGTGTGGTCGACGACGTCCTCGAGCACGAGGACCCGGCGGGCGCCGTCGAGCACCTCGGGCAGGGACGGGAGGGCCGGGCGGTGCATGGCGGCGAGTGCGCCCCGGTGCAGGTGGAAGCCGGTGAGGCCCTCGATGACCTCGTGCTCCCCCACGAAGACCGGGATGCCGGCCGCCTCGGCCCGCTCGACGAGGTCGGCGAGGTCGGCGAGCCAGCGGCGGGCCATGAGGTAGGAGCGCGGCCGGTGCCCCGCGGCGAGCGCCCGACGGATGACCTTCTCCGACTCCGCGATGTAGAGCCCGCGCTCCGGCTCGGTGCGGCGGCGCAGCGCGACGTCGGTCAGCCCGACGTAGTCCACGAGCCGCTCGTCCTGGGCGTCGGTGATCAGCTCGGGCACCCGTCGATCGTAGGTGCCCCGGGCAGCGACCACGGTGGGGTCGCCTCGGCGTCAGCCCAGGACCGCCCGGGCGATGACGACGACGCTCGCCACGACGCAGAAGGCGAGGACGGCGAGGCGGAAGCGGTCGGCGTCGACCCGCGCGCGCAGGGGTGCGGCGGTCGCGTAGCCGAGCAGGACGAACGGCACCCACGCGAGGCCGCCCACGACCTGCTCGCCGGTCAGCTGCCCGCCGAGGGCCAGCCCACCGATCCCGAGCGCCGACCCGGCGAGGAAGAAGACCGCGAGGGTCGAGCGCACCCGCTCGGGGCGCTCGTGCTGGAGCACGAGGGCGAGGAACGGACCGCCGATCGCGGCCGCCGTGCCGGAGACACCCGAGACGGCACCGGCGACCGCCGCGTTGACCGGGGTGGGCCGCAGCTCGATGGTGCGGACCGACAGGGCCACCGTCACGAGGATGAGCACGCCGACGAGGGCCGCGATCGCGCGGGGGGAGAAGGCGGCGACGACCGCCACCCCGAGCGGCGTGAACACGGCACGGGCCCCCAGGGCCCACCCCAGGGGCCGCCACGCGATGTCCCGGGTCCCGTGGGAGAGCTGGAGCACCGGCAGCGCCATGGCGGGGACGAGCAGGGCGGCCGGCATGAGCTCGGGGGCGAGGAGGACGACGAACGGGGCGGCCACGACCGCCATCCCGAACCCGATCGTCGACTGCACGACGCCCCCGGCGAGGACGACGAGGCCGAGGGCGAGGACGAGGGGCCAGTCCATCACGGCACGCTGAGCAGCCGGGCGATCGCGACGAGCCCGATGACGACGATGACGGCGCGCAGCACCGGCGGCCGGAGCCGGCGCCCCACGGTGGACCCGACGACCCCGCCGACGGTGGCGCCGACCGCGATGAGCAGGACGACGAGCCAGTCGATCTGGTCGGGTGCGACGACGACGAAGACGACCGCGGCGACGGCGTTGACGATGGTGGCGAGCACGTTCTTGTAGCCGTTGAGCCGCTGGATGGGGTGGGTCGACAGGGCCCCGAGGACGCCCATGAGGATGATCCCCTGGGCCGCGCCGAAGTAGCCGCCGTAGACCCCGGCACCGAACACGCCGGCCTGCATCGCCCGCTCGTGACCCCGCTGCGACGCCGTCCCCTCCGACCGCCTGCGCTCGGCCCAGGCGCTGAGCCGGGGTCCGGTCACGACGAGGACGAGCCCGACGAGGATGAGCACCGGCACGATCGTGCGGAACAGCTCGGGGTCGAGGACGAGGAGGAGGACCGCACCGGCGACCGCCCCGACGAAGGACATCGGGGCGAGCCGGAGCAGGTCGGCGCGGGCCCCGACGAGCTCACGGCGGTAGCCGATGCTGCCCGTGAGCGCACCCGGCACGAGGCCGATGTTGTTCGAGATGTTCGCGGTCACGGGCGGGACGCCGAGGAGCAGCAGCGTCGGGAAGGTGATGAGGGTGCCCGACCCGACGATCGTGTTGATCGTCCCGGCGCCGATGCCCGCGAGGACGACGAGCAGGGCATCGAGCGCGGACACCCGGACACCCTATGCGGGTGCCCGGGTGCCGAGGTCGCGTGGTCCGGTCAGCGCGGCGGGGGCGGCGGGGGCTGCTCCTCGCCACCAGGTGCCGGCGGTGCGGGCGGCGCGGGGGGTGCCGGCGGTGCCACCGGGGGGGCGTCGGGACGCGGCGGCACGGCATCCGGTCCGGGCTCGATGGGCGGCTGGACGCGCGACGCAGGGGCGGCGTGCTCCTCGGCCTCGCGGCTCGCGAGGCCGGCCTGGCCGCGGGCCCGGGCCAGCGCCTCGGCGGGGTCCTCGAGGGTGGTCTCCTCGAAGGCCTCGGCCATCTCGCCGGGGTCGACCCAGTCGTCCTCGCCGCCGTCGTCGAAGCCGCCCTGGCCGCGGCCGAGCATGCCCCCGATGCCCTTGAGGGCGTCGGTGAGCTCGCTCGGCACGATCCACATCTTGTTGGAGTCACCGCGGGCGATCTGCGGCAGCACCTGGAGGTACTGGTAGGCGAGCAGCTTCTGGGTCGGCTTGCCCCGGTGGATGGCGTCGAAGACCTGCTGGATGGCGCGGGCCTGGCCCTGGGCCTCGAGGATGCGGGCCTGGGCCGAGCCCTCGGCACGCAGGATCTGGCTCTGCTTCTCGCCCTCGGCGGTGAGGATCTGGCTCGCCTTGGTGCCCTCGGCGTTGAGGATGATGGCGCGCCGCTCGCGCTCGGCCTTCATCTGCTTCTCCATGGACTCCTGGATCGACTGCGGCGGGTCGATCGCCTTGAGCTCGACGCGGTTGACGCGGATGCCCCACTTGCCGGTGGCCTCGTCGAGCACGCCGCGCAGCTGGCCGTTGATCTGGTCGCGGCTGGTCAGGGTCTGCTCGAGGTCGAGCGAGCCGATGACGTTGCGCAGCGTGGTGACCGTGAGCTGCTCGATGCCCTGGATGAAGTTGGCGATCTCGTAGACGGCGGACTTGGGGTCGATGACCTGGTAGTAGATGACGGTGTCGATGCTGACGACGAGGTTGTCGCTCGTGATGACCGGCTGCGGCGGGAAGGAGACGACCTGTTCGCGCAGGTCGATGTTCGCGCGCACGATGTCGACGAACGGCACGAGCAGGTGCAGGCCCGGCTCGAGGGTGCGCGAGTAGCGCCCGAGCCGCTCGATGATGAGCGCCGTCTGCTGGGGGACGATGCGCACCGTGCGCATGAGCACGACGATGACGAAGCCCGCCAGCAGGAGCAGGACGATGAGCGGGACGATGCCGTCTGGCATGGGTCAGCCTTTCGCGAGGCGCCGGGTGGCGCGTCAGGGAGTGGGGTCGGGGGGTGGCGCGGCGGCCTGGGGCGGCGCGACGGGGACGACGATGGCCGTCGCCCCGTGGATGGCGATGACGCGGACCTCCGCACCCGGCGGCACGACCGACGTGGTGCCCTCGGCGAGGCGGGCCGACCAGGTCTCGCCGGCGAGCTTGATCCGGCCGTCGCTGTCGGTGACGGCCTGCAGGACCCGGGCGTCGCGCCCGACGAGGGCCGAGGTACCGATGTGGTGGTCGGTCTCGTCGTCGGTGAACTGCTTGCGGATGAGCGGACGCACCCCGAAGAGCAGGAGCATC
Organism: Fodinibacter luteus; assembly: GCF_039541575.1. Classification (NCBI taxonomy): domain Bacteria; kingdom Bacillati; phylum Actinomycetota; class Actinomycetes; order Micrococcales; family Intrasporangiaceae; genus Fodinibacter (ex Wang et al. 2009); species Fodinibacter luteus. Next base: position 162,057 of record NZ_BAABGM010000008.1, on the reverse strand, counting down.
GCGACGACGACCGCGACGACGACCTGCATCGCGAACGGGGCGCCGAGCGCCGCCGCGAGCGCACCGGCCAGTGCCCCGCCGGCGAACATGAGGAAGACGAAGTCGACCGTCGCCGCCTCGATGGCGGCGAGGACGAGCCCGATCCCGAGCCACCACAGCCACACGTTGTCGCTCAGCCAGTCCATGGGTGGTCCCCTTCTGCGTGGTGCGTGGGCGCGGGATCGACGGGTGGCGTCCGCGGGCGCGGGCCCCGGGCGTCAGCGGGCGCGGGCCGCATAGCGGTCTCGGCGGACCTCGAGCTCGAGCGGCAGCCCGAAGGTGGCCTCGAGGTTCTCGGCGGTCAGGGTGATCTCGATCGGCCCCTGCGCGACGACCCGGCCCTCACGCATGAGCAGGACGTCGGTGAAGTTCGGCGGCACCTCCTCGACGTGGTGGGTCACGAGGACGAGGGCGGGGGCCGCGAGGTCGGCGGCGAGCTCGCCGAGCCGTCGGACGAGGTCCTCGCGCCCGCCGAGGTCGAGCCCTGCGGCGGGCTCGTCGAGGAGCATGAGCTCGGGGTCGGTCATGAGCGCGCGGGCGATCTGCACCCGCTTGCGCTCCCCCTCGGAGAGCGTGCCGAAGTGGCGCTGCGCGAGGTGGACCGCCCCGAGCGCCTCGAGGAGCTCGTCCGCGCGCCCCTCGTCGAGGACGTCGTAGGCCTCGCGCCAGCGCCCGACGACGCCGTACGAGGCCGTGACGACGACGTCGCGCACGCGCTCGTGGCCCGGGATGCGCTCGGCGAGCGCCGCGGACGCGAGCCCGATGCGCGGCCGCAGCTCGAAGACGTCGACGGTGCCGAGGACCTCCCCGAGGATGCCGGCCACCCCGGTCGTGGGGTGGATGCGCGCGGCGGCGAGCTGGAGCAGCGTGGTCTTGCCGGCCCCGTTCGGGCCGAGGACGACCCAGCGCTGGCCCTCCTCGACCTCCCAGCTGACGTCGTCGAGGATGACGTTGCCCCCGCGGACGACGCTCACGCCGGCCAACGCAAGGACATCGCTCATGCGGTGAACCCTAACGGGTCACGACGACAGCATCCGGCGCCTCAGCACGTCGAGGTACACCTGGTTGGTCTGCTCGCCGATCGAGGCCCAGGAGAACGACTCCACGGCGCGCCGCCGCCCCGCGAGCCCCATCCGGTCGGCCCGTGCGGTGTCGGCGACGGCCTCGGTGAGGGCCGCGGCGAGGTCGGCGACGAACCGGTCGGGATCGACGGGTGTGCCCGTGCCGTCCTGGACCTGCTCGATGGGCACGAGCCAGCCGGTCTCGCCGTGGACGACGACCTCGGGGATGCCGCCGGTCGCGGTCGCGACGACGGGCAGCTCGCACGCCATCGCCTCGAGGTTGACGATGCCGAGCGGCTCGTAGACCGACGGGCAGACGAACACCGTGGCACTGCTCAGCATGGCGACGACCTCGTGCCGCGGGAGCATCGTCGGGACCCAGACGACGCCGTCGCGGGTCTCGCGCAGGCCGTCGATGAGGTGCTCGACCTCGGCCTTGATCTCGGGCGTGTCGGGGGCGCCGGCGAGGAGCACGAGCTGGACCCCGGGCGGGAGTGCCGCGGCGGCCCGCAGGAGGTAGGGCAGCCCCTTCTGGCGGGTGATCCGCCCGACGAAGATGACACTCGGACGGTCCGGGTCGACGCCGTGTCGGCGCACGACGTCGTCGTCACGCTCGCGCTGCCACAGCTGCGAGTCGATCCCGTTGTGCACCACCCGCACCCGGTCGGGGTCGACCGAGGGGTAGGAGCGCAGGATGTCCTCGCGCATGCCGGCGCTCACCGCGATGACGGCGTCGGCCGCCTCGTACGCGGTCCGCTCCACCCACGAGGAGACCCGGTAGCCGCCGCCGAGCTGCTCGGCCTTCCACGGCCGCATCGGCTCGAGGCTGTGCGCCGTGAGGACGTGCGGGATGCCGCCCATGAGGCTCGCGAGGTGGCCGCCCATGTTCGCGTACCACGTGTGCGAGTGGACGAGGTCGGCCCCCTCGCAGGCGGCGGCGAGCGAGAGGTCGACACCGAGGGTCGCGAGCGCCGGGTTCGTGCCGGCCAGCTCGGCGAGGTCGGGGTGACCCGTCGTGCCGTCCTCGTCGCGGGGCTCCCCGAACGCGTGGACCCGCACGTCGAGGTCGCCGCGCTGGCGCAGGGCTCGGGCCAGCTCGGTGACGTGGACCCCAGCACCGCCGTAGATCGCCGGGGGGTACTCCTTGGTCAGGATGTCGATGCGCACGAAACTCACCCTAGTGACGCCCGAGGCCTCCCGGCGAGGGCTGCGACCCAATAGCGTGGGGCCATGGCGTACCGCAGCGGAGGTCCGAAGGTCCTGGTCATCGTTCTCGCGGGCGGGGAGGGAAAGCGCCTCATGCCGCTCACGGCCGACCGGGCCAAGCCGGCGGTCCCCTTCGGGGGCATCTACCGGCTCATCGACTTCGCGCTGTCGAACGTCGTCAACTCCGGCTACCTCAAGATCGTCGTCCTCACCCAGTACAAGTCGCACAGCCTCGACCGGCACGTCACCAAGACGTGGCGGATGTCGACGATGCTCGGCAACTACGTCGCGCCCATTCCGGCCCAGCAGCGCATCGACAAGTCCTGGTACCAGGGCAGCGCCGACGCGATCTTCCAGAGCCTGAACACCATCACCGACGAGAAGCCCGAGGTCGTCGTCGTCGTGGGCGCCGACCACGTGTACCGGATGGACTTCTCCCAGATGGTCGAGCAGCACGTCTCGAGCGGGGCGGGGGTCACCGTCGCGGCGATCCGCCAGCCGATCGACACCGCCGACCAGTTCGGGGTCATCGACGTCGTGCCCGACGAGCCGATGCGCATCCGGGCCTTCCTCGAGAAGCCGACCGACCCCGACGGGCTGCCCGACTCGCCCGACGAGATCCTCGCGAGCATGGGGAACTACGTCTTCGACGCCGACGTGCTCATCGACGCCGTCACCCAGGACGCCGCCCGCGAGGGCTCGAAGCACGACATGGGCGGCGACATCGTGCCGGCCCTGGTCGCGGAGGGCTCCGCGTACGCCTACGACTTCAAGAACAACGTCGTCCCGGGCGGCACCGAGCGCGACCTGGGCTACTGGCGCGACGTCGGGACGATGGACTCCTACTTCGACGCGCACATGGACCTCGTCTCGATCCACCCGGTGTTCAACCTCTACAACTACGACTGGCCGATCTACACGACGTACGGGCCGTACCCGCCGGCGAAGTTCGTCCACGGCCACCACGGCCGCTTCGGTGAGGCCCTCAACTCCGCCGTCTCGCCCGGCGTCGTCATCTCCGGGGCCCGGGTCAACGGCTCGGTCGTCTCCCCCGACGTCCACGTCCACAGCTACACCGAGATCGACTCGAGCGTCATCCTCGACGGCGTCCAGATCGGGCGGCACTGCCGCATCCAGCGGGCCGTCATCGACAAGAACGTCGTCATCCCCGAGGGCGCCTCCATCGGGTACGACAAGGAGCGCGACCTCGAGCGCGGCTTCTCCGTGACCGACTCGGGGATCACCGTCGTGGGCAAGGGACAGGTCGTCGTCCCGTGACCGAGGCCCCAGGGCGACCCATCCGCGTCGCCGCCCAGCTCCAGCCGCAGCACGCCTCGTACGCCGACATCAGGCGGGCCTGCGCCGACATGGAGGAGATCGGGGTCGACGTGCTGTTCACGTGGGACCACTTCTTCCCCCTCTACGGCGACCCCGACGGAGCGCACTTCGAGTGCTGGACGACCCTCGCCGCCTGGGCGGAGGCCACCGAGCGCGTCGAGATCGGCGCCCTCGTGACGTGCAACGGCTACCGCAAACCCCAGCTGCTCGCCGACATGGCCCGCACGGTCGACCACATCAGCAACGGCCGGCTCGTCCTCGGCCTCGGCTCGGGCTGGTTCGAGCGCGACTACACGGAGTACGGGTTCGAGTTCGGCAGTGCGGGTGGGCGGCTCGATGCCCTGGCGCGGGACCTGCCCCTCATCAAGGAGCGCTGGTCGAGGCTGAACCCCCCACCGACGCGGGACATCCCCGTCCTCGTCGGCGGTGGTGGTGAGCGCAAGACCCTGCGGATCGTCGCCGAGCACGCGAACATCTGGCACGGCTTCGGCGACCCCGACACGATCGCCCACAAGCACGCCGTCCTCGACGACTGGTGCCGACGGGTCGGGCGCGACCCCGGCGAGATCGAGCGCTCGGCCGGGGTGTCACGTCGGCCCGGCCGGCTGCCCGAGGACGTCGGGGACTACGCGGCCGGCGCCGAGGCGCTGTACGAGGTCGGGACGCGCCTGTTCACCATCGGCCTGACCGGGCCGGGGTACGACCGCGGTCCGGTCCGTGACCTCGTCGCGTGGCGCGACTCCCACGCTCGATAGCCTGCAGGGGTGTCCAGCGCACCCGGCCCCCCTGCGCCACCCCTGCCGGACCCCCGGCAGCGCACCCTCCTCCTCACCCTCGACGGCCCGGACCGCCCCGGCGTGACGAAGGCGGTGTTCACCGCGGCCTCGACCGTCGGCGCCGAGGTCCTCGACCTCGAGCAGGTCGTCGTCCGCGGCCACCTCGCCCTGTCGGTGCTGCTGTCCCCGGCGCGCGACGAGAACGTGCTCGTCGACCGCATCACCCGGGCCGCCGACGAGCTCGGGATGCGCGTCGTCGCCGAGGCCGGCCTCGGCGACAACGCCCCGCGTCCCACCGGGCGGGCCGCCGTCGTCGTCATGGGCGCCCCGCTCCGGGCCCACCAGGTCGCGGCCGTCGCCACCGCGATCGCCGCCCACGGCGCGAACATCGACCGCATCCGGCGCCTCTCGCGCTACCCGGTGACGACCGTCGAGCTCGACGTCTCGGGCGCCGACGTCGCCGGCCTGCGGCACGACCTGTCACTCGTCTCCCACGAGGTGGGCGCCGACATCGCGGTCGCCCCGGCCGGGCTCGCCCGTCGCGGGGCACGCCTCGTCGTCATGGACGTCGACTCGACCCTCATCCAGGACGAGGTCATCGAGCTGCTCGCGCAGCATGCCGGTCGTGCCGAGGAGGTGGCCGCGGTGACCGAGGCGGCGATGCGCGGCGAGCTCGACTTCGCGCAGAGCCTGCACGCCCGGGTGGCCACCCTCGCGGGGTTGCCCGAGTCCGTCCTGGCCGACGTGCGCGACGCCGTGCGGCTCACCCCCGGCGCCCGCACCCTCGTGCGCACCCTGAAGCGCCTCGGCCTCACGGTCGCCGTCGTCTCGGGTGGCTTCGCCGAGGTCGTCGAGCCCATCGCCCGCGACCTCGGCGTCGACCACGTGCGCGCGAACCGGCTCGAGGTCGTCGACGGCCACCTGACCGGACGGGTCCTCGGCGACGTCGTCGACCGGGCCGGCAAGGCCGCGGCGCTGCGCGAGCTCGCCGCGCTCGAGGGCCTGCCGCTGACCCGCACGGTGGCGATCGGGGACGGCGCGAACGACCTCGACATGCTCGCCGCCGCGGGCCTGGGGGTCGCGTTCAACGCCAAGCCGCTCGTGCGCCGCCAGGCCGACACGGCCGTCACGGTGCCCTACCTCGATGCCGTGCTCTTCCTCCTCGGCATCTCGCGCGAGGAGATCGAGGATGCCGACGCCGCCGACGACGCGCCACTAGGCTGACCGGGTGCCGCGCTACCCCACCACCACCCCCACGCTGTTCGTCATCGGTGGGGCCGAGGACCGGGTCGGCAAGGCGTCCCTCCTGCGCCAGTTCGTCAAGCTGTCCGGGGGCCGGCGGGCTCGGCTCGTGCTCATCCCCACGGCATCCTCGTTCCAGGACGAGGTGACCGCGTCGTACACGGAGGTCTTCACGCGGCTCGGCGCCGCCGCGCCCGCCGTCGTCAACCCCACGACCCGCGCGGACTCCCACGACCCGCGGGCCGTCGCCGCCGTCGACGCCGCGACCGGCATCTTCATGAGCGGCGGCAGCCAGCTGCGGCTCTCCCAGCTGCTTCCCGGCACACCGCTCGGCGACGCCCTGCACCGGGCCCACGAGCGGGGGGCCGTCGTCGGTGGCACCTCCGCCGGGGCGTCGATCATGTCCGACTACATGATCTCGATGGGTGAGGAGGGGGTCACCCCGCGCCAGCGCGCCGGCCAGGTCACGGCGGGCCTCGGGCTCGTGCGGGGCGTCGTCGTCGACCAGCACTTCGACCAGCGCTCGCGCTACGGACGCCTGCTGTCGGTCATCGCACCGTCGCCGCACCTGCTCGGCATCGGGATCGACGAGGACACCGCGATCCTCGTGCACGACCGCACCGAGTTCACCGTGCACGGGTCGGGCGCCGTGTTCGTCGTCGACTGCCGCGGCGCGGTCACCGATGCCGCCGACGCACGACCCGGCGCCCCCGTGCTCGTGTCCGGCGCGACGGTGCACACCCTCCCGGCCGGCTCGACCTTCGACCTCGCGCACCGACGACTCACCGGCTTCGTCGAGCAGCATCCCGACCTCGTCGTCTCGGTCGCCGCCGCCAAGGCCTGACCGGGGCCACGGACCACCGCCCACCGACCCGAGGAGCAGCGCCGATGGACCGCCCCACCCCCACCGGGCCCCCCGCACCCGAGCTGCGGATCGTCGAGTCCCGCGTCTACCGCGGCGGCAACATCTGGTCCTACGACCCCTCGGTGCACCTCGTCGTCGACCTCGGCGTCCTCGAGGACCACCCGAGCGACACCCTCCCGGGCTTCACGGACCGACTCCTCGCGGTGCTGCCCGGGCTCGCGCACCACACCTGCTCCACGGGGGTGCGTGGCGGGTTCGTCGAGCGGCTGCGCGACGGCACGTGGCTCGGGCACGTCGCCGAGCACGTCGCCCTCCAGCTCCAGCAGGAGGCCGGCCACGACCAACGCCGCGGCAAGACCCGGATGGTCAAGGGCAGCCCGGGCCTCTACAACGTCATCTACGGCTACACGAACGAGGACGTCGGCGTGGCCGCCGGACACCTGGCCGTCCGCCTCGTCAACCACCTCGTGCAGGCCGAGGAGGGGTTCGACTTCCCGACCGAGCTCGAGCGCTTCCTCACCCGGGCCGAACGCACCGCCTTCGGCCCCTCGACCGGCGCCATCATCGAGGAGGCCGTGAGCCGCGACATCCCGTTCATCCGGCTCAACACGGGCAGCCTCGTGCAGCTCGGCCAGGGCGTGCACCAGCAGCGCATCCGGGCGACGATGACGTCGAAGACCGGGGCCCTGGCCGTCGACCTCGCCGGCGACAAGGACATGACGACCAAGCTGCTCGCGTCGGCCGGTCTGCCGGTCCCGAAGCAGGAGACGGTGCGCTCCGCCGACGGCGCGGTGGCGGCGGCCCGGCGGATCGGCTTCCCCGTCGTCGTCAAGCCGCTCGACGGCAACCACGGACGCGGCGTCTGCCTCGACCTGCGGGACGACGAGGAGGTGCGCGCCGGGTTCGCCGTCGCGGAGGAGCAGTCCCGGCGCGGCTACGTCATCGTCGAGTCGTTCGTCACCGGCCGGGACTACCGCTGCCTCATCGTCGGGGGCCGGATGCAGGCCATCGCCGAGCGCGTCCCCGCGCACGTGACCGGCGACGGCACCCACACGGTGCGCGAGCTCGTCGAGCTGACGAACGCCGACCCCCGACGCGGCGTCGGCCACGAGAAGGTCCTCACGAAGATCCGGGTCGACGCGGCAGCCGAGGAGCTCGTGCGCGAGCAGGGCTTCGGTCTCGACGACGTGCCCCCCGCCGAGACGATGGTCAAGCTCGCCCTCACCGGCAACATGTCGACGGGCGGCATCTCCATCGACCGCACCTTCGAGGCCCACCCCGACAACGTCGAGATCGCCGAGGAGGCGGCTCGGCTCATCGGGCTGGACGTGGCCGGCATCGACTTCATCGCCCCCGACATCGCCTCGCCGGTGCGCGAGGCCGGCGGCGCCATCTGCGAGGTCAACGCCGCACCGGGCTTCCGGATGCACACCCACCCGACGATCGGCGAGCCGCAGTACATCGCCAAGCCGGTCGTCGACCTGCTCTTCCCGCCCGGCGCCCCGTCGCGGGTGCCGATCGTCGCCGTCACCGGGACCAACGGCAAGACGACGACGGCGCGGATGATCGCCCACATCATGAAGGGGCTCGGCCGCCAGGTCGGCATGACCTCGACCGACGGCATCGTCATCGACGAGCGGCTCGTCGTGAAGTCCGACGCCTCGGGGCCACGCTCGGCGCGGATGGTGCTCCAGAACCCGCGCGTCGACTTCGCCGTCATGGAGGTCGCCCGCGGCGGCATCCTGCGCGAGGGCCTCGGGTACGACCGCAACGACGTCGCCGTCGTCACGAACGTCGCCCCGGACCACCTCGGCATGCGCGGCATCGACACCCTCGAGCAGCTCGCCGACGTCAAGGCCGTCGTCGTCGAGGCCGTCCCCCGCGACGGGTTCGCGGTGCTCAACGCCGACGACCCGCTCGTGCGGCGGATGCGGCGCCGGTGCTCGGGCTCGGTCGTGTGGTTCACCCTCGCCGAGCCCGGGAGCCGGGTCCGCGAGCTCATCGACGACCACTGCCGCCGCGGCGGCCGCGCGGTCGTCCTCGAGCCCACCGACCGGGGCGACATGATCGTCATCCGGCACGGGCGCCGGTCGATGCAGCTCGCCTGGACCCACCTGCTGCCGGCGACCTTCGGCGGCACCGCCCTGTTCAACGTCGCCAACGCGATGGCCGCCGCCGGAGCGGCGTTCGCGAGCGGCGCCGGGCTCCACGAGATCCGCCAGGGCCTGCGGACGTTCACGACGTCCTACTACCTCTCCCCCGGCCGGATGAACCAGGTCAACGTCCACAACGTCGACGTCATCGTCGACTACTGCCACAACGCGCCCGGGATGCGCGTCCTCGGTGACTTCCTCGAGCGCTACGCCGACGTGAAGGCCGGCCAGAGCGACCTGGGGAGGATCTCCCGGATCGGGATGGTCGCCACGGCCGGGGACCGCCGCGAGGACGACATGCGCGAGCTCGGCGCCGTGGCCGCCGAGCACTTCGACGTCGTCGTCGTCCGCGAGGACCAGCGCCTGCGGGGTCGCGAGCGGGGGTTCACCGCCGGCCTGGTCGCCGAGGGCGTGCGCAGCCGGATGGGCGAACCGGGCGTGCGCTGCCGCCAGGTGGAGATCGTCCTCGACGAGACCGAGGCCGTCCGCCACGTCATGGCCCGCGCCAACCCGGGCGACATCGTCGTGCTCACGGTCGACCAGCACGCGGCGGTCATGGCCGAGCTCGAGGAGATGACGAAGCGGGCCCAGCCCGGCACCCACACCCGGGACTCGGTCGGCGACCCCGACCTCGACCCGGAGACCCTGCAGGAGGAGGCCCGCGAGTCCGGCGACACCGCTGCGCGCGACCTCGAGCCGGTGCCGCCCACGCCCTGATCGACGGCCGGGGGTCAGCCCCGCAGCTCGGCGGCGTAGGCGGTGAGCGCCCGGCGGTAGCGCACGACGTCGGGGTCGGTGCTCGACGCGACGACGGCGGCGAGCAGGTCGGCGAGGGCGTGGGTCGGGGTGTCGGCGTCGTGGCGGACGAGGGCGCGGAACGCGGCGACCCCGAGGCTCTCGGGATGCCGGGCCGCGACGTCGTCGATGACCGCCACGGCCTCGTCGAGGCGGCCGAGGTTGCGCAGGGTCGACGCGAGCTGTACCTGGGCGCGGTGGCGCTGCGGCTCGCGCAGCCCGGTCGCGAGGGCCTCCTCGTAGAGCGGCACCGCCAGCTCGTCGTGGCCGGCGCTGTCGTGGGTGCCGGCGTACTCGTAGGCGATCCGCGCGTCGCCCGGGTGCGCCGCGTAGAGGCCGGCGGCGAGGGCGACCCGCTCCTCGGGGTCGGCGACCTCCCACAGGGCGGCGAGGTCGTCCTCGGCCTCGTGCTCGCCCCGGGCCCGCACGACCTTGCGGCGCACCGTCTCGGGGTCGTCGGCGGTGGCGCCGACCGAGCGCAGCCAGGCGACGATCTCGGCCCGCTCGGCGTGGCACATGACCGCCGCCACGTCGCCGTCGTCGGCGACGCCGACGATCGCCTGCAGCCCGGCCAGCTCTGTCGGGTAGGAGGCGATGTCGGCGACCCCGGCGTTCGCGAGGCCGACCCGCAGCTGCCCCTCGAGGTCCTCGGCGGTGCGCCCCCGCAGGTAGTGGGCCTTGTGCGCGGCGACGACGTGGTCGGCGCGCAGGCCGGCGATCTCCCCGAGCGCGCGCAGGATCTCGTCGGTGCGGTCGCCACCGGTCCCGAGCGCCAGGTGCACCCGGCCGCCGGGCACGCACAGCCCGCGGGCCACGTCGAGGAGGGCCTCGAGGCCGGCCTCGTTGTGGGCGAGGTCGACGACGACCGTGCACTCCCCCGCCGCCACCGGGACCGTGTAGGTGTTCATCCGCCCGGGGTTGAGCACGTCGTCGGGGCGGAAGCCGCGCAGGCCCTCGACGACCGCGTCGCGGCTCACCCCGAGGCCGAGGGCCGCCGACGCGCCGGCGAGGGCGTTGAGCACGTTGTGGTGCGACAGCCCGGCCAGGGCCATCGGCAGGTCGACGACCCGCACGAGCCGGTCGGGGGCCTGGTCGGGGGCGAGGACGGTGACGTGGCCGTCGAGGACGGTCGTCGCGCGGCCGCCCCCGCCGAGCGCCTCGCGGACGGCGGGGGCGCTCGGGTCGGCCGTGAAGACCCACGGGCGGGCCCGGATCCCGGCCCGCATCGCCCAGACCCGGGGGTCCTCGCCGTTGAGGACGACCCAGCCCGACGGGCGGGTGGCCCGGGTGACGATCGCCTTGACCTCCGCGAGCTGGTCGACGGTGTCGATGCCCTGGAGCCCGAGGTGGTCGGCCGAGACGTTCGTGACGACCGACACGTCGTTGTGGGTCACCCCCATGCCGCGCAGGAGCATGCCTCCCCGCGCCGTCTCGAGGATGCCGACCTGCACGCCGGGGCTCTCGAGCACCGCGCGGGCCCCCGCGGGCCCTGAGTAGTCGCCGGGCTCGACGACCTCGCCCTGGACGACGACGCCGTCGGTCGAGCTCCAGCCGGTCCGCAGCCCGGCCGTCATGCAGATGTGCGCGAGCAGCCGGGTCGTCGTCGTCTTGCCGTTCGTCCCGGTCACCGAGGCCACGGGGATGCGCGGGGTGACGACGCGGGGCCCGTCGCCGAGGGGCGCGGAGGCGACGGCCACGGCGTGCTGGGCGACGGCATCCTCGAGGTCCCGGCCGGCGAGGAGGTCGGCGAGCACCGGCCCGATCGCCGCGCCGAGCGCCTCCGCACGCCCCCGGTGCCGCCAGACGAACGCGCACACGACGACCTCGGTCTCGGTGGCCGCGCGGGTGCGCACCCCGAGGCGCCGGGTGCCGGCCTCGGTGGCCAGGGCCCGGGTGACCCGCTCGACGAGCCGCAGGAGCACCTGCTGGCGCTGCTCGGAGCCCGCTGCGCCCGGCTGCCCCCGGCGCAGGCCGACGGCCGCGGCGAGCGAGCGCACGCTCTCGGGCGGTGCGGCGAGGTAGCCGGGCAGGGCGAGGGTCACCTTGACGGCCGGGCGCGGGAAGTACAGGTTCGGGCCCTCGAGGACGCGCACCTCGCGGGTGGCGACGCTCGGACCGGTCTCGGCGGCCTCGCTGCTCACGCGGGGAGCCTAGTGCGCGCCGGGGTGGGTCGAACGCTCAGACGCCGAGGGCGTGGAACCCTCCGTCGACGTGCACCATCTCGCCCGTCGTGGCCGGGAACCAGTCGGACAGCAGTGCGACGCACGCGCGGGCAGCCGGCTCGGGGTCGTCGACGTCCCAGCCGAGGGGGGCGCGGGCCCCCCAGGCCTCCTCGAAGCGCTCGAACCCCGGGATGGACTTCGCGGCCGTCGTGCGGATCGGCCCGGCGGCGACGAGGTTGCAGCGCATCCCCTTCGGGCCGATGTCGCGGGCGAGGTAGCGGTTCGTCGACTCGAAGGCCGCCTTCGCGACGCCCATCCAGTCGTAGACCGGCCACGCGACGCGCGCGTCGAAGGTGAGCCCGACGACGCTGCTGCCCGGCCCCATGAGCGGCAGCGCGGCCTTCGTGAGCGAGGCCAGCGAGTAGGCCGAGATGTGGACGGCCGTCGAGACGTCCTCCCACCCGGCCTCCATGAACGTGAACGCCGCCTGCGGCGCGAAGCCGATCGAGTGGACGACGCCGTCGAGGTGGGGCACGTGCTCGCGCACCCGGTCGGCGAGCGAGCCGAGGTCGTCCTCGCTCGTGACGTCGAGCTCGACGACGGGTGGGGTCGTGGGCAGCCGCTTCGCGATCGTCGAGGTGATCCGCATCGTGCGACCGAAGGACGTGAGCACGACCTCGGCCCCCTGCTCCTGGGCGAGGCGGGCGACGTGGAACGCGATGGAGGAGTCCATGAGGACACCGGTGACGAGCAGCTTCTTGCCCTCGAGCAACATCTGGCTGGCCTTTCGGTGGGGGTCGGTCGACGTGGGCGCGGCGTGGACGGGCGGTCAGTGCCCCATGCCCAGGCCGCCGTCGACGGGGATGACGGCGCCGGAGATGTAGGCCGCCTCGGGGCTGGCGAGGAAGCGCACCGTCGCGGCGACCTCCTCGGGGGTGGCGAAGCGGCCCGCAGGGATCGCCGCCTGGTAGGACTTCCGGGTCTCGTCGGGCAGGACCGCGGTCATGTCGGTCTCGATGAAGCCCGGCGCGACGACGTTCGCCGTGATGCCGCGCCCCCCGAGCTCGCGGGTGATCGAGCGCGCCAGGCCGACGAGCCCCGCCTTGCTCGCGGCGTAGTTGGCCTGACCGGGGCCCCCGTAGAGGCCGACGACGCTCGAGATGAGGATGATCCGGCCGCGCCGCAGCCGGATCATGCCCTTGCTCGCCCGGCGTGCGCACCGGAACGCCCCGGCGAGGTTCGTGTCGACCACCGTGTCGAAGTCCTCGTCGGACATCCGCATGAGGAGGCCGTCCTTCGTGATGCCGGCGTTGGCGACGAGCACCTCGACCGGCCCACCGAGCAGCCCCTCCGCCTCGGTGAACGCGGCGTCGACGGATGCCGCGTCGGTCACGTCACAGCGGACCCCGACGAGCCCCTCGGGTGCGTCGCCGGACCGGTGGGTGACCGCGACCCGGTCGCCCGCGTCGGCGAACGACCGTGCGATGGCCAGGCCGATCCCTCGGTTGCCACCGGTGACGAGGACGGTACGGGGCTCGCTCATGCTGTCGAACCTAGTCGACTACCGCTGGGTAGCCCGAGCGGGCGGACATACAGTGGACGGGTGCCCACGCTCCACCACCACCGACGCGCCTCGCACGCGCAGTCGGTGACGAGCGCCCCGGCGTCACGCACCGAGGACCAGGCCCGACGGCTGCGGCAGTACCTCGTGACGATGGGCATCCGCACCGCGTGCTTCATCCTCCTCGTCGTCATCGACGACTGGTACCGCTGGATCTTCGCCGCCGGTGCGGTCTTCCTGCCGTTCGTCGCCGTCGTCGCGGCCAACGCGGTCGCGCCCCGGGTCACCGGCCGGGTGCGGCCCGTCGTGCCGGTCGCGGACGACACGCGGCTCATCACCCGCGAACCCGACTCACCCACCGATCGCTGACATCGGGCGCTGCGGCTGCTCGAAGTCGGGGCGGTCGATGCCGTGCCCGGGCTTCTTCGCCCACATCTCCGCGACGACGAGCTCGGCGAGGTCGTCGTCGCTCGCCCCCGCGCGCAGCGGACCCCTCAGGTCGACCTCGCGCCGCGCGAACAGGCAGTTGCGCAGCTGCCCGTCGGCCGTGAGCCGCACCCGGTCGCAGCTGCCGCAGAACGGCGCCGAGACGCTCGCGATGACCCCCACGGTGGCGGGGCCACCGTCGACGAGGAAGAGCTCGGCCGGCGCGCTCCCCCGCTCCGGCACGGGCGTGAGCCGGAACCGGGTGCCGAGCCGCTCGAGGACCTCGGCCTGCGACACCATCCGCGAGCGGTCCCACGCATGCTGGGCGTCGAGCGGCATCTGCTCGATGAAGCGCAGGTCGTAGCCGCGGTCGAGGCACCACCGGAGCAGGTCGGGAACGTCGGTGTCGTTGACGCCGCGCATCGCGACGGCGTTGACCTTGACCGGGCTCAGGCCGGCATCCGCCGCGGCCTTGAGGCCGGCGACGACGTCGTTGAACCGGTCGCGCCGGGTGAGCCGGGAGAAGTGCTCGGGGTCGATGGTGTCGAGGCTGACGTTGACGCGGTCGAGGCCGGCGGCGGCCAGGGGTGCGGCGAGGCGGTCGAGGCCGATGCCGTTCGTCGTCATCGCGATGCGCGGGCGCGGGTGCAGCGACGCGACCCGGCGGACGACGTCGACGAGGCTGCGGCGCAGCAGCGGTTCCCCGCCGGTGAGCCGCACCTGGGTCACGCCCAGCCCGACCATGACCGCGACGAGCCGCACGAGCTCGTCGTCGGTGAGCATCTCGGGCTTGGGCAGCCAGTCGAGCCCCTCCGCCGGCATGCAGTACGTGCACCGCAGGTTGCAGCGGTCGGTGACGGAGACGCGCAGGTCCCGCCCGACCCGACCGAACTGGTCGAGCAGGCGCGGGGCGGGGAGGTCGGTCATAGGGAACCAATGTACGACGGGTACCGTGGCCGGGTGCTCCGGCGGCTCGTGACTCCTCGCTGGCTGGGTGCCCTCCTCCTCGCCGCGCTCTTCGCCGTCGCCTGCTACCACCTCGGCTGGTGGCAGTACGACCGGCACCTCGCCAAGGTCGAGCGCAACGAGCGGCTCGACGAGCACTACCGGGCGGCGCCGGTGCCCTTGGCGCAGGTGCTGGCACCGGCCGGGCTCGACCCCGACGACGAGTGGACCCGGGTCACCGCCACCGGCCGGTACGTCGCGGGGCCGGTCTTCGTGCGCAACCGCACCCGCGAGGGCCAGGCGGGCCTCGAGGTGCTGTGGCTGCTGCGCCCGGCCGGTGGCGGCCCCGACGTCGTCGTCGACCGCGGCTGGGTGGGCGCGAGCGACGAGGGTGCGAGGGTGCTGCCCGAGGTCCCCCCGGCGCCCGGGGGCGACGTCGAGGTCACCGGGTGGGTGCGCCGCGGCGAGGCCTCCCGGGGCCGCGACATGCCGCAGGGCCAGGTGGCCTCGCTCAACGTGGCCGAGGCGGGGGCGGCACTCGGGGCGGCCGCCGTGCTGCCGGGCTACCTGCTGCTCGAGGGCGAGGTGCTCCCCGACGGGACCGCCCCGCCGCGCCCGCTGCCCCTCGGGACCCCCGACCGGAGCCTGGGGCCGCACCTGGCCTACGGCTACCAGTGGTGGCTCACGATGTCGGTCGGGTTCGTGCTCGTGTGGTTCGGCATCCGCCGCGAGCTGCGCGCCGAGGACCCCGAGAAGTACCCGCGCACGCCGAAGAAGACCCGGATCTGGGACGAGGAGGACGCATAGCCCGCCCCTGACGCGGGTCAGATCCAGCCCAGCTCGCTGAACTCCGGGAAGAACGACCCGTCGACGGCGAGCCAGGCGACGCCCCAGCCGAGGAGCAGCAGCAGCCCGAGGCCTCCGACGACGAGGAGGAGCCGCGACACCGGCGCGGGGCGCCAACGCAGCCCGGTGACGACGAGGGTGGCGAGGAACAGCAGGCCGAGCACCGGCTGGGCGCCCTCGATGTAGGTGTTGACGAGGGTGAGGGCGACGAGCCCGCCCACGAGCAGGTCGAGCGGCCCGACCCGGAACTCGACGTCGCGCAGCGCCCACGCGACGGCGAGGAGGACGACGAAGAGCCCCGTGTACCAGACGAGGTGGCTGACGACCTCGTCCCACAGGTGCACGATGCTCGAGTCGGCGACGACGGTGTCCGCGACGTTGCTCGCCGAGTTCGCCGAGATGTGCAGCCCCTTGCCGAGGGCGAACGACACCCCACCGACGCCGAAGAGCACCCACTGCGAGCGCGTCGCCCCGGCCCGCACGAGGACGACGGCGGCCGTGCCGAGCACGGCGTAGGGGGTGAGCAGGTCGACCCAGTCGGCGACCCGGGTCTCACCGGCCGAGCCGAGGGGCCGGAACACGGTGCCGGCCTGCATGCCGACGACGACGGCCAGGGCGAACCACCCGAGCCAGCCCCGCACGCCGGAGTCGGTGCGGGCGGGGGCCGGGGCGGGGCCGGCGGATGTCGAGGTGCTCATGGCGACCTCCCGGTCGGGGGACACTCCGCGGGCGGACCGTCCGCGTCGTCCACGCTACCCGCTCCCGTCGCGGGGGCGCCCTGCCTCGCCGGTCAAACCCTGACGCGCGCGCCCTGGCCCGAACCCGGGAACCGGCCCCGAGCGGCCCCGGGTCGGCCCCGGGGGCCCGACGCGGCCGGGGCCCCGGCGAGGGACCGGTGGGGCGTGTGCCATGGTGGTCCATGCCCGAGCCGTCGCCCGAGGAGCGTTCCGACATCATCGTGTCCACCCTGCTCGAGGCCTTCGAGCCGCTCATGCAGGCGGACCCGCACGGGTTTCGCATCAAGTTCCGCAAGATGGCCCGAGATCCGTTCGCGTTCTACCGCGGCACGGCGTGCCTGTTCTACGCGGACGTCGGCGAGGGCGGTCGGTACGCCGACTTCGACCGCGACTGGGTGGACGCGGAGTCGGCCCGGATCTGGGTCCAGGGGGACCTGCACGCCGAGAACTTCGGCACCTACCTCGACGCCGACGGGCGGCTCGTCTTCGACGTCAACGACTTCGACGAGGCCTACCTCGGCCACTGGACGTGGGACCTCGCCCGCTTCGCGGCCAGCCTGGCCCTGCTGTGCTGGCAGAAGGCGCTGCCGGACGAGGTCATCGACGACCTCGTCGGCCGGTACGTGCGTGCCTACGCCGAGCAGATCGAGCACTACCAGAGCGTGGCCGACGACACGGAGTGGGCCCTGACCCTCGGCACGGCGGAGGGAGCCGTTCTCGACGCCCTGCACCGAGCCAAGCTGTTGACCCGCTTCGGCATGCTCGAGTCGATGACCGTCGTCGAGGACTACCGACGCCGCTTCGCGGACGCCACCGGGGTCCGCCGGCTGCCCGACGACGAGGTGCAGGCGGTACGGACGGCGTTCGACGCCTACCTCGACACCCTTCCGGAGACCCGCCGGGGCGCGGTGACGTTCGACGTGCTCGACGTCATCGGGCGCTCCGGCTTCGGCATCGGGAGCGCCGGGCTGCCGGCGTACAGCATCCTCATCGAGGGGTTCTCCCAGGCGCTCGACAACGACGTCGTCCTGTCGATGAAGCTCGGCAACGTCGCCGCACCCAGCCGGGTGGTCCGCGACGAGCGCGCAGCCGGCTACTTCGAGCACCACGGGCACCGGACGGCCACGTCCCAGCGGGCCCTCCAGGCGCACGCCGACCGGTTCCTCGGCTGGGCCATCCTCCCCGGGTCGGGGGGGTCCGCCGGCTACGTCGTCAGCGAGGTGTCCCCCTACGAGGCCGACCTGGACTGGGACGACGTCACCGAGCCCGCCGACCTCGCGGTGCTCGTGAACCAGCTCGGCCGGCCACGGCGAAGATCCACTGCGTGGCCGACTCCGAGTCCGCGCAGGACCTCGTGACGGTGAGCGTCGAGGACGCGGTCGGCGCCTGCATCGGCGACGACGTCGACGGGCTCGTCGAGGTCCTCACCTCGTTCGCGCAGGGCTACGCCCGGCAGGCCCGCGAGGACCACCGGCTCTTCGTCGACGCCTTCCGCGGCGGGCGGTTCGCGCACGTCGCGCCGGCCTGACCCGCCCGCGCGGTCAGGCCAGCGACTCGTCGAGGACCTCGCCGAGCTCCTCGGAGAACTGGGTGCGGTAGAGCTCGCTGTACAGCCCGCCGGCGGCGACGAGCTCGGCATGGGTGCCGCGCTCGACGATGCGGCCCTCGTCGACGACGAGGATGAGGTCGGCGTGACGCACCGTCGAGAGCCGGTGCGCGATGACGAGGGCCGAGCGGTCGCGCAGCGCGTGGTCGAGGGCCCGCTGGAGCGCCTGCTCGGACTCGCTGTCGAGGTGGGCCGTCGCCTCGTCGAGGACGATGAGGCCCGGACCCTTGAGGAGCAGCCGGGCGATCGCGAGGCGTTGCTTCTCGCCGCCGGACAGCCGGTGCCCGCGGTCGCCGACGACCGTGTCGAGCCCCGACGGGAGCGAGTCGACGAGGGACCACACCTGGGCGGCCCTGAGGGCGGCCACCATGTCGTCCTCGCTCGCCTGCGGTGCGGCGTAGGCGAGGTTGGCCCGGATCGTGTCGTGGAAGAGGTGGGCCTCCTGGGTCACGACCCCGACGGCGTCGTGCAGCGACTCCAGGCTCGCCTCGCGCAGGTCGACGCCGTTGATCCGGACCGACCCAGCCGTGGGGTCGTAGAGGCGCGCGACGAGCGAGGTGATCGTCGTCTTGCCGGCACCGCTCGGGCCGACGAGGGCGACGAGGGTGCCGGGCTCGACGGTGAAGGAGACGTCGCGAAGCACCGGCCCGCTGCCGCGCCGGTCGCCGGTCGCCGTGCTCTCGAGCGAGGCGAGCGACACGTCGTCGGCCGAGGGGTAGGCGAAGGCGACGTCGTCGACCTCGACCCGCACCGGACCCGGCGGCACCGGCCGGGCGTCCGGCGCCTCGGCGACGAGCGGCTCGAGGTCGAGCACCTCGAAGACCCGTTCGAAGGAGACCAACGCCGTCATGACGTCGACGCGGACGTTCGAGATCGCCGTGAGCGGGCCGTAGAGCCGGGCGAGCAGCGCCGTCAGGGCGATGAGGGTGCCGACGGTCAGCGTGCCCCCGACGGCCATGAGACCGCCGACGCCGTAGACCATCGCGGTCGCGAGCGACGCCACCAGGGTGAGCGCGACGAAGAACACCGACCGGTTGACGGCGATGCGCACCCCGATGTCGCGCACCCGGGCGGCCCGCACGGCGTACTCGCCGTCCTCTACGACGGGTCGGCCGAAGAGCTTGACGAGCAGCGCGCCGGCGACGTTGAACCGCTCGGTCATCCGGGTGCCGAGGTCGGCGTTCTCCACCATCTGCTCGTGGGCCAGGCTCGCCAGGCGCCGGCCCATGAACCGGGCGGGGACGAGGAAGAACGGCACGAGCACGAGGGCGGCCAGGGTCAGCTGCCAGGACAGGGTGGCCATCGCGGCGACGATGAGCACGAGCGTGATGGCGTTGCTCACGACGCTCGAGAGCACCGACGTGAACGCCTGCTGGGCCCCGATGACGTCGTTGCCGAGGCGGGTGACGAGGGCCCCGGTCTGGGCGCGGGTGAAGAAGGCGACCGGCTGGCGCAGCACGTGCGAGAAGACCTCGGTGCGCAGGTCGTAGATCAGCCCCTCCCCGATCCGGGCGGAGAACCACCGCTCGACGAGGGTGAGGACGCCGCTCACGACCGCGATCGCCGCGACGACGAGCGACAGGCGCACGACGACCTCGGAGTCCTTGGGGTAGATGCCGTCGTCGATGAGGGACCGCAGCAGGAGCGGCGTGGCGACGACGAGCAGCGACTCGACGACGACGAGCCCGAGGAACCAGGCGATCTGCACCTTGTAGGGCCGCGCGTAGCCCAGCACCCGGCGCGTCGTGCCGGGGGCGAGGCGGCGCTCCTTGACGCTGGCGTCCCTGCTCAGGCTGTGCAGCGCCTGCCACCCGTGCATGCTCACCGGCCGTGCTCCTCGTCGTCGTGTGCCTGTCAGTCAACCACCGACGACCGACACGTGTTCCGGCCCTTGTGCGGATGCCGTGCCCTCACCGAGGATGTCGGCGCACCCCGCCGGCTCCGACGGCGGTCGACGACGGAGGTATGCCGTGCCCGCACCACTGCGCCACAAGGTCCTGCTCGACGAGGACGAGATGCCGACGCGCTGGTACAACATCCTCCACGACCTGCCGACCCCTCCCCCGCCGCCGCTCCACCCCGGCACCGGTCAGCCGGTCGGCCCCGAGGACCTCGCCGCGCTCTTTCCCATGGACCTCATCGCGCAGGAGGTCGCGAGCGAGCAGTACGTCGACATCCCCGAGGAGGTGCAGGACGTCTACCGGCTGTGGCGGCCCTCACCGCTGTTCCGCGCCCACCGCCTCGAGCAGGCGCTCGGCACCCCCGCCCGGATCTACTACAAGTACGAGGGCGTCTCGCCCGCCGGTTCGCACAAGCCGAACACCGCGGTGCCGCAGGCCTACTACAACGCGCGCGCCGGCATCCGGAAGCTGACGACCGAGACCGGGGCCGGGCAGTGGGGCACCGCCCTGGCCTTCGCGTGCGCGCAGTTCGACCTCGAGTGCGAGGTCTGGCAGGTGCGCGCCTCGTACGACGCCAAGCCGTACCGCAAGATCATGATGGAGACCTTCGGGGCCACGGTGCACCCGAGCCCGTCCGACCTCACGGAGGCCGGCCGCACGATGCTCGCGAGCGACCCGGGCTCCCCGGGGTCGCTCGGCCTGGCGATCAGCGAGGCCGTCGAGGTCGCGGCCCAGGATGCCACGGTCAACTACGCCCTCGGCTCGGTGCTCAACCACGTGCTGCT
Organism: Fodinibacter luteus; assembly: GCF_039541575.1. NCBI lineage: Bacteria > Bacillati > Actinomycetota > Actinomycetes > Micrococcales > Intrasporangiaceae > Fodinibacter (ex Wang et al. 2009) > Fodinibacter luteus. The sequence continues at coordinate 141,613 of NZ_BAABGM010000008.1, read as the reverse complement.
CCACCAGACGATCATCGGGGAGGAGGCGCTGCTCCAGCTCGCGAAGGTCGGCGAGAGCGCGGACCTCATCGTCGGGTGCACCGGCGGCGGCTCCAACTTCGGGGGCCTCACCTTCCCGTTCCTCCGCGAGAAGCTCGCCGCCGGCGGTGCGGGCCCGGTCATCCGCGCCGTCGAGCCGGCCTCCTGCCCGTCGCTGACGCAGGGCACCTACGCCTACGACTTCGGCGACGTCGCCGGGCTCACGCCGCTGCTCAAGATGCACACGCTCGGGCACGACTTCATCCCCGACCCGATCCACGCCGGAGGGCTGCGCTACCACGGCATGAGCCCCCTCATCAGCCACCTCTACGAGGAGGGCCTCGTCGAGGCCGAGGCGAGGACCCAGCGCGACTGCTTCGCCGCCGGCGTGCTCTTCGCCCGCACCGAGGGCATCGTGCCGGCCCCGGAGCCGACCCACGCGCTGGCCGCCGCCGTCGACGAGGCGATCCGCTGCGTCGACACCGGCGAGGAGAAGGTCATCCTCACGGCGCTGTGCGGGCACGGCCACCTCGACCTGCCCGCCTACGACGCCTACCTGCGGGGCGACCTCGTGGACCACACGTGGGAGGACAGCGAGCTCCAGGAAGCCGTCGCCGCGGCCCTGACCCGGCTCCCGGCGATCCCGGGGTGAGGCCCCGGCGATCCCGGGGTGAGGCTCAGGCGAGGGTGACGAGGTCGCGGTAGTCGGCGCTGAAGAGGTCCTCGACACCGTCGGGGAGCAGGAGGATGCGTTCGGGCTCGAGGGCGTCGACCGCCCCCTCGTCGTGGGTCACGAGCACGACCGCCCCCTCGTAGGTGCGCAGCGCCCCGAGGATCTCCTCGCGCGATGCGGGGTCGAGGTTGTTCGTCGGCTCGTCGAGGAGCAGGACGTTCGCCGACGAGACGACGAGCAGGGCGAGGGACAGGCGGGTCTTCTCGCCGCCGGAGAGCACCCCCGCCGGCTTGTCGACGTCGTCGCCGCTGAAGAGGAACGAGCCGAGCACCTTGCGCACGTCGGTCTCGCCGAGGTCGGGCGCGGCCGACTTCATGTTCTCCAGGACGGTCCGCTCGACGTCGAGGTTCTCGTGCTCCTGGGCGTAGTAGCCGAGCTTGAGGCCGTGCCCCGGCTCGACCTGACCGGTGTCGGGCGCGTCGACGCCCGCGAGCATCCGCAGCAGGGTCGTCTTGCCCGCGCCGTTGAGGCCGAGCACGACGACGCGCGAGCCCCGGTCGATCGCGAGGTCGACGTCGGTGAAGACCTCCTGCGAGCCGTAGGAGCGGGACAGCCCGCTCGCCCGCAGGGGCGTCCTCCCGCAAGGAGAGGGCTTCGGGAAGCGCAGCCTGGCGACCTTGTCGTGCGCCCGCTCGGTCTCCAGGCCCGCGAGGAGCCGCTCGGCCCGGCGTGCCATGTTCTGCGCGGCGACCGTCTTCGTCGCCTTGGCGCGCATCTTGTCGGCCTGGGCCATGAGCGCCGAGGCCTTCTTCTCGGCGTTGGCGCGCTCGCGCTTCCTGCGGCGCTCGTCGGTCTCGCGCTGCTGGAGGTAGGCCCTCCAGCCGAGGTTGTACTGGTCGAGCTCACCGCGGTTGGCGTCGAGGTGGAAGACCTTGTTGACGACGGCCTCGAGGAGGTCGACGTCGTGCGAGATGACGACGAGGCCGCCCCGGTAGCCCTTGAGGTGGTCACGCAGCCAGGCGACCGAGTCGGCGTCGAGGTGGTTGGTCGGCTCGTCGAGGAGCAGCGTCTCGGCGCCCGAGAACAGGATCCGGGCCAGCTCGATGCGGCGCCGCTGGCCGCCCGAGAGCGTGCCGAGCGTCTGGCCGAGGACCCGCTCGTCGAGGCCGAGCGCGCCGGCGATCGACGCCGCCTCGGACTCCGCGGCGTACCCGCCGGCGGCGACGAACTCGGCCTCGAGCCGACCGTAGCGCCGCATCGCGCGGTCCTGACCCTCCCCCGTGCGGCTGGCCATCGCGGCCTCGGCGGCGCGCAGCTCGCGCACGATCGTGTCGAGCCCGCGGGCCGACAGGACCCGGTCGCGGGCGGTGACGTCGAGGTCGACACCCCGCGGGTCCTGGGGGAGGTAGCCGACGGCGCCGGTGCGGGTGATCGTGCCGGCCGCCGGCTGGGTGACCCCTGCCAGTGCCTTCGTGAGGGTCGTCTTGCCGGCGCCGTTGCGCCCGACGAGGCCAACCCGGTCACCGGGGGCCACGCGGAAGCTCGCGTCGTCGAGGAGCAGGCGCGAGCCCGCGCGCAGCTCGACGGAGGCAGCGGTGATCACGAGGGCCTTTCGGTGAGGGTGGACGCGGTCGTCACGACGGCAGTGGGCGCACGACGACGGGCTGTCGCCCTCTAGTCTAGGTGCCGCCGCGCGCCGCGCGGTCCACGCCCTCGCGACGGGAGCCCGGCATGAGCTTCAACGACAACGTCACCCTGGACACCTCGCAGGTGCGCTCGGGCGGCGGCGGGGGCGCCCCGGGCGGGATGGTCGTGGGCGGCGGCATCGGCGGCATCATCATGCTCATCCTCGCGATGATCTTCGGCATCAACCCCGGTGACATCACCGGCGGCGGGACGACGACCGAGCCCGGCCAGGTGCAGGCCGGCGGCGAGCAGGGCTCGGAGGCCTTCGCCGCGTGCCGCACGGGCGCCGACGCCAACGAGAACACCGAGTGCCGCGTCATCGGCACGGTCAACTCGGTCCAGGCCTTCTGGGCCGGCGAGCTGCCCCGCTACGGCAAGGAGTGGCAGCCGACCCAGACCGTGCTCTACCGGGGCACGACGCAGTCGGCGTGCGGCACGGCATCCAACCAGGTCGGCCCGTTCTACTGCCCCCTCGACAAGATGGTCTACATCGACGCCGACTTCTTCCGCATCCTCGAGCAGCAGTTCGGCTCGAGCGCCGGTCCGCTCGCGCAGGAGTACGTCGTCGCGCACGAGTACGGCCACGCGCTCCAGGACCAGCTCGGGCTGCTCGGCCGCGCGCAGCAGGACCCGCAGGGTCCGGAGTCGGGCGCGGTGCGCGTCGAGCTCATGGCCGACTGCCTCGGCGGGGTGTGGGCCCACCACGCGACGACCGTGCCCGACGAGGACACCGGGCAGCCGTTCCTCGAGCCGCTGACCGACCAGGACATCCGCGACGCCCTGTCGGCGGCCTCGGCGGTCGGCGACGACAGCATCCAGCAGAAGACCCAGGGCCGGGTGACGCCCGAGAACTGGACCCACGGCTCGGCCGAGGCCCGCCAGCGGTGGTTCCTCCAGGGGTTCAAGACCGGTGACCTCAACCAGTGCGACACCTTCGCTGTCGCCTCGGTCAACTGAGCCGCCGCACCCCTCACGAGCTCGCGAGGGCGGCGAGGAACGCCACGTAGCAGCCCAGCCCGGCCCACGCGAGACCACCGCGCAGCCGGGACGGGCCGTCCGCGGCGCCGACGACCAGGGACGCCGCGAGCAGCGACCAGCACGCGCCGTGGCCGTGGCGCAGCACCACCGCACGCCAGCCCGTGGCCGCCTCGGCCGCGTCGGGGACCACGAGGAACCACACGACCGACAGGCCGGCGGCGCCGACCGCCGCGGCGACGAGCAGGGGCCGGCGGTGGCGCGCCCAGCGCTCGCGCACCCCGGCCGCCCCGCCCGCGCTCACGGTGCCACCGACAGCTCGGCGATCGTCGCGTCGCACCAGGCGAGCGACGCCGACGCGACAGCCACCCCGTGCCCGAGGGTGCGGCCCCACCACGGCACGTCCGGCGACGCGTCCTGCGCGAGCTCGGCGGCGATGGCGGCATAGCGCTCGAGCGCGACCGCCAGCGCCTGCCGTCGGGTGCGCAGGTGCCCGAGCAGCACGTCGGGGTCGACGTGGCGGCCGAGGAAGACCTTGAGGAGCAGCTCGTCGCGACCGGGCGCGACCGGCCCGACGGGTCGGGCCAGCCACCCGCGCAGCTCGGACCAGCCGGATGCCGTGAGCGCGTGGACCCGGCGCCGCGACCCACGCACCCCCGGCTCGCTCGTCGTGACGACGTGGCCCTCGGCCTCGAGGGTGCGCAGCGTGGGGTAGATCTGCCCGAACCCCTCGTGCCAGAAGTGCGCGAGCGGACCGGTGGCGAGGGCGTGCACCTCGCTGCCCGACATGGGCTCGATGCTCAGCGCGCCGAGGACGGCGTACCGGGTGCGCGACTCGCGGCGGCTCACCCCGGAACCATATCTCGCAGATATCACCGGGGACCAGCCCCACGATGCCTCCCGTGGGTGCGGACGTGGTCGCCGGGGCGACCGTCCCCGCTCTCACGGCGCTCACTCCTCGATGGTGACCCGCACCGCCCGGGCCCGCTCCAGGGCCTGCCGCAGGACGACGAGCCGCGGGTCCGGCAGGTCGTAGAGCTCGCGCCGGGGCAGCTCGACCAGCCCGGCCAGCCGGGGGTCCTCGAGCGCCGCCGCGACGAGCGCCCGGTCGCCACCCACGAGGAGACCGGAGCCGGCCGGCATCCGGACCGCGCCGGCGGGACCGCCGAGCACGCGGACGGCGTGCTCGACGGTGGCCGCGACGAGCTCGTCGGCCTGGTTGGCCCGGCGGCGCGCGAAGCGCTGCTGGCTCCAGCCGCCGGCCGCCGTACGGGACTGGACGTACCGGGTGCCGACCTTGTGCGCGCCGAGCCGCTCTCCGGACGCGAGGCCGACGGCGTACCCGCCGCGGCGGACCAGGACGAGGGCCAGCGGGTCGTGGTCGAAGCGGTCGACCCCGACGACCCGCTGGGGGCCGTCGGGGTTGTTCACGGCGAAGCGCTCGAGCCAGCCGTCGAGGCGTGCCGGCGCGACCTCGACGACTCTGCGGGGCACCGGAGGTGGGTCAGATGTTGAAGCCGAGGGCGCGCAGCTGCTCGCGGCCGTCGTCGGTGATCTTGTCGGGGCCCCACGGCGGCATCCACACCCAGTTGACCCGGTACGAGGCCACGAGACCCTCGAGGGACTGGGCGGTCTGGTCCTCGATGACGTCGGTGAGCGGGCAGGCCGCCGAGGTGAGCGTCATGTCGATGACGGCGTGGTTCTGGCCGTCGACGGTGATGCCGTAGACGAGCCCGAGGTCGACGACGTTGATGCCGAGCTCGGGGTCGACGACGTCGCGCAGGGCCTCCTCGACGTCGGCGACGTTGGCCGGCGTGGGGTTCGCGGGGGTGTCGGTCTGGGTCACTGCGGGGCTCCTTCGGCCTGGTGCAGGGCATCGGTGAACGCCATCCACGACAGGAGGGCGCACTTGACTCGGGCGGGGTACCTCGCGACCCCGGACAGGGCGACGCCGTCGCCGATCTGCTCCTCGTCGCCGGGGTCCTCCCCCTTGCTCGTGAGCATCGAGCGCATCGCCTCGACCGTCTCCCGGGCCTCGGCGACGCGCTCGCCGGTGACCTCCTCGGCGAGGATCGACGCCGAGGCCACGCTGATCGAGCAGCCCATGGCGTCGTACGACACGTCCTCGACGACCGCGTCGTCGCCCTGGCCGGCGAGGTGCACCCGCAGGGTCACCTCGTCGCCGCACGTGGGGTTGACGTGGTGGACCTGCGCCTCGAAGGGCTCGCGCAGGCCGGCCCGCACCGGGCGCTTGGAGTGCTCGAGGATGAGCTCCTGGTAGAGGTCCATCAGGCGGGCACCTCCAGCCCGAACACCGCCGGGACCCGGTCGAGCGCCTCGAGGAGCGCGTCGACCTCCGCGGGCGTCGTGTAGGCGGCGAAGCTCGCCCGGGTGCTCGCCTGCACCCGCAGGGCCCGGTGCAGCGGCCACGCGCAGTGGTGGCCGACCCGCACGGCGACCCCGCGGTCGTCGAGCACCTGGCCGACGTCGTGGGCGTGGACGCCGTCGACGACGAAGGCCACCGCTCCCCCACGCTCGCGCAGGTCGTCCGGCCCGAGGACGTGCACCCAGGGCCGCTCCCCGAGCCCGGTGACGAGGCGCTCGGTGAGGGCTTGCTCGTGGGCGTGGACGCGGTCCAGCCCGAGGTCGGTGAGGTAGTCGCAGGCCGCAGCCAGCCCGACGGCCTGGGCGGCCACCGGCACGCCGGCCTCGAACTTCTGCGGCACCGGGGCGTACGTCGCCCCCTCCATCGTGACCGTCTCGATCATCGACCCGCCGGTGAGGAACACCGGCATCTCGTCGAGCAGCTCGGGGCGGCCCCACAGCACGCCGATGCCGAGGGGGCCGAACATCTTGTGACCCGAGAACGCGAGGAGGTCGACCCCGAGCCGGTCGACGTCGACGGGCAGGTGCGGCACCGACTGGCAGGCGTCGAGCACGACGAGCGCGCCGACGGCGTGCGCCCGCGCCACGAGCTCGGTGACCGGGTTGATCGTGCCGAGGACGTTGGAGACGTGGGTGAAGGCGAAGACCTTGGTGCGCTCGGTGAGCAGCGCGTCGAGGTCGGTGAGGTCGAGCCGTCCGTCGGGCGCGACCGGGACCCAGCGCAGGGTGGCTCCGGTGCGCCGGCACGCCTCCTGCCACGGGATGAGGTTCGCGTGGTGCTCCATCTCGGTGACGAGCACCTCGTCGCCCGGGCCGAGGGTGAACCGGTCGCCCCGGCCGCCACCGCCGCCCGCGGCACCGTTGCTGAACGCGTAGGCGACGAGGTTGAGCGCCTCGGTGGCGTTGCGGGTGAAGACGACCTCGCTCGCCCGGGCCCCGATGAACCGGGCGATCGTCTCGCGGGCCGCCTCGTAGGCGTCGGTGCCCTCCTCCGAGAGCTGGTGCGCCCCGCGGTGCACCGCGGCGTTGGTGCGCTCGTAGAACCGTCGCTCGGCGTCGAGGACCTGGCGCGGCTTGTGCGAGGTCGCACCCGAGTCGAGGTAGACGAGCGGGTGCCCCCCGCGCACCGTGCGCGACAGGATCGGGAAGTCGGCCCGGATCCGGGCCAGCTCCTCGGCGGTGAAGGGGGCGGCGCTCACTCAGGCCCCGGCGGTCTCGGTGAGGAAGCGGTCGTAGCCCTCGGCCTCGAGGCGGTCGGCGAGCTCGCGGCCACCCTCCTCGGCGATCCGGCCGTCGACGAAGACGTGGACGAAGTCGGGCTGGATGTAGCGCAGGATGCGCGTGTAGTGGGTGATGAGCAGGACGCCGGCGCCGGTGCTCTCCGTGGCGCGGTTGACCCCCTCGGACACGACCCGCAGCGCGTCGACGTCGAGGCCGGAGTCGGTCTCGTCGAGGACGGCGAACTTCGGGCGCAGGAGCTCCATCTGGAGGATCTCGTGGCGCTTCTTCTCGCCCCCGGAGAAGCCCTCGTTGACGTTGCGCTCGGCGAAGGCGGGGTCCATGCGCAGGTTGCCCATGGCCTCCCGGACCTCCTTGACCCAGGTCCGCAGCTTCGGGGCCTCGCCCTCGACGGCCGTCTTGGCGGTGCGCAGGAAGTTCGACACCGTGACGCCGGGGACCTCGACGGGGTACTGCATCGCGAGGAACAGGCCGGCCCGGGCGCGCTCGTCGACGCTCATCGCGAGGACGTCCTCGCCGTCGAGGGTCACCGACCCGGAGGTGACGGTGTACTTCGGGTGGCCGGCGACCGAGTAGGCCAGGGTCGACTTGCCCGAGCCGTTGGGTCCCATGATGGCGTGGGTCTCGCCGGAGCGGATCGTCAGGGTGACGCCGCGCAGGATCTCCTTGGTGCCGTTCTCCGTCTCGACGGAGACGTGGAGGTCGCGGATCTCGAGAGTGCTCACAGGGTGCTCTTTCCTCAGTCGCTTCGGGGGGTGATGGGGGTCGTGCCGACGTAGACCTCGCCGTCCTCGACCTTCACCGGGTAGACGTTGACGGGGACGGTGGCCGGTGGGCCCGAGGGTTCGCCGCTGCGCAGGTCGAAGCGGGAGCCGTGGAGCCAGCACTCGAGCGTGTGGCCCTCGACCTCGCCCTCGGACAGCGAGACGTTGGCGTGCGTGCACGTGTCGTCGAGGGCGTACAGCTCGCCGTTCCCCGCGCGCACGATCGCCATGACCTGGCCGTAGACGTCGGCCGCGGCGGCGCCGACGGCGGGCAGCTCGTCGAGGCGGCAGACCCGGACGAAGTCGGTGTCGGTCAGCTGCTCGCTCATGCGGCACCCCCCGACAGCTCGCGCTCGATGGCCGCCATGAGGCGGTGCTCGACCTCGGGCACGCCGATCCGGCCGACGACGCTCGCGAAGAAGCCGTGCACGACGAGGCGGCGGGCCTCGTCCTCGGGGATGCCGCGCGCCATGAGGTAGAACAGCTGCTCGTCGTCGAAGCGCCCCGTCGCCGAGGCGTGGCCCGCGCCCTCGATCTCGCCCGTCTCGATCTCGAGGTTCGGGACCGAGTCGGCGCGCGCGCCCTCGGTGAGCACGAGGTTGCGGTTGAGCTCGTAGGTGTCGGTGCCCTCCGCGCTGGCGCGGATGAGGACGTCGCCGACCCACACGGTGTGCGCGGTGTCGCCCTGCAGGGCACCCTTGTACTCGACGTTGGAGCGGCAGTGCGGTGCCGAGTGGTCGACGAAGAGCCGGTGCTCGAGGTGCTGCCCGGCATCCGCGAAGTAGACACCGAGGCCCTCGAAGGTGCCGCCGGGGCCGGTGTACGAGGCGTTCGTGTTCATCCGCACGATGCCGCCGCCGATGGTGACCGCGATGTGCCGCACCGTGGCGTCGCGCCCGACGACGACGTCGTGCTGGGCGAGGTGGTGGGTGTCGTCGTCCCACTCCTGCACCGTGACGACGGTGACGTGCGCGCCGTCACCGGCGACGACGGAGAGCACCTCGCCGTACTCGGACACGCCGTGGTGCTCGAGGACGACGGTCGCGCGCGCGAAGCGCCCGACCCGCACGAGCAGGTGGCCGTGGACGACCTCGCGCCGGGTTCCGGTGAGCCGCACGCGCACGGGGGCGTCGAGCTCGGCCTCGGCCCGCACGTCGAGCACCGCGACGCCGCCGCTGTGGGCGGCGGCGACGGCCGCGGCCCGGTCACCCGGCGCCGGGGCCCCACTCGCCCGCCACTCCTCGACGGATGCCGTCCGGAGCGTGACGCCGTCGGGCAGCGTCGCGTCCCACTCCAGGCAGGCACCGGTCGCCTCGTCCCGGAACAGCGCGCCGAGGCGGTCGACGGGCGTGAAGCGCCACTCCTCCTCGCGCCCCGTGGGTAGCGGGAAGTCGGCGACGGTGTACGACGTCGTGCGCTCGGCGCGCGACTGGTTCGGGACCATCGTCGCGGCGCTGTCGGTGTGCGCGCCCGACGCGGGGCGCTGGGGGGTCAGCAGCGACATCAGCCGACCGCTCCTTCCATCTGCAGCTCGATGAGGCGGTTGAGCTCGAGGGCGTACTCCATGGGGAGCTCCTTGGCGATCGGCTCGACGAAGCCGCGCACGATCATCGCCATCGCCTCCTCCTCGGACAGGCCTCGGGACATGAGGTAGAACATCTGGTCCTCGGACACCTTGGAGACCGTGGCCTCGTGGCCCATCTGGACGTCGTCCTCACGGATGTCGACGTAGGGGTAGGTGTCGGACCGGCTGATCGTGTCGACGAGCAGGGCGTCGCACACGACCGAGCTCCTCGAGCCGTGGGCGCCCTCCATGATCTGGACGAGGCCACGGTAGGACGTGCGGCCGCCGCCGCGAGCGACGGACTTGCTGACGATCGAGCTGCTCGTGTTCGGGGCGGCGTGGACCATCTTGGAGCCGGCGTCCTGGTGCTGGCCCTCGCCGGCGAAGGCGATCGACAGGGTCTCGCCGCGGGCGTGCTCGCCGAGGAGGAACACGGCGGGGTACTTCATCGTGACCTTGGACCCGATGTTGCCGTCGATCCACTCCATCGTCGCGCCCTCGGCGCACGTCGCGCGCTTGGTGACGAGGTTGTAGACGTTGTTCGACCAGTTCTGGATCGTCGTGTACCGGACCCGGGCGTTCTTCTTGACGATGATCTCGACGACCGCGGAGTGCAGGGAGTCCGACTTGTAGATCGGCGCCGTGCAGCCCTCGACGTAGTGCACGTAGGAGCCCTCGTCGGCGATGATCAGGGTGCGCTCGAACTGGCCCATGTTCTCGGTGTTGATCCGGAAGTAGGCCTGGAGCGGGATGTCGACGTGCACGCCCGGGGGGACGTAGATGAACGAGCCGCCGGACCACACCGCGGTGTTGAGCGCCGCGAACTTGTTGTCACCGGCGGGGATGACCGAGGTGAAGTACTCGCGGAAGAGGTCCTCGTGCTCGCGCAGCCCGGTGTCGGTGTCGACGAAGATGACGCCCTTGGCCTCGAGGTCCTCGCGGATCTGGTGGTAGACGACCTCGGACTCGTACTGGGCGGCGACCCCGGCGACGAGGCGCTGCTTCTCGGCCTCGGGGATGCCGAGCCGGTCGTAGGTGTTCTTGATGTCCTCGGGCAGGTCCTCCCACGAGGTGGCCTGCTTCTCGGTCGACTTCACGAAGTACTTGATGTTCTGGAAGTCGATGCCGGACAGGTCCGAGCCCCAGCTCGGCATCGGCTTCCGGTCGAACAGCCGCAGCGACTTCAGGCGCAGGTCGGTCATCCACTGCGGCTCGCTCTTGCGGGCCGAGATGTCGCGCACGACCTCCTCGTTGAGCCCGCGGCGGGCGGTCTCGCCCGCGGTGTCGGTGTCGGCCCAGCCGTACTCGTAGGTGCCGAGGCCCTTCAGACCCGGGTTCAGCTCTTCGATGTGGCTCGTCATGACGAGGGCCTCTCGGTGGTCGGGGTGGGGACGAACGTGGTGCAGACGTGGTCACCGTGCGCGAGGGTCGCGAGGCGCTGGACGTGGACGCCGAGCAGGCGCGAGAAGGCCTCGGTCTCGGCCTCGCAGAACTGGGGGAACTCGGCCGCGACGTGCTGGACCGGGCAGTGGCCCTGGCACAGCTGGATGCCGGTGAGCGGGCCGCCGCCGCGCCCGACGGGCCGGGCCGAGGCCGCGAAGCCCTCGGTGTTGAGCGCGTCGACGAGGGCCCGGGTGCGCTCGGCGGTGTCGTCCCCGGCGGTGGCGACCCGGTCGGCGAGGCGCTGCTCGAGCCCGGCCACCCGGTGCTCGGCGAACGCCTGGACGGCGTCGGCGCCGACGGTGGAGCCGAGGAAGCGCACCGCTTCTCCGGCGAGGTCGTCGTAGTCGTTGACGAGGGCGCGGTGGCCGTGCTCGGTGAGCACCCACGCCTTGGCGGGACGCCCGCGGCGGCGCGGGCCCGCCGCCGGCCGGGGCTCGACGAGCCCGTCGGCGTGCAGCCCGTCGACGTGCCGGCGCACGGCCGTCTCGGTGAGGCCGAGCCGCTCGACGAGGGCCGGGATGCTCACCGGGCCCTCCTGGCTCACGACACGCAGCACCCGGTCGCGCGTGCGCGACTCGAGGACGTGGGTGTCGGGATTAACCACACACCCATGTTAGGTAATTCCGGGCGTCAGGTCCAAGCAAGGGCACCCTAAGAGGTCGCGCGGATAGGTCACGGGCGTCGGGCGGGTCGGGTGTCCCAGCGGTGGGTGGTCCAGGCAATGCGGATCAGTCGGCGGGTGATGATCACGGCGTTGGCCAGGGCGATGAACGCGTCGATGACGGGGCCGTGTCGTTCGGTGCAGATGGCCAGTTTCTTGAACCCGCGGTTGTGCCAGGAGTTCGTCCGCTCGACCACCCATCGGGCGCCGGCCTGTAGGGGGAAGCCCTTGACGCTGATCACGCCGTGGCATCCCAGCTCGTGGAGCAGGTCACGGGTCTTGGCACTGTCGTAGCCGGCGTCCAGGTGCACCGTGATCTGGTCGGGCAGTCCCACTCCAAGCCCTTGGTCGAAGCGCGCCAGCTTCTCTAGGGTCGGGCGCAGCAGCGGGGAGTCGTTGCGGTTCGCCGGAGCGATCACACACCCCAGCGGGATCCCGCCGCTGTCGACCAGCAGGGAGCGTTTCGTTCCCAGTTTCCCTCTGTCCACGGGCGATTTGCCGGCAACCTCGCCACCGCAGGGGGCTTTGACGATGCACCCGTCGACGATCACGCTCGACAGATCCACCCCGACGACCTGGTCGTAGGCGTCCAGGCAGATCTGTTCGAGCTGGTCGAAGACACCGGCGTGGATCCACTCGTCGCGCCGGTCACGGATCGTGGTCGCCGAGCAGGTGCGGTCCCCGGCCTTGCCATAACTGGCGCCGAGCACCAGTACCTCAACGAGCTTGTCGAACACGATCCGGTCGGCGATGCGGGGGCGATGACACCCCAGCGGGTGGACAACGACGCGTTCGGGAAGAAGGGCCGCGAACTGGGCCCACAACGGCTCGGTAAGAGAGGATGGAAGAGCAGGCACGAGCGCCTCCTGGAGACGGCTGACTAGACACCACCTCTCCTACTCGCGCTCGTGCCTGCACCCCGTCAGCAACACGCACCCCAGCAGCAACATCGCTCACCTATCCGCGCGACCTCTAAGCCTCGACGTCGGCCTCCTCCTCGTCGAGCGGGAGGAAGACCGACGGCATCCGGCGGCGGGGGGGCGCGACGGCATCCTCGCCGAGGATCCGCTCGCGCACCGGTGCGGTGAGCACGCCGAGCGGTGCGGTGAGCACGTAGCCGTAGGCGACGACGAGCGCCGTGAGCCCCGGCGCGAGGACGAGCCCGAGGACGATGGCGAGCCCGACGAGCGCCGTCGTGACCCGCGCCGGCCGGGTCGTCGGCGACAGGAGGGTGCGGAAGGACCGGAAGCGCACCGTCATGACCATGAGCAGCGCCGGCACGACGCTCACGACGAGGGGGAACCACGCCCGCCAGGGACCGGTGCCGGGGCCCCACTGCGGCGAGTCGAGCGCGAGGATCGTCGCCATGACGACGGCGGCGGCCCCCGGGGAGGGCAGGCCGACGAAGTAGCGCTTGTCCGCGAGCGGGTCGATCGTCACGTTGAACCGGGCGAGCCGGAACGCCGCGCACGCGAGCCAGAAGAAGGCGGCGAGCCAGGCGAGCACCGGCCACTCGTCGAGTGCCCAGGTGTGGACGAGGATCGCCGGCGCGAGGCCGAAGGAGATGAGGTCGGCGAGGGAGTCGAGCTGGAGGCCGAACGGTGAGGTCGCCCCGACGAGGCGTGCGACGAAGCCGTCGGCGATGTCGAGCACGATCGACACCGCGATGAGCACCGCGGCGACCGTGAAGTGCCCGCGGAACGCGAGGAGCACCGACGACAGGCCGCTCACCATGTTGAGGGTCGTGAACGCGCTCGGCGCGAGGAGCCGGGCCCGTTCGCGCTTCGGGAGCTGGCGGAGCGAGACGACCCGCGCCCCGGTCGGGGACACGAGGCGCCACCGGTCGAGGATCCGGCGGCGCCCGGGGGCCGCCGGTGTGCTCACGACCTCACCCGGGCGGGGCGGGTCCATCGGGCGATGACCGTCTCCCCCGCGACGACCCGGTCGCCGGCCGACACGAGCAGGTCGCACTGCGGCGGGACGAAGACGTCCATCCGCGAGCCGAACTTCATGAGCCCGACCCGCTGCCCGGTGCCCAGCTCGTCGCCGACGGCGACCCGGGTCACGACCCGCCGGGCCATGAGGCCGACGATCTGGCGGAAGTGGACGCGCCGCAGCTCGTCGCCGACCTCGCGCTCGACCGTGATGTCGCTGCGCTCGTTGAGGTGGGCGCTCTCGTGCCGGTAGGCGGCCAGCCACTGGCCGGGACGCCGGACGACCTCGGTGACCCGGCCGCCGTAGGGGGCCCGGTTGACGTGGACGTCGAAGGCGGACAGGAAGATGCTCACCTGCTGCCACTCCCCCTCGGGCGCGACGCCGACCTGGCCGGGCCCGGCGTACATGACCTTGCCGTCGGCGGGCGAGAGGACGTCGTCGACGGGGACGGGCCGGTGGTCCGGGGTGCGGTCGGGGTCGCGGAAGAAGGCGGCCACGGCGAGCGCCAGGACGCCGAGCGCGGCGGCCGCGCGGGGCCGGCCGAGCAGGAGGGCGAGGGCGGCGGGCGCGGCGGCCACGGCGGTGGCGGGCCCGGCCTCCCGGTCGATGCGTGGCATGGACGCCAGCCTAGGATGTCCGACCATGGCGGGTGCAGTCCACGTGCGCGAGCTGCGCAGGTCGTTCGGGGCGACCGTCGCCGTCGACGGCGCGAGCTGGGACGCCGACGCCGGCACCGTCACCGCGCTCCTCGGCCCGAACGGCGCGGGGAAGACGACGACCGTCGAGTGCCTCGAGGGCCTCCAGCGCCCGGATGCCGGGGTCGTGCGGGTGCTCGGCGCCGACCCGTGGCGGTCCGGCGCGGAGCACCGCGCCCGGGTGGGCGTCATGCTCCAGGAGGGCGGGCTGCCCACGACGAGCCGCCCGCTCCCGCTCCTGCGCCACCTCGCCGACCTGTACCGGGACCCGGTCCCGGTGGCCGACCTCGCCGGGCGCCTCGGCATCGAGTCGTTCGCCGGGACGACCGTGCGACGGATGTCCGGCGGACAGCGCCAGCGCGTCGCGCTCGCCGCGGCGCTCCTCCCCCGGCCCGACGTCCTCTTCCTCGACGAGCCGACGGCGGGGCTGGACCCCCACGCGCGGCTCGCCGTCTGGGACCTCGTGCGGGCCGAGGCGGCCCGCGGGGCCTGCGTCGTCGTCACGACCCACTCGTTCGAGGAGGCGCAGCGCCTCGCCGACCGCGTCGTCATCATGGCCGCGGGCCGGGTCGTCGCCGACGGCACCCTCGACGAGGTGCGCGGCGGGCGCACCCTCGAGGACGTGTACTTCGCCCTGACGACGGGGGCGGCGCGATGAGCGCCCCCGGGGTCGCCGCCCCACCACGGCGGCGGGTGCTGACCCGCGCCGCGTTCGAGACGCGGTTGCTCCTCGCGAACGGCGAGCAGCTGCTCGTGTCGGTGCTCCTGCCCGCCCTCGCCCTCCTCGGTCTCGCCCTGTCGTCCGTCCCCGACCTCGGCCCGGGCGAGCGGGTCGACCTCGCGACCGCCGGGGCCCTCGCCCTGGCCGTCGTGTCCACCGCCTTCACCGGGCAGGCGATCTCCACCGGCTTCGACCGGCGCTCGGGCGTGCTCCGGCTGCTCGGCACGACCCCCCTCGGCCGCGACGGCCTGCTCGCCGGGAAGGCGCTCGCGGTGCTGTCGGTGCTCGGGGTCCAGGTCGTCGTGCTCGGAGGCCTCGGGCTGGCCCTCGGCGCCCGGCCCGCCCCGGGCGGGCTCGTCCCGGCCGCGCTGGGCCTGCTGCTCGGCAGCGCGACGTTCGTCGCGCTGGCGCTGCTGCTGGCCGGCACCCTGCGCGCCGAGGCCGTGCTCGCCGTCGCGAACCTCGTCTGGGTGCTGCTCCTCGGGCTCGGCCTGCTCGTGCCGACCGCCGAGCTGCCCGGGCCCCTGCCGGCGGTCGCCGCGGCGCTGCCGTCCGGGGCGCTCGGCGACGCGCTGCGCGCCTCGCTCGTCGACGGTGGCTGGCCGTGGGCGCAGTGGGCCGTGCTGGCCGCGTGGGGGGTCGTGGCTGGTCTCGTCGCCCGGCGCTCCTTCCGGTGGTCGGACTGACGACCGGCCCGTCGAACCCCGGGACCCGAGCCGTAGCCTTGTGCCCGTGACGAGCACGAGCACGACCGACCCCACGGCCCCACCGGCCCCTCACCCCGGCTCCCGCTGGCTGGCCCCGATCCTCCTGGCCAACCTCGTGGCCGAGGTCGGGATCGTCGTCACGGGCGGGCTCGTGCGCGTCACGGGCAGCGGGCTCGGCTGCCCGACGTGGCCGGAGTGCGTCGACGGGTCGATCACGCCGACGCTCGAGCAGGCCGAGGGCTTCCACAAGTACATCGAGTTCGGCAACCGCACGCTGACCGGGGTGCTCGGGCTGCTCGCCCTCGCGACGGTCGTCGCCGTGTGGCGCTGGGCACCGCGCCGGGCGATGAAGGTCGCCTCGGTCCTCGTCCTCGCAGGGGTCGTCGGGCAGGCCGTGCTCGGGGGCGCCACCGTGCTCCTCGGCCTGCACCCCGCGACGGTGGCCGCGCACTTCCTCGTGTCGATGGGGCTCGTCGCGGCCGCGTCCTACCTGTGGTTCGCCCGGCACGAGGATGCCGTGGCCCCGGTCCCGCTCGTCCCCGTCCTCGTGAGCCGCCTCGCGTGGGCCACCTGCGCGGTCGCGGGGCTCGTGCTCGTCCTCGGCACCGTCGTCACCGGGTCGGGCCCGCACTCCGGCGACGCCGACGAACCCGCCCGGTTCGGCCTCGACGCGCGCACCGTGTCGTGGCTGCACGCCGACGTCGTCATGCTCTTCCTCGGCCTCGTCGTGGCGACGTGGCTCGCCGCCCGGCTCACCGCGGGCGCCGCGCAGGGTCCCGCGCGGGCCTGGCTCGTCGTCCTCGGGGTGGCGCTCGCCCAGGGCGTCGTCGGCTACGTCCAGTACTTCACCGACCTGCCCGAGGCACTCGTCATCGCCCACATGCTCGGGGCGACGCTCCTCGTCGTCGCGCTGACCCACGGCATCCTCGCGCTGCGCCGACGCACCGGCGCGGTCAGCACGTAGGGCGACCCGGAGGAGGCCGCCCTCACGACGAGGTGGCGAAGCGTTCCCAGACGCGGTGCCGTCGCATGCTCGCGAGGAGGTCCTCCACGACGGCGTCGGCCGAGCCGACGTGGACGCCCGGCACCGCCTCGCTGAGGCCGACCGCGGTCGCGGTGTCGGCCCCACCGACGATCCCGATCGCCTTCGCGTGGCGGTAGACCTCGTCGACGAGGAGGCTGACCCGCGCGTCGACGGCCGGTGTGGCGACGGCGGCGGCCTTGGTGTCGAGCGGTTGCAGGGCGTTCGGAGCCGGGGGCGGCACCGAGACGAGGACGACGGCGTCGAACTCGACCGACCGCGCCGTGAGGAGGGTGCGGTGGGCGACCTCGGCCCGGTCCGGCCAGACGGGGCCGCCGCGCGGCGCGACGAGGAGCGGGACGGTGCCCGCCTCCGCGAGGGCCGCGACGACGGCAGCGGCGACGTCGGGGTCGGCGTCCTCGTCGACGACGACGCCGACCGTGCGACCCTCGACCGGCCACTCCTCGCCGAGCTGCGACAGCGCAGGGCTCGGGGCGGTGTCGCCCGGCTGCGCCTCTGCCGCGGTGGGCTCGGGCAGACCGAGCCCCGCCGCGACCGAGGCCGCGAGCCGGCCGTCGATCCGGGTCAGGCAGTCGACCTGACGCCGGCGGATCGTCTCGTCGTAGCACTTGCCGAGCTCGAAGGTGTAGGCCTGCACGATGTGGTCCTGCTCGACCGGGGTCATGCTCAGCCAGAACAGCCGCGCCTGGCTGTAGTGGTCGTCGAAGGACGCCGGCAGCTCGCGCACGGTCCGGCTCTTCGCGGGGACGGCCCTCGGCACGTCGACATAGGCGTTCTCGGCGTCCCCGGCGACGAAGGGGCAGCCACCGTCGAGGGTGTTCGGCTTGTAGGGCGCGACCCCGCCGTGGACGGCGCTCTGGTGCATCCCGTCGCGGAGCATGTCGTTGACGGGGGCGTGGGTCCGGTTGATCGGCAGCTGGTTGAAGTTCGGCCCGCCGAGCCGGGTCAGCTGGGTGTCGACGTAGGAGAACAGGCGGGTCTGCAGGAGCGGGTCGTCGGTCACCGCGATGCCCGGCACGAGGTGGCCGACGTGGAACGCGACCTGCTCGGACTCGGCGAAGAAGTTCGTCGGGGTGCCGCTCAGGGTGAGGATGCCGATGGGCTGCACCGGAGCCAGCTCCTCGGGCACGAGCTTGGTCGGGTCGAGCAGGTCGATGCCCTCGAACACCTGCTCCTCGGTGTCCTCGAAGACCTGGATGCCGAGCTCCCACTGGGGGTACGCGCCGGCCTCGATCGAGTCGTAGAGGTCACGACGGTGGAAGTCCGGGTCGACCCCGGCGATCATCTGGGTCTCCTCCCACACGAGTGAGTGGACCCCGAGGAGCGGCTTCCAGTGGAACTTCACGAGCGTGGTGCTTCCATCGGACGCGGTGAGCCGGAAGGTGTGGACGCCGAAGCCCTCCATCATCCGGTAGGAACGGGGGATGGCCCGGTCCGACATCGCCCAGATCGTGTGGTGCTGGGCCTCGGTGTGCAGCGACACGAAGTCCCAGAACGTGTCGTGCGCCGTCTGGGCCTGCGGGATCTCCCGGTCCGGGTGCCACTTCGCGGCGTGGACGACGTCGGGGAACTTGATCCCGTCCTGGATGAAGAAGACCGGCATGTTGTTGCCGACGAGGTCGAAGACGCCCTCCGTCGTGTAGAACTTCGTCGCGAAGCCGCGGGTGTCGCGCACCGTGTCGGCGGAGCCGCGCGAGCCGATGACCGTCGAGAAGCGGACGAACACCGGCGTCTCGACACCCTCGCGCAGGAACGCCGCGCTCGTCAGGTCGGCGGCGGCGCCGTTGCCGACGAACACCCCGTGTGCTCCGGCGCCGCGGGCGTGGACGACCCGCTCGGGGATGCGCTCGTGGTCGAAGTGGGTGATCTTCTCGCGCAGGTGGTGGTCCTCGAGCAGGGTCGGCCCGCGTGACCCGGCCTTGAGCGAGTGGTCCGTGTCGCGCAGACGGGTGCCGGTCGACGTCGTGAGGAAGGCCCCCTGCTGGGCCATGTCCGTGGGCTCGGCATCGAGCGGGGCTCCCGTCGGGGTGGTGGGCACCGGGGACTGCTGCTCGGGCTTGGGCGGCAGGGGCTCCCGCGGCGAGGTCGGCTCCTCGAGCGGGGCGGCGGCGTGCGTCGGGGCGCCGGGGGGCGGAGTGGGACGGGCTGCGTCATCGGTGCTCATGGGGGACGTCTACCCGCGCCGACCTGCCCCTATTCGCCACGGCGTCGTCAGGCGCGGACGGCGGTGACCGATGCCGTGTGGCACCCGGGCCCCTAGGAGGCGGCGTCGTCCGCGAGGAGCCCGAGGGCCCGGGCCCGGGCCACCGCCTCGCCGCGGGAGGCGACGCCGAGCTTGGCGAGGATGTGCGACACGTGGACGCTCGCCGTCTTCGTGCTGATGAACAGCGCGCGGCCGATCTCCCCGTTCGACCGACCCCGGGCCAGCAGGCCCAGAACCTCCGCCTCGCGCGCGGTGAGGCCGGTGGGGCCGGTCGCCGCCGGCCGGGAGCCGAGCCGGCCGAGGGACTCCTCGAGGGGGCCGGCGCGCAGCGAGCGGGCCGTCGCGCGCGCGGAGCGGAGCACCTCGTCGGCGGCCGGGTCACCCGCCGCGAGCAGCACCTCGGCGAGGCGACCCCTGGCCCGCGCCCCCTCGTAGGGCTCGCCGTGCCCGTCGAAGAGGTCGACGACCGAGCGCCACAGGCCGACGAGGTCGCTGACGGCGACGGCCTCCCCGCACGCCCACCGCACCCGCTCGAGCTCGGCCCGGGCGCGGACCTGCCAGGCCCGCCCCTCGGAGGTGGGCGCGGACAGCACCGACCCCTCGCCCCAGACGGCCGCGGCCTCGGCGGCGAGGCGCTCCGCCTCGGCCCGCAGCCCGGCCCGTCGGCCCGTCGGCGCGCCTCGCACGGCCGACGCGAGGTGGCCCGTGACGATCGCCGCGAGACGGACCTCCGCGGCCACCCGCCCCTCGCCCCAGATCTGTCGGAGGAACCCGACGACCTCGGCGTGCAGGGCCAGCATCCGGTCGACGTCGCCGGCCCGGCCGAGCAGGTCGAGGGCCGCGGCCCCCGACTGCACCGCGATCCGGCCGTCCTCGGGCCACCACGGGCGGGTCGCGGCGAGCAGGTCCTCGGCGCCCACCTCCCCCCGGGCGGCGCGCACCCCCGCGGCGGCCGCGTCGACGCTCGCGACCGCCCAGGCCGGCATCCCCACCTCCGCGGCGTGGTCGGCCAGGCGCATCGCGTGCTCCCACTCCCCCATCTCGTAGGCCGTCGTCACCGCCATCGCCCGCGTGTCGACCCCGTAGACCGACCACTCGAGGCCGGCACGGCGCGCCTCGGCGAGGGTGCGCTCGAAGGCGGCCAGGGCGGCAGCGTGGTCGCCCTGGCGGTAGTGCACCGACGCGAGGATGTGCATCGCGCGCAGCAGGGCGAGGTCGGGGGCGCTCGTCCACGCGGCGACGGCACCCTCGAGCCGGCGGATCGACTCGCCCGGGTCCCCGGCGGTCTCGCTGAGCCGGGCGAGGATCGACGCGAGGTCGGTGCGGTCGACCGTGAGGTCGTGCTCGACGGCCAGGGCCATGGCCTCGTCGGCGACGGCGAGGGCCTCCGCGTGGGCACCGCCGTCCATGAGCGCCTCCGCCCGGCGGGTCAGGACCCCGACGCGCAGGCCGACCGGGGCGTCCGGGCCCAGCAGGTCGAGGGCCTCCCGGGTGAGGGCGAGCCGGTCGACCCGCTCCTCGGTCATCCGGGCCGCGAGTGCGAGGCCGCACAGCAGCTCCGCGCGCTCGTGCGCCGTGGGCAGGTCGGTGGCGAGCCTGGCTCGCAGGAGCGCCATCGCCCGGCCGGTGCGGCCGCTGCCGTTGGCGGCGGCCGCGGCTCGCAGGGTGAGCCGGTGACCGGCGCCGGGGTCGTCCCCGGACAGGGCGAGGGTGAGCGCCGTCTCGTAGTGGGTCAGGGCCTCCGCCGGCCCACCCATCCTCCGGGCGGCGTCCCCCGCCCGCACGGATGCCGTGAGCGCCGCCTCGCGGTCGCCGGAGGCCAGGGCGTGACGGGCGAGGTCGGCGGCGGTCCCGAGGGTGGGGTCGTCGCGCAGGGCGTCCGCGCAGGCGCGGTGCAGCTGGAGGCGCTCCGTCGGCAGGAGGTCGTCCGTGACGGCCTCGGCCAGCAGCGCGTGACGGAACTCGTAGCCACGCTCCCCCCGGGGCTCGAGGACGTGGTGCTCGACCGCCGAGCGCAGGCAGGCCCGCAGCACCGCGGGCTCGACGCCCGCGACCCGCTCGAGGAGGGCGTGCGGCACCCGCCGGCCGATGACCGCGGCGACCCGCACGACGCCCTGGGCCGCGTCGTCGAGCCGGTCGACCCGGGTGAGCAGGAGCCGGGCGAGGTCGGCTGGGCCGGACCCCGCGCGGTCGCCGGCGGCCGCGGCGAGCTCCTCGGCGAAGAAGGCGTTCCCCTCGGCCCGCCGGGCGACCTCGTCGACGACGTCCTCGCTGAGGTCGGCCCCGGCCCGCCGCACGATGCTGCGCAGGTCGGCGTCGGGCAGCGGCCCGAGCTCGACGCGGGTCAGGGCCGGGAGCCGGGACCACACCGCGAGGGTCCCGGCGAGCGGGTGCCGCCGGTGGACGTCGTCGCTGCGGTAGGTCGCGAGGAGCCCGATCCCGTCGGGGGCGCCGCGGGTGAAGAGCAGGGTGAGCAGCTCGCGGGTCGACTCGTCGGCCCAGTGGACGTCCTCGACGACGACGAGCAGCGGCGCGCGCCGGCCGAGGTCGGCGAGCACGGCGTGGACCGCCTCGACGAGCTCGGAGCGCACCGGGTCGGCCCGGGCCCCCGACGCCGCCCGTGGCACGAGCGGCACGAGGCCCGGGTGGTCGACGACGAGGTCGTCCACGAGCCCCCGCTCCCGGGTGTCGAGGGCCGCGAACATCTCGACGAAGGGCAGGTACGGCAGGCTCGGGCCCACCTCGCCCACGCAGTGCCCGAGGAGCGTGCGGCGGGCGGGGTCGCGGTGCACGACGTGCCCGACGAGGGCGGTCTTGCCGATGCCGGCATCGCCGCCGACGAGGACGGACCCACCTCCCCCGTCGTCCCAGCCCAGGGCCTCGACGACGCGGTGGACCTCCTCCCGGCGGCCGACGAGCTCGGTCACGGAACGAGGCGGCACGGCTCGATCATGGCACCGGTCGGGGCCGGGGTCACGGGTGGCGGGGCCGGCCCGGGGCGGGGATGCCGGCCGGTGCCGGCCGCAGGACCCGCCGCACCCGGCGGGCCAGGTGGAACAGTCGGCGGCGGCGCGCGGCCGGCCGGTGCGAGGGATGCCGGGCGTCGGCGAGCCCGAACAGCTCGAGGCGACGGTCGATCTCGGCCCGGAGGAAGAGCTGGTCCGCGTAGGTGTTCACGGTCACTCCTGGTGTCTGCTGCCGGGAGCGTCTCTCCCGGCACGACCCAATCTCGTCCGCTGAGGTGGGGCGGCACATCGGGCAGGCGGCGTATCCCGTCGGCCGTCGGCACGCCTGAGGTACCTCAGCCATCCCGGGCCGCAGCGCCGACTCGTGGGTGAGCGGCGCTGGACGCGTCAGGCGATGGCGACGTGGAGCAGCGGGTCGACCGCGACGGCGAGGAAGAGCAGCGTGACGTACGTGATGGAGTAGTGGAAGAGCCGCATCGGTTTGAGCGCGACCCCGGTGAGCCCGCCCCGGGCCGCCCGCAGCAGCCGGTGGGCCTCGACGAGGAAGAGCAGCCCTGCGAGCAGCGCGGTGCCGGCGTACACCCACCCCATGCCGGCGACCGGGACGAGGACGAGGGAGGTCGCGACCATGACCCAGGAGTACGCGACGATCTGGCGGCCGACGGCGACGGGGCCCTGCTCCACCGGCAGCATCGGGACGCCGGCGGCGGAGTAGTCGTCGCGGAAGGCCATCGACAGGGGCCAGTAGTGCGGCGGGGTCCAGAAGAAGATGACGAGGAAGAGCACGACCGCGGGCCAGCCGACCGTCCCGGTCACGGCGGACCAGCCGATGAGGGTCGGCATGCAGCCGGCGACGCCGCCCCACACGATGTTCTGCGACGTGCGGCGCTTGAGCAGCATCGTGTAGCCGACGGCGTAGAGCGCGATCGCGGCCAGGGACAGGAGGGCGGACAGCACGTTGACGACGAGGGCGAACCACAGCGTCGAGACGACGGTGAGGACGGCGCCGAAGACGAGGGCGTTGCGGGTGCTGATCGCCCCGGTGACCATCGGCCGGTTGCTCGTGCGGTGCATGAGCCGGTCGATGTCGCGGTCGTAGACGGAGTTGAAGGTGTTGGCGGCCCCGGCGCTCAGGGTGCCGCCGACGAGGGTCGCGACGACGAGCCACAGCGGGGGCACCCCGCCCTGGGCGAGGAACATGACCGGCACCGTCGTGACGAGCAGCAGCTCGATGATGCGCGGCTTCGTCAGGGCGACGTAGCCGGCCACCGTCCGGCGTCGCCCGAGCCGCGGGACCGACGGTGTGTCGGTCGTCATCGGGGTCGTGGCCACGTCGTCCTTCGGGTCGGCCTGGAGGGTGTCCGGCGATTCTAGCCGTCCGCCCGTCGGCGGCCCCAAACACCCGTACCCCAGACACTAGGGTGGTCGGGATCCGTCCCACCGTGTGCACGACCCCCGCAGGAGAGGCCCCAGTGAGCACGAAGACCACGAGCAGCCGCAGCACGAAACCGACCGCCGGCCGCAGCCGGGAGATCACCCGCCCGGTCATGAGGCGGGCGAGGTGGACCGAGCACGACCTGCGTGCCGTCGACACCGCGCGCCTCCTCGCGGCCGACGCCGTGCAGAACACCGGCAACGGCCACCCCGGCACCGCGATGAGCCTCGCGCCCGTCGCGTACCTGCTGTACCAGAACGTCATGCGGCACGACCCGTCCGACCCCGCGTGGCTCGGTCGGGACCGCTTCGTCCTGTCGTGCGGGCACTCCTCCCTCACCCAGTACGTGCAGCTCTACCTCAGCGGCTACGGCCTGGGGCTCAAGGACCTCAAGGCCCTGCGCACGTGGGGGTCGCTCACCCCCGGCCACCCCGAGGTCCACCACACCGCCGGCGTCGAGATCACGACCGGGCCGCTCGGCTCGGGCCTGGCCTCGGCGGTCGGCATGGCGATGGCTCAGCGTCGCCAGCGGGGGCTGCTGGACCCCGACGCCGCTCCCGGGACCAGCCCGTTCGACCACCACGTGTGGGTCCTCGCCTCCGACGGCGACATCATGGAGGGCGTCGCCTCCGAGGCGTCCTCGCTCGCCGGCCACCAGGAGCTCGGCAACCTCACCGTCGTCTACGACGCGAACCAGATCTCGATCGAGGACGACACCGACATCTCGTTCAGCGAGGACGTCGCGAAGCGCTACGAGGCCTACGGCTGGGAGGTCGTCGACGTCGACTGGCGTCGCTCGGACGACCCGGCCGGCACCGCCGACTACACCGAGGACGTCGATGCCCTCCTCGGCGCGCTCCAGCGGAGCAGGCGGTCACGCACCCGGCCGACCCTCGTGCGGCTGCACACCGTCATCGCGTGGCCGGCACCGAACGCCAGGGGGACGGGCAAGTCGCACGGGTCGGCCCTCGGGGCGGCCGAGGTCGCGGCGACCAAGGAGCTCCTCGGCTTCGACCCGGCGAAGTCCTTCCAGGTCGAGCGCGACGTCCTGGCCCGGGCCCGTGAGGTGCGCGCCCGCGGCAAGGCCGCCCACAAGGCCTGGGACAGGACGTATGCCGCGTGGCGCCGGTCCGAGCCCGAGCGCGCGGCCCTGCTCGACCGGCTCGTCGACGGCCGCCTGCCCGACGGGTTCGACCGGGCCCTGCCGGTGTTCGACCCCGACCCCAAGGGTCTGGCGACGCGCGCGGCATCCGGCAAGGTGCTCGGCGCGCTCGCCGCCGGCCTGCCCGAGCTGTGGGGCGGGTCGGCCGACCTCGCCGAGTCCAACAACACGACGATGGCGGGCGAGGCGTCGTTCATCCCCAAGGGCAAGCAGACGCGCGAGTGGAAGGGCGGGCCGTACGGCCGCACCCTGCACTTCGGCATCCGCGAGAACGCCATGGGCATGATCCTCAACGGCATCGCCCTCGAGGGGCTCACCCGGCCGTACGGCGGCACGTTCCTCGTCTTCTCCGACTACATGCGCCCCGCCGTGCGGCTCGCGGCGATCCAGCAGCTGCCGGTGACGTTCGTGTGGACGCACGACTCGGTCGGCCTCGGCGAGGACGGCCCGACGCACCAGCCGATCGAGCACCTCGCGTCGCTGCGGGCGATGCCGGGCCTCGACGTCGTGCGCCCCGCCGACGCCAACGAGACGGCGGCCGCCTGGGCCGAGGTCCTGCGGCGCGGCCGCACCGCCGGCATCGCGCTCTCCCGCCAGAACCTGCCCGTCGTCGACCGCACCGAGCACGCCTCCGTGGCGGGCGTCGCCAAGGGCGCCTACGTCCTCGTCGACGCGTCGTCGGGCGCCCCCGACGTCATCATCATCGCGACCGGTTCGGAGGTCTCGCTCGCCCTCGAGGCGCGCCGGCGCCTCGAGGCATCCGGGGTCGCGACCCGCGTGGTCTCGATGCCGTGCCGGGAGTGGTTCGAGGAGCAGCCCCGGGCCTACCAGAACAAGGTGCTGCCCCCGGCCGTGCGGGCCCGGGTCAGCGTCGAGGCCGGTGTCGCGATGGGCTGGCACGACCTCGTCGGCGACGCGGGACGGTGCGTCAGCATCGAGCACTTCGGGGCCTCGGCCGACGCGCAGACCATCTTCCGGGAGTTCGGGTTCACCCCCGAGAAGGTCGTCAGGGCCGCGAAGGACTCCCTCGCGGCCGCCCGCCGGGCCGGCCTCGTGCCCGCCGTGAACGACACCGCACCGCGCTCGCGCAAGGACACCGGTACCGACGTCCCCACGAAGAAGGCCCCGAGCCGCAAGAGCGCGGCCTCGGCCGGGAAGGCAGCCCGACGATGACGAGCACCGCCCTGCAGGACCTCGCCGCCCACGGCGTCTCCGTCTGGCTCGACGACCTGTCGCGCGAGCGCCTGACCTCGGGCAACCTCCAGCGGCTCATCGACGAGCGCGGGATCGTCGGCGTCACGACGAACCCGTCGATCTTCCAGGCGGCGCTCGCCGAGGGCCACGCCTACGACGCCCAGGTCCGTGAGCTCGCCGGGGCCGGCCGCACCGTCGACGAGGCCGTCTTCGCCCTCACGACCCAGGACGTCCGTGACGCGTGCGACGTCTTCCGACCGGTCCACGAGGCCACCGGGGGCCGCGACGGCCGGGTGTCGATCGAGGTCGACCCGCGCCTGGCCCACGACACCGCACGCACCGTCGAGGAGGCCACGGCCCTCGCGGCGGCGGTCGACCGCCCGAACGTGCTCATCAAGATCCCGGCGACGGTCGAGGGCCTGCCGGCGATCAGCCAGGTGCTCGCGTCCGGGGTCTCGGTCAACGTGACCCTCATCTTCGCCCTCGACCGCTACCGGGCGGTCATGAACGCCTTCCTCACCGGCCTCGAGCAGGCCCGTGAGCACGGTCGCGACCTGTCGACGATCCACTCCGTCGCGTCCTTCTTCGTCTCGCGCGTCGACACCGAGGTCGACGGCCGGCTCGACGCCCTCGGCACCGAGGAGGCCGCGGCCCTGCGCGGCAAGGCCGGGGTCGCCAACGCCCGGCTCGCCTACCAGGCGTTCGAGGAGGTCTTCTCGACCCCACGGTGGGGCTCGCTCGCGGATGCCGGGGCCAACGCCCAGCGTCCGCTGTGGGCGTCGACGGGGGTCAAGGACCCCGCGTACCCCGACACCCTCTACGTCACCGAGCTCGTCGCGCCCGGCACCGTCAACACGATGCCCGAGAAGACGCTCGAGGCGACGGCCGACCACGGTGAGGTCGTCGGCGACACGGTCACGCCCTACTACGCCGAGGCCGCCGAGGTGCTCGACAGCCTCGAGCGACTCGGCATCTCGTACTCGGAGGTCACGGCCCAGCTCGAGCGGGAGGGCGTCGACAAGTTCGAGTCCTCGTGGCGCGAGCTGCTCGCCGGGATCACCCGCGAGCTCGAGAAGGCCTCGGCATGAGCGCCCTCGACGTCACCGCGACCGGGGCCGCCGCCGAGGCGGTCGCCCGGCACGTGCCGACCCTCGTGGCCGACCGGGTCGCGAGCCGGCTCTTCGCCCGCGACCACACCCTGTGGGGACGGGCCGCCGAGGAGGAGTCGGCCAAGCGGCTGTCGTGGACCGGCCTGCACCGCACCTCGCGGCACCTCGTCGGCGAGGTCGCGGCGCTGCGCGACGAGCTCGCCGCCACCGGCTACGACCGCGTCGTCCTGTGCGGCATGGGCGGCTCGTCCCTGGCCCCCGAGGTCATCTGCGCGACGGCCGGTGTCCCGATCGTCGTGCTCGACTCGTCCGACCCCGACGTCGTCCGGGCGGCCCTGACCGACCTCGACCGCACCGTCGTCGTCGTGTCGAGCAAGTCGGGCTCCACGGTCGAGACCGACAGCCAGCGCCGGGCCTTCGAGCAGGCCTTCCGGGATGCCGGCCTCGACCCGGCGGCGCGGATGGTCGTCGTCACCGACCCCGGCAGCCCGCTCGACGCCGCCGCACGGGCCGGGGGCTTCCGCGTCGTCAACGCCGACCCCGACGTCGGTGGGCGCTACTCCGCGCTCACGGCCTTCGGGCTCGTCCCGAGCGGGCTCGCCGGCGCCGACATCGAGGCGCTCCTCGACGACGCCGAGGCGGTGGCCGACGTGCTCGCGGAAGACGACGACGCCAACCCTGCGCTGCGCCTCGGCGCCGCGATGGCGGGCACCGAGCCCCTGCGCGACAAGCTCGTCCTCGTCGACGCCGGCACCGAGAACGTCGGATTCGGCGCCTGGGCCGAGCAGCTCATCGCCGAGTCCACGGGCAAGGACGGCACCGGCATCCTGCCCGTCGTCGCCGTCGGCGCCGAGCCCGCGCGCCTCTACGACGACGGCACGGTCGTGCGCCTCGTCGCGTCCGACCACGACGCCGACGCCGACGCCGACCACGCGACTCCCGCGACGGCATCCTCCCTCGTGACCGTCGCAGGCCCGCTCGGCGCCCAGCTGCTGCTCTGGGAGGCCGCGACGGCGGTCGCCGGCCGGCTGCTCGGCATCAGCCCCTTCGACCAGCCCGACGTCGAGAGCGCCAAGGCCGCGGCCCGCGAGCTGCTCGAGGCCGGCATCGGCGCGGGCGAGGAGCCGGCGTTCACCGACGGCGCCGTCGCCGTGACGGCGCTCGGGGGCGACTGGCTCGGCGACGCGACGACCGTCGACGCGGCGGTCGACGCGCTGCTCGGGCAGCTCGACCGCGAGCGGGGCTACGTCGCCGTCATGGCCTACCTCGACCGCGAGTCGGACGCCGACCTCGAGCACGTCGCCCGGGACCTGTTCGACCGCACCGGGCGCCCGGCGACGTTCGGCTGGGGGCCCCGCTTCCTCCACTCGACCGGGCAGTACCACAAGGGCGGTCCCGCGACGGGTGTGTACGTGCAGGTGACGACCGCGCCGGCGCAGGACCTCCCCGTGCCGGGGCGCGACTTCACCTTCGGCGAGTTCATCGCGGCGCAGGCAGGTGGCGACGCCGCGGTCCTCGCCGACCACGGCCGCCCGGTGCTGCGCCTGCACCTGACGTCGCACGACGCGGGGCTCGAGCAGGTGCGTGCCGCGCTCGGCCGGGGCCGCCCGTGAGCCCCGCCCGCGTCACCGCCACCTCGAACCCGCTGCGCGACCCCCGCGACAAGCGCCTGCCGCGGATCGCCGGCCCCTGCTCGATGGTGCTCTTCGGGGTCACCGGCGACCTCGCCCGCAAGAAGCTCGTGCCGGCGATCTACGACCTCGCGAACCGGGGCCTGCTCCCGCCCGGCTTCTCGCTCGTCGGGTTCGCACGCCGCGACTGGGCCGACCAGGACTTCGGGAAGATCGTCTACGAGTCGGTGCGCGAGCGGGCCCGCACGCCGTTCCGCGAGGAGGTCTGGCGCTCGCTGTCCGAGGGTGTGCGCTTCGTGCCCGGCAGCTTCGACGACGACGCGGCGTTCGACCTGCTCGCCGAGACGGTCCGCGCGCTCGACGAGCAGCGCGGCACGGGCGGCAACCACGCGTTCTACCTGTCCATCCCGCCGTCGTCGTTCGCCACCGTGTGCGAGCAGCTCGAACGCTCCGGCCTCTCGACCCCCCACCAGGGATCGTGGCGGCGGGTCGTCATCGAGAAGCCGTTCGGTCACGACCTGGCCTCGGCGCGCGAGCTCAACACCATCGTCGAGAAGGTCTTCCCGGCCGACTCGGTGTTCCGGATCGACCACTACCTCGGCAAGGAGACCGTCCAGAACCTGCTCGCGCTGCGCTTCGCGAACCAGATGTTCGAGCCGGTCTGGAACGCCAACTACGTCGACCACGTGCAGATCACGATGGCCGAGGACATCGGCATCGGCGGCCGCGCGGGCTACTACGACGGCATCGGCGCGGCGCGCGACGTCATCCAGAACCACCTCCTCCAGCTCCTGGCCCTCACCGCGATGGAGGAGCCGGTCTCCTTCGACGCGCAGGGGCTGCGCCTGGAGAAGGAGAAGGTGCTGTCGGCGGTGCGCCTGCCCGACGACCTCGCCGAGGGCACGGCCCGCGGGCAGTACGCGAGGGGCTGGCAGGGCGGTGAGGAGGTCGTGGGGTACCTCGAGGAGCAGGGGGTCGCCGCCGGGTCGCGCACCGAGACGTACGCCGCGGTCCGCCTCGACGTCGACACGCGGCGCTGGGCCGGGGTGCCGTTCTACCTGCGCACCGGCAAGCGGCTCGGCAAGCGGGTCACCGAGATCGCCGTCGTCTTCAAGACCGCGCCGCACCTGCCGTTCAAGTCCACGGCCACCGAGGAGCTCGGCCAGAACGCGGTCGTCATCCGGGTCCAGCCCGACGAGGGCGTGACGCTGCGGTTCGGCGCCAAGGTGCCGGGCGCGCAGATGGAGGTCCGCGACGTCTCGATGGACTTCGGGTACGGTCGCGCCTTCACCGCGTCCTCCCCCGAGGCCTACGAGCGCCTCATCCTCGACGTCCTCCTCGGCGAGCCGCCGCTCTTCCCCCGCCACGAGGAGGTCGAGCTGTCCTGGCAGATCCTCGACCCCATCGAGCAGTTCTGGGCGAGGAAGGGCCGGGCACCCGAGCAGTACCTGGCCGGGGGCTGGGGCCCCGCGGGCGCCGACGCGATGATGCGGCGCGACGGACGCGAGTGGAGGCTGCCGTGATCGTCGACCTGCCGAGCACGACGACGGGCGACATCTCACGGCGGCTCGTCCGGCTGCGGGCCGACACCGGCTCGATGGCGCTCTCGCGCGTCCTCACCCTCATCGTCGTCGTCGACGAGTCCGAGGCCGAGTCGGCCATCGCCACGGCCAACGACGCGAGCCGGCAGCACCCGTGCCGGATCATCGTCGTCGTCACGGGCACCCGGCGCGGCGCCGCCCGCCTCGACGGCCAGATCCGCGTCGGGGGGGACGCCGGCGCCTCCGAGGTCGTCGTGCTGCGGCTGTTCGGCCCGCTCGCCGGGCACGGGCGCGCCGTCGTGACCCCGCTGCTGCTCGCCGACTCCCCCATCGTCGCGTGGTGGCCGAGCAACGGCCCGCGCAACCCCGCGCAGGACCCCATCGGCGTCATGGCGCAGCGGCGGGTCACCGACGCCGCGCGCTCGTCGAGCGCTCCCCGCACCGTGCTCCGGCGGCTGTCCGAGTGCTACGCCCCGGGCGACGGCGACCTCGCCTGGTCCCGCATCACGCTGTGGCGGGCGGTGCTCGCCGCCGCGCTCGACCAGCCGCCCTTCGAGCCGGTCACGGCGGCGACGGTCGTCGCGGCGGCGGACTCCCCGTCGGGCGAGCTGCTCGCCGGCTGGCTCGCGTCACGGCTGCGCTGCCCGGTGACCCTCGCCCGCTCGCGCAACCGCTCCGGCGTCATCTCGGTGCGCCTCGAGCGGGCGAGCGGCACGATCGACCTCGTCCGCCCCCAGGACGGCAACACCGGGACGCTGTCGCACCCCGGCCAGCCCGACCGCACCATCGCCCTCGCGCACCGCGGTGACGCCGAGTGCCTCGCCGACGAGCTGCACCGCCTCGACCCCGACGAGGTCTACCACGAGGCGCTCACCGTCGGGCTGGAGAAGGTGCGGCTGTCCCGCAGGCCGGCCAGCGAGGTCGTGCGGGCGGGTCAGGCCCCGTCGGTGGCCGAGGCCGAGCGCACGGTCAAGCGCCTGCGTCGAGCGGCCCGGGCGAGCGGGAGCAGCGCGATGGTCGAGGCGCAGCCCATGCCGCCGAAGGCCGACGAACCGGACCGCGTGCACCAGGCCGCGGCACGCCGGCTCGCGAAGGCGAAGGAGGAACGCCGATGACCACGACGGTCGTCGTCCACCCGACCCGGCAGGGCCTCGCCGACACCGCCGCCGCCCGGCTCGTCGTCGCCCTCGTCGACGCGCAGTCGGCCCGGGGCGAGGCGCACGTGTCGATGACCGGCGGGTCCATGGGGTCGCAGCTCGTCAGCTCGCTCACCCGCGTCCCGGCCCGGGACGCCGTCGACTGGTCGCGCGTCCACGTCTGGTGGGGGGACGAGCGCTACCTGCCCGCGGGGGACCCCGACCGCAACGACACCCAGAACGACGAAGCGGGGCTGTCGGCCCTCGGGCTCGACCCGGCCACGGTCCACCGGGTCCCCGGCCCCGACGCGAGCGCCAGCGCCGAGGCGAGCGCCCGGGCGTACGAGGCGACCCTGCGGGCCCACGGCGGCGGCGCCTTCGACGTCATGGTGCTCGGGGTCGGGCCCGACGGCCACGTCGCCTCGCTCTTCCCCCACCACCCAGCAGCCGCGTCGCGCGACGCGATCGCGATCGCCGTCCACGACTCGCCGAAACCCCCACCCACCCGGGTCTCCCTGACCCGCGAGTGCCTCGAGCGCTCGCGGGAGGTCTGGTTCCTCGTGAGCGGGGCGGACAAGGCGGATGCCGTGCGGCGGGGCGTGCGCGGCGCGCCCTTCGAGACCACCCCGGCCGCGCACGTGCACGGTCAGGAACGCACCCTGTGGCTCCTCGACGTGGACGCGGCCGGCGACCTCGGGGGATGATCGGGCGCATGGGACTGCTCGACAGGATCCGCGGCCGAGGCGTCGACGACCCCGGGGCCGGTGATCCCGACGACGCGTCCGACGGCGGCGCCTTCGACGGTGGGGCCCCCGACGGCGTCGAACCGGTCGAGGAGGTCGGCGTCCGGCGCCCGTCCCCCGAGGAGGAGGCGGTGCTCGACGCCGCGCGCGCCGAGTACGCCGCGCACGGCATCCGGCCGGAGGACCTCGCGAGCATCGCGGCCGCCTACGAGGGCGCGCTGGCGGCGCACGACGAGGCCGCGGACGCCTCGGGCGTCGTCGCCGTCATCGGCGCGGCGATCGGCGACCACCTCGTCGCGACCGCGGGCTACCGCTGGGTCGTGAGCACCGACCCGTTCGGCACCGACCTCGCGGTCGAGCCGCCACGGCGCGGCATCCCCGTCGTGACGCGGATGCTCGTCGCCGTGCGCTGGATGGGCCGCGAGAGCGGGTGGGTCGAGGGCGTCACCGCCCACCTGGCGCGCGCGGGTCGCGGCTGACCGGTCTCCGGTCGTGCACGGCCGCGGCTCTGGGCCGGATGCCGCGGTGACTGGACGAGGCCGCCGCTACTGGATGAGGCCGCGGTCGCGCAGCGACTCGAGCGCCTCGTCGAGGATGGCCTCGCCGTCGGCGTCGGAGCGGCGCTCCTTGACGTACGCGAGGTGGGTCTTGTACGGCTCCACCTTGGGCGGTGCCGGAGGGTTGTCCTGCTCGCGTCCCGCGGGGAAGCCGCAGCGTGGACAGTCCCACTGCTCGGGGATCGCGAGCCCGGGCTCCTCGGAGAAGCTCGGGCGCGTCTCGTGCCCGTTGGAGCACCAGAACGAGACGTGGACGCGCGGGGCGACCTCGCCGCGCTCGGCCTCTCCCATCGGGCCTGCCCCGACGCGCGACCCACGGATCGCGTTACCACCAGCCATGTGAAGACTCCCTGTCAGGCGAAGCGCTCGAGGACGCCGAGACCGACGACGCAGGTGAACCACACGAGCGCGACCGCGATCGTGATCCGGTCGAGGTTGCGCTCCGCGACGGACGAGCCGCCGAGCGAGCTGGACATCCCACCGCCGAACATGTCGGACATCCCGCCACCCTTGCCCTTGTGGAGCAGGATGAGCAGGGTCAGGAACAGGCCACCGAGGACCAGGAGGACCTGGAGGCCGATGCGAACCGCGTCCACGTGTGAATCCTTCGTGCGGGGTCGGGGGGACAACCGGTCAAGGATAACCGCTGCCCGCGGTTGTCCCCGTCAGGCCCGGGTCACGACGTCGCGAGGTGGTCCCGGAACCGGCAGATGGCCGCGAACTCGGCCGGGTCGATCGACGCCCCGCCGACGAGGGCGCCGTCGACGTCCTCCTTGGCCATGATCGCCGCGACGTTGCCGGAGTTCACCGACCCGCCGTAGAGCACCCGGATGCCGTCCGCGACGTCGCCGCTGTAGAGCTCGGCGAGCTTGGTGCGGATGGCGGCGCAGACCTCCTGCGCGTCCTCGGGCGTCGCGACCTCGCCGGTGCCGATGGCCCAGATGGGCTCGTAGGCGATGACGACCGTGCGGGCCTGCTCGACGGGCAGCCCGTCGAGGCCCGCCTCGACCTGGGCGAGCACGTGCTCGACGTGGGTGCCGGCCTGACGGACCTCGAGGCCCTCGCCGCAGCAGAAGATCGGGGTGAGCCCGTGCCGGAAGGCGGCCTTGACCTTCGCGTTGACGACGGCGTCGTCCTCGTGGTGGTACTCGCGACGCTCGCTGTGCCCGACGGTGACGTAGGTGCAGCCGAGCTTGGCGAGGAACGCGCCGCTCACCTCGCCGGTGTAGGCCCCCGAGTCGTGCATGGACAGGTCCTGCGCTCCGTGCTTGAGCTCGAGGCGGTCACCGTCGATGAGGGTCTGCACGCTGCGGATGTCGGTGAACGGCGGCAGCACCGCCACCTCGACCGCCCCGAAGTCGTGCTTGCCGTCCTTGAGCGTCCAGTCGAGCTTCTGGACGAGGTGGGTGGCCTGGAGGTGGTCGAGGTTCATCTTCCAGTTGCCCGCCAGGAGGGGGGTGCGGCCGGAGGTCATGCGTTCAGTGCTCCTTCGTCAGGATGGAGATGCCGGGCAGCTCCTTGCCCTCGAGGTACTCGAGGGAGGCACCGCCACCGGTGGAGATGTGGCCGAACTGGTCGTCGGCGAAGCCGAGCTGGCGCACGGCCGCGGCCGAGTCGCCGCCACCGACCACCGTGAGCGCGCCCTGCGCCGTGACCTCGACGAGCGCCTCGGCGAGCCGCCGGGTGCCGGCGGCGAAGGGCTCCATCTCGAAGGCGCCCATCGGGCCGTTCCAGAAGACGGTGCGGGTGTCGGCGAGCCGGTCGGCGTAGAGCTCGGCCGAGCGCGGGCCGATGTCCAGGCCCATCATGTCGGCCGGGATCGCGTCCGCCGCGACGGTCACCGTCTCGGTGTCCGCGGAGAACTCGCGACCGCACACGACGTCGACCGGGAGGATGATCTCGACCCCGGTGCGCTCGGCGCGCTCGAGGTACTCCTTGCACGCGTCGAGGCTGTCGGCGTCGAACAGGCTCGTGCCGATCTCGTGGCCCTGGGCCGCGAGGAAGGTGAAGAGCATGCCACCCCCGATGAGCAGGCGGTCGGCAGTGCCCATGAGGTTGTCGATGACGGCGAGCTTGTCGGCGACCTTCGCACCGCCGAGGACGACGGCGTAGGGGCGCTCGGGGTCGACGGTGAGGCGCTGGAGCACCTCGACCTCGGTGCGCACGAGGCCGCCCATGGCCGAGGGGAGCCGCGTCGCGACGTCGTAGACCGACGCCTGCTTGCGGTGCACGACGCCGAACCCGTCGGACACGTACGCGTCGGCGAGAGCGGCGAGGGCGTCGGCGAACTCCGCGCGGTCCTCGTCGGTCTTGGCCGTCTCCCCGGGGTTGAACCGGAGGTTCTCGAGCAGCACGACGTCACCGTCGGCCATCGCGGCGACGGCCGCCCGCGCGCTCTCGCCGACGGTGTCCGTGGCGAAGGTGACCGGGCGGCCGAGCAGCTCGGAGAGCCGGTCGACGACGGGCGCGAGTGAGTAGCGCTCCTCGGGAGCGCCCTTGGGCCGGCCGAGGTGGGCGCACACGATGACGCGTGCGCCCGCCTCGGCGAGCTGCGAGATGGTCGGGACCGACGCCCGGATCCGGCCGTCGTCCGTGATCGTCGTGCCGTCGAGGGGCACGTTGAGGTCGGATCGGACGAGCACGCGCTTGCCGCGCAGGTCGCCCAGCGAGGCGATGTCACCCATGTCGGTCGGTCCCGTCCGCTCAGAGGCTCTTGCCGACGTGCAGGACGAGGTCGATGAGGCGGTTGGAGTAGCCCCACTCGTTGTCGTACCAGCCGACGACCTTGACCTGGGTGCCGATGACCTTCGTCAGGCCCGAGTCGAAGATGCACGAGCTCGGGTCGGTGACGATGTCGGCAGAGACGATCGGGTCCTCGGTGTACTTGAGGAAGCCCTTGAGCGGGCCTTCGGCAGCCGCCTTGACGATCGCGTTGACCTCCTCGACGCTCGTCTCGCGGCCGGCCTCGAAGGTGAGGTCGGTGGCGGAGCCGGTCGGGGTGGGCACGCGCAGGGCGTAGCCGTCGAGCTTGCCCTTGAGCTCGGGCATGACGAGGCCGATGGCCTTCGCGGCACCGGTGCTCGTCGGGATGATCGACAGGGCGGCGGCGCGGGCGCGGCGCATGTCGCGGTGCGGGCCGTCGAGGAGGTTCTGGTCGGAGGTGTAGGCGTGGACGGTCGTCATCAGGCCCTTGACGATGCCGAGCTCGTCGGACAGCGGCTTGGCCATGGGGGCCAGGCAGTTCGTCGTGCAGGAGGCGTTGGAGATGACGTGGTGGTTCGCCGGGTCGTAGTCCTCGTGGTTGACGCCCATGACGAACGTCGCGTCCTCGTTCTTGCCCGGTGCGGAGATGATGACCTTCTTGGCGCCACCGTCGATGTGGGCGCGGGCCTTCGTCGCGTCGGTGAAGAAGCCGGTGGACTCGATGACGATGTCGGCACCCACCTCGCCCCAGGCGATGGCGGCCGGGTCCTTCTCGGCGAAGACCTTGACGGTCCGGGAGCCGACGGTGATCGAGTCCTCGGTGGACGAGACGTCGTCGGGGAGCACGCCGAGCACCGAGTCGTACTTGAGCAGGTGCGCGATGCTCTTGTTGTCCATCAGGTCGTTGGCGGCGACGATCTCGATGTCGGCACCGGACGCCTGGACGGCCCGGAAGAAGTTGCGGCCGATGCGGCCGAAGCCGTTGATCCCTACGCGAACGGTCACGGTATGTGCTGCCTTCCACTCATCGGGCGTGCCGCCGATGAGCGGCACAGGGGGTTCCTCTCCCACCCTAGACCCACCCCGGAGGCCGCTGCGAGGCGTCCGGGGTACGGGCGAGTAACCGTTTACGCATGAGACGCCCGGCGTCTGGATTCATCGGGTGTCCGGCAAACCCTCGGGCGTCAGGTGTCGAGCATGTCGGCGGTCAGGCCCGCCTCGGTGTTCGGGATGCCGTCGTCGGCCGCCCGCCGGTCGGCCATCGCGAGCAGTCGCCGGATCCGGCCGGCGACGGCGTCCTTCGTCATCGGCGGCTGGGCGAGCTGGCCGAGCTCCTCGAGGGAGGCCTCCTTGTGGGTGAGCCGCAGCTCGCCGGCCTCGCGCAGGTGGTCGGGGATCTCGTCACCGAGGATCTCGAGCGCCCGCTCGACCCGGGCCCCCGCGGCGACGGCCGCCCGGGCCGACCGGCGCAGGTTGGCGTCGTCGAAGTTCGCGAGCCGGTTGGCGGTGGCACGCACCTCTCGCCGGATGCGGCGCTCCTCCCAGGCCAGGACGGCGTCGTGCGCCCCGAGCCGGGTCAGCATCGCGCCGATGGCGTCACCGTCGCGGATGACGACCCGGTCGACCCCGCGGACCTCGCGGGCCTTCGCCGAGATG
This sequence comes from Fodinibacter luteus, assembly GCF_039541575.1. NCBI lineage: Bacteria > Bacillati > Actinomycetota > Actinomycetes > Micrococcales > Intrasporangiaceae > Fodinibacter (ex Wang et al. 2009) > Fodinibacter luteus. The sequence goes on along the minus strand of NZ_BAABGM010000008.1, from coordinate 105,069 downwards.
CCGAGCCGCCGGGCCGCGCCGACGAGGGCGAGTGCGGCCTCGGGCCCGGGGCAGGTCACCTCGAGCGCGGACGACCGTCCCGGCTCGGTGAGCGACCCGTGCGCGAGGAACGCGCCTCGCCACGCCGCCTCGGCATCGCACACCGACCCGCTGACGACCTTCGGCGGCAGCCCCCGCACCGGGCGGCCCCGGCTGTCGATGAGGCCCGTCTGGCGCGCGAGCGACTCCCCGTCGTGCACGACGCGCACGACGTAGCGGCTGCCCTTGCGCAGCCCTCCGGCCGCGAGGACGAGGACCTCCGGGGTGTGGCCGTAGACCTCGGTGAGCTCGCGTCGCAGCCGACGCGCGGCGTTCGCCGTGTCGAGCTCCGCCTCGACGACGATGCGCCCCCCGATGATGTGCAGCCCCCCGGCGAACCTCAGTGTCGCGGCGACCTCGGACTTGCGGCAGCACGGTTTGGTCACGACGTGCCTGCTCAGCTCATCCTTCACCTTCGCGGTCATCGCCATGGCCGTCATCCTGCCACGGGTCACGGGGCCGGTCGCGAGGTCGTCACGATGTCCCGCAGGGCCGCCGCGAAGCGCAGCGGATCGTGCTCACCGGGCCGGTCGCGGCGACCCACCGTGGCGACGAACAGGCTGGCGCCGAGGCGAGTGCAGTGCTCGGCGAGGTGCTCCGCGTCGTCGACGACGGCGGGGTCGGCGAGCACGGCGTCGAGCCGCAGCCGCGGCGCGAGAGCCGCGAACGTCTCGAGGTGCCGCTCGGCGCTGAACCCGGCCGTCTCCCCCGTGCCGGGGTCGAGGTTGAGCACGAGGAGGCGGCGCGCCCGGGTCACCTCGAGCGCCTCGCGGACCTCGGGGACGAGGAGGTGGGTCATGACGGAGGTGAACCACGACCCCGGGCCGAGGACGACCCAGTCGGCGCTGCGGATCGCCGCCACCGACTCCGGGTAGGCCGGTGGGTCGGCCGGCACGAGGCGCACCGTCTCGACCGTGCCCGGGGTGACGGCGACGGTGGCCTGCCCCCGGACGACGCGCACGGCATCCGGGTCGGCGGGGTCGAGGCCGCTGACGTCGGCCTCGATGGTCAGGGGGACGGCCGCCATCGGCAGGACCCGCCCCTGCGCCTGCAGCAGCCGCGCGACGAGGTCGAGCCCGGCGACGGGGTCATCGTGCAGCTCCCACAGCGCGATGATGAGGAGGTTGCCGAGGGCATGGCCGCCGAGGGGGCCGTCCCCGGCGAACCGGTGCTGCAGGACATCGCGCCAGGTGTGCCCCCACTCGCTCTCGCTGCACAGGGCGGCGAGGGCCATCCGCAGGTCGCCGGGTGGCAGGACGCCGAACTCCTCGCGCAGCCGGCCGCTCGAGCCGCCGTCGTCGGCGACGGTGACGATCGCCGTGAGCTCGTCGGTGACGTACCGCAGGGCGGTCAGGGTGGCGGCGAGCCCGTGGCCCCCGCCGAGCGCGGCGACGACCGGGCCCGTCACTCGCGCCCCAGGTCGCGGTGGACGACGAAGGTGGCGACCGCGTCGCTCGTGAGCCGGGCGGCGACGGCCTGGGTCATCGCGACCGACCGGTGCTTGCCCCCCGTGCACCCGATGGCGACCGTCGCGTAGCGCCGCCCCTCACGCAGGTACCCGGACGTCACCGGCTCGAGCAGGTCGACGACGCGGTCGAGGAACTGGCCCGCACCCTCCTGGCCCATGACCCAGTCCGCGACGGGGGCGTCGGCCCCCGTGAGCGCCCGCAGCTCGGGGACCCAGAACGGGTTGGGCAGGAAGCGCATGTCGAACACGAAGTCGGCGTCCAGGGGGACGCCGTACTTGAAGCCGAAGGACATGAGGGCCAGCCGCACGCTCGGCCCGCCCTCGACCCCCAGGACGGGGATGAGCTTGCGGCCGAGCTGGTGGACGTTCAGGCCCGAGGTGTCGATGACGACCTGTGACTCGGCGCGCAGGTCGCGCAGCATCTCTCGCTCGGCCTGGATGCCGTCGAGGAGCCGGCCCTCGCCCTGGAGCGGGTGCGGCCGGCGCACGCTCTCGAAGCGGCGCACGAGGGCCTCGTCGGTCGCGTCGAGGAAGATGAGGTGCGGCTGCCAGCCCGCGTCGCGCAGGGCCGCGAGCCCGGCCTGCAGCTGGGAGTGGAAGGCCCGGGCGCGCACGTCGACGACGGCGGCGATCCGCAGGTCGGGCACGCCGCTGCGCCGTACCCGCCCCGCGAGCTCGGCCATCGGGGACAGCAGCTGGGGCGGCAGGTTGTCGACGATGTACCAGCCGCGGTCCTCGATGACGTTGGCGGCCGTCGACCGCCCCGCCCCGCTCATGCCGGTCACGATGAGGAAGTCGTTCGGGCCGGGGGCCGGGACCCCGTCGACGGTCCCCCCGTCGTCAGGCGGGTCCGGGTGCATCGACACGGCTCGCTCCTTCCTCGTCGACGACCTCACCGGTCGCGAGGTTGACCGCGGGCGTGCTGTCCGCGGTGGAGCCCAACTCTGCCGCAACGACCGCGGCGAGCGCAGGTCCGATGCCGGGCACGTCGGCGAGCTCCTCGACCGACGCCGCCCGGATCCGCTTGACCGACCCGAACCGGGCGAGCAGCGCCTTGCGCCGCTTCTCACCGAGGCCCGGGATGCCGTCGAGCCGGCTCGCGGTCATCGCCTTCGAGCGCCGCTGGCGGTGGAACGTCACGGCGAAGCGGTGCGCCTCGTCGCGCAGCCGCTGGAGCAGGTAGAGGCCCTCGCTCGTGCGGGCGAGGACGAGGGGATGCTCCTCGCCGGGGACCCAGACCTCCTCGAGTCGCTTCGCGAGGCCGACGACGGCGACGTCGACGACGCCGCTCTCCTCAAGGGCCCGGGCCGCGGCGTTGACCTGGGGCAGCCCGCCGTCGACGACGACGAGGTTGGGCCGGTAGGCGAACCGCGCGGGCCGGGTGCCGCCCTCGCCGCCGGGATCGTCGGCCTCCTCCCGCTGCCCGCGGCGGAAGCGACGCGTCAGCACCTCGTGCATCGCCGCCGTGTCGTCGGTGGCACCGGTCTCGTCGCCCCGCACGATGAAGCGGCGGTACTCCGACTTGCGGGGCAGGCCGTCCTCGAAGACGACCATCGAGCCGACGACCTGGGTGCCCTGGACGTGGCTGATGTCGAAGCACTCGATGCGCAGCGGCGCCTCGTCGAGGTCGAGCGCGTCCTGGATCTGCTGGAGCGCCTGGCTGCGCGTCGTGAGGTCGCCCGCGCGGGCCACCTTGTGCCGGGCCAGGCTCTGCGTCGCGTTGCGGGCGACCGTCTCCATGAGGGTGCGCTTGTCACCGCGCCTCGGCACGCGCAGGTCGACCCGGCTCCCGCGCAGGCCGGAGAGCCAGGTGGCAAGGGCCTCGGCGTCGTCGGGCAGCACCGGCACGAGCACCTCGCGGGGCACGGCGTCGCCGGTCTCCGGTCCGTACACGCGCTGGAGCAGGTGCTCGACGACCTCCGGCGTGGCCTCGGCGTCGCGCTCCGCAACCCACCCGCGCTGGCCGCGAACGCGCCCGCCGCGCACGTGGAAGAGCTGGACGGCCACCTCGAGCTCGTCCTCGGCGAGGGCGAAGACGTCGGCGTCCGTGGCGTCGGGCAGGACGACGGCCGACTTCTCGAGGACCCGCTCGAGGGCCCCGATGTCGTCGCGCAGCCGTGCCGCGCGCTCGAAGTCGAGCGCCGCGGCGGCCTCCTTCATCTCCCGGGTCAGCCTGCCGACGAACCGGCCGGTCTCCCCCGCCATGAAGTCGCAGAAGTCCTGGGCGATCTCGCGGTGCCGCTGCGCGTCGACGCGCCCGACGCACGGGGCGCTGCACTTGTCGATGTAGCCGAGCAGGCAGGGCCGCCCGACCTGGCCGGCCCGCTTGAACACCCCCGCGGAGCAGGTGCGCACGGGGAAGACGCGCAGCGCCAGGTCGAGGGTCTCGCGGATCGCCCACGCGTGGGCGTACGGCCCGAAGTAGCGGGTGCCCTTGCGCTTGGCGCCGCGCAGCACCTGGGCGCGGGGGAACTCCTCGCCCATCGTCACCGCGAGGTAGGGGTAGGACTTGTCGTCGCGGTACTTGACGTTGAACCGCGGGTCGAACTCCTTGATCCACGCGTACTCGAGCTGGAGCGCCTCGACCTCGGTCGAGACGACGGTCCACTCGACGCTCGCGCCGGTGCGCACCATCGTCGCCGTGCGGTGGTGGAGCGCGGCGACGTCCTGGAAGTAGGAGGACAGCCGCGCCCGGAGGTTCTTCGCCTTGCCGACGTAGATGACCCGACCGTCCCGGTCACGGAACCGGTAGACCCCGGGGTCGGTCGGGATCTCGCCGGGTCGCGGACGGTACGTCGACGGGTCGGCCACGTGCCCAACCCTACGACCGGGGTACGACGGCCCGACCCGGGCGGGCCGGCGACCGATGCTCAGGACAGGGTGATGCCGTCCGCGCCCACGGACACGCCCTTGACCTCGAGGCCGCGCGTCGCCGGGCCCTGCGTCACCGCGCCCGTCGCGATGTCGAACTGGCTGCCGTGGCAGGGGCAGGAGATGACACCGTCGGCGACGCTGCCGACCGTGCACCCCTGGTGCGGGCACACGGCCGAGAAGGCCTTGTAGTCGCCTGCCGTCGGCTGGGTGACGACGACCTTGAGGTTCTCGAAGACCCGGCCGCCCCCGACGGGGATCTGCGCGGTCGCGATCGCGTCCCCGGCCGCGGAGGCGGCGGCCGACGCCGCCGAGGACGCGGCGGACCCCGCGGCACTCGCGGCCGCGTCGACGGCGGCCTCGCCGGCACCGCATGCGCCCAGGCCGGCCGTGCCGGCGACGACGACGCCGGCGGCCAGCAGGCTCTCGCGCCGGGAGACGCAGCCGCACCCCGACGTGGCGGCGGAGGCGGGCGAGGGGGAGACGGTCGGGTCGGTGACGTGGTCGGTGCTCATCGTGGTCCTCAGCTCTCGTGCGCCCCGCCCTCGTCGGCGCCGTGGCCGGGTGCGTCCCCCGAGTATCACCGCCGAACCTGTGCCGGGGGCGGGACCGCGGGAGAACGGGTCGCGTGTCGGAGGCCAGGTAACAACTCGGCACCACTCTGACGTCAATGCTGGGCCTCGCCGACGGCGTGTGGTTACAGTTCGCATGCTCGCCAGACGCGGGCACGAGCACACCAGCTCATCCCATCTGCTCTACTCAGGAGGAAACGTGCCCCAGCGTTCCGTGGTTGCCGTTGGCGCCTCGCTGCTCGTGGCCTCGCTCGCGCTCGCCGGTTGTGGCACGCGCGGCGAGAGCGACAGCGAGTCCACCGGCGGTTCTGGTTCCAGCGAGAACAAGGTCGCCAAGATCGGCGTCATCGCGCCCCTGTCCGGTGACCTCGCCGCCCTCGGCAAGGGCATCTCGAACTCGGTCGACCTCGCCATCAAGCAGGCCAACGAGGCCGGCACCATCCCGGGCTGGACCCTCGAGCTCGCCGCCGAGGACGACGAGGCCAAGCCCGACGTCGGCAAGAACGCCGCGACCAAGCTCGCCTCGGACGCCGACGTCGTCGGTGTCGTCGGCACGCTGAACTCGAGCGTGGCGCAGAGCGTCCAGCCGGTGCTCGCCTCGGCGAACATCGTCATGGTCTCGCCCGCGAACACCAACCCCTCGCTCACCCAGGGCGCGGACTTCGCGACGGCGCCCAAGCGCACCTACCCCAACTACTTCCGTACCTGCACGACCGACTCGGTCCAGGGCCCCTTCGCGGCGCGCTACCTGTTCGAGACGGCCGGCATCAAGGAGGTCGCGACGGTCCACGACAAGAAGACCTACGGCCAGGGCCTCGTCGACGCCTTCGCGGCCGAGTTCACCAAGCTCGGCGGCAAGGTCGTCGCGGCCGAGACGATCAACCCCGACGACGACAAGTACGACGCCGTCATCAGCAAGATCAAGCCGTCGAACCCGAAGACCGTCTACTACGGCGGCGAGTACCCGCAGGCGGGTCCGTTCTCGCAGCAGATGAAGGCCGCCGGCCTGAACGTCCCGCTCATGGGCGGCGACGGCATCTACTCCGGTGAGTTCATCAAGCTCGCCGGCGACACGGCCGAGGGCGACCTCGCCACCTCGGTCGGCGCCCCGACCGACACCCTCGAGTCGGCGAAGGACTTCATCGCCGCCTACGAGGCCGCCGGCTACGCCGAGCCGTACGAGGCCTACGGTGCCTACGCGTTCGACGCCGCCAACGCGATCATCCAGGCCCTCAAGGTCTCGCTCGCCAGCGCCGACTCGGCCGAGGCGTCCCGCCAGGCCACGATCGACGCGATGTCGGACGTCTCCTTCGACGGCGTCACCGGTGCCGTGGCCTTCGACGAGTTCGGTGACACGACCTCGCGCGTCCTCACCGTCTACGGCGTCAAGGGCGGCAAGTGGGAGGCCGTGAACACCGCGGAGTTCAAGTGATCCCAGCGGCGTGACGTCACGCTCGTGACGGCGCCCTGACGGCGGGGGTGGTCCACCCGGACCACCCCCGCCGTGCTGTCCGCGGGCGCCGGCCGCCGGGCCCGGCGATGCCTCGACGGATGCCGCGTGGCGCGGGACAGCGCTCGTCGCAGCCGCTACGCTCCCCCCAGCCTGTTCACGACACCTAGGAGATCGTGGTGGACCAATTCGCCCAGCAGCTCGTCAACGGGCTGACCCTGGGATCGCTCTACGCCCTCATCGCAGTCGGCTACACCGTGGTCTACGGCATCGTCCAGCTGATCAACTTCGCCCACGGCGAGATCTTCATGATCGGCGCATTCGGAGCCCTCTCGACGTGGCTGATCTTCTTCGAGGGCGAGACCGCCCTGTGGACCCTGCCGTTCATGATCGCGGGCGCGATCGCCGCCTCGGTCACCACCGCCGTGCTCATGGAGCGCGTCGCGTACCGTCCCCTGCGTGGTGCGCCGCGCCTGGCGCCCCTCATCACGGCCATCGGTATCTCGGTCTTCCTCCAGGAGTTCATCCGGCTCTTCTACGGCCGGATGCCGTTCGTGGACTTCCCGGACGCGAAGCAACGCGTGCCCTTCCCGCAGATCGACGTCGTGACCGGCCCGGCCTTCGAGGTCGGCAACGTGACGATCCAGCGCTCCGCCCTGTTCACCATCGGCTGCCTTATCATGTGCGCCGCCGGGCTGTGGTTCTTCGTCAACCGCACGAAGACCGGTCGCGGCATGCAGGCCGTGTCCCAGGACCCCGACACCGCGCGGCTCATGGGCATCAACGTCAACCGGATCATCGTCGTGGCGTTCGCCGTCGGCGCCACGCTCGCGGCCGTCGCCGGCGTGGCGCAGGGCCTTCAGGTCACGAACATCAACTTCCGGATGGGCTTCCTCGCCGGCCTCAAGGCCTTCACGGCCGCGGTGCTCGGCGGCATCGGCAACGTCTGGGGTGCCGTCGTCGGCGGGCTCACCCTCGGCATCGTCGAGGCCATGGCCGTCCAGTTCATCCCGGGCACCTTCGGTGGCAGCCCGTGGAAGGACGTCTGGGCGTTCGTCCTCCTCATCCTCGTCCTGGTCTTCCGTCCCCAGGGCATCCTCGGCGCGAAGGTGGTTGACCGGGCATGAGCAAGTACTCGCTCCCGGACAGCGTCCGGACCGCGCACGGCGCCAAGGCCCCCTGGCTGGCGATCGCCGGCGGCGCGCTCATCATCCTCAGCGGACTGCTGTCCTGGTCCTACGACGACCGCATCCTCGGTGACCTGTCGATCCGCTTCTACCCGGCGGGCATCCAGATCTACGCCATGCTCTTCGGCGTCATCGCGGTCGTCCTCGGCGCCCTGCTCCTGCGTCGTCCCGCGTGGCTGAGCCCGGCCCGCGGCCTGCGGTTCCTCGGCGTCACCGCGTTCGTCTTCGTCGTCTGGGTCGCGGCGGCGATCTCGTACCAGAGCGGCGGCCTCATCAACGTCAACGAGGGGGCCTACGTGGCCCTCGCCGGCGCCGTGCTCACGGCCGCTGCCGGCTTCCTGTCCCCCGAGGTCGACGTCGACGTCATGGCGTGGCCGCGGCTGAGCAGCACGGTCGAGATCCTCATCATCGTCGTGCTCATGGCGGTCCTGCTCTTCACCCTCGCCTACACGCTCGAGATCGACGACGGCGTCATCTTCGCGTCGTTCCTCGTCGCCCTCATCGCCCTCGTCGGTGGGCTGCTGGCAACCGGGTTCGGCGCCTACCTGGGCTTCATCGGCGCCAACAACCGTCGCCCCCTGCTCCTGGCCGCCTTCCTCGTCGCCTTCCTCTTCCCGTTCACCCAGGACGGCTCCGACGCCAACATGTCGATCGCGACGCAGATCCTCATCTTCGCCGCCACGGCCCTCGGCCTCAACATCGTCGTCGGCCTCGCCGGGCTGCTCGACCTCGGCTACATCGCCTTCCTCGGCACCGGGGCGTACGTCGGGGCGATGCTGTCGACCTCCGCCTTCGCGACGGTCGACATCAAGCCGCCGTTCGTCGTCGTCATGCTCATCGGCGCGGCGACGGCAGCCGTGTTCGGCCTCATCATCGGCTCGCCGACGCTGCGGGTCTCGGGCGACTACCTCGCCATCGTGACCCTCGGGTTCGGCGAGATCTTCCGCCTCGCGATGTTCAACCTCGACGGCAACAACGGGCCGTCCCTGACGAACGGCCCGAACGGCATCCCCGGCATCCCCGACCTCAACTTCTTCGGCTTCGACTTCGGAGAGGTGCACACGGTCGCGGGCATCCCGCTCGGCCGGTTCAGCAACTACTACTTCCTGCTCCTGCTCCTCCTCATGTTCGTCATGCTCGTGTTCACCCGGCTCAACGACAGCCGGATCGGGCGCGGCTGGGTCGCGATCCGCGAGGACGAGCGCGCGGCCGAGGCGATGGGCGTCAACACCTTCGGCCTCAAGCTGCTCGCCTTCGCGGTCGGTGCGGCGCTGGCCGGCCTCGCCGGGACCATCAAGGCCCACGTCGACACCTCGGTGACGCCCGACCAGTACATCTTCCTCGAGTCGGCGTTCCTCCTGTCGGCCGTCGTCCTCGGCGGTATGGGCACGGTGCTCGGCGTGCTCGTCGGGGCGACCATCCTCAAGCTCCTCCCCGAGAAGCTGCGCGAGGTCAACGAGTACCGGCTGCTCATGTTCGGCCTGCTGCTCGTCGTCATGATGCGGTTCCGTCCCGAGGGCCTCATCGCCAGCAAGCGGCGCCAGCTCGAGTTCCACGAAGAGGACGAGGAGCTCAGCGAGCTCCTCCAGGCCGAGCACCTCCAGGAGGCGAAATGACCGTCACGGAACCCCAGTCGACCGGGCACCAGGTCGGGGAGAAGGTCGTCCTCGAGGCCAACGGCGTCACGATGCGCTTCGGCGGCCTCACGGCCGTCGACGACGTGAGCATGAAGGTCCACGAGGGCGAGATCGTCGGCCTCATCGGCCCCAACGGGGCCGGCAAGACGACGTTCTTCAACTGCCTCACCGGCATGTACATCCCCACCGAGGGCCGCGTCGAGCTCAACGGCCAGACGCTGCCCCCGAAGCCGCTCAAGGTCGTCAAGGCCGGCATGGCGCGCACCTTCCAGAACATCCGCCTGTTCGCGAACATGACGGCGCTCGAGAACGTCATGGTCGGGCGGTACTGCCGCACGTCGTCGATGGCGCTCACCTCGATCCTGCGCGGGCCGAAGTTCCGGCGTGAGGAGGAGGCGACCCGCGTGCGGGCACAGGAGCTGCTCGACTACGTCGGGCTCGCGAGGTCCACCGAGCTGCTCGCCCGCAACATGCCGTACGGCGACCAGCGCCGGCTCGAGATCGCCCGCGCACTGGCCACCGACCCGCAGCTGCTGCTGCTCGACGAGCCGACGGCCGGGATGAACCCCAAGGAGACCGAGGAGACGATGCACCTGATCCGCAAGATCAGGGACAGCGGGCTCGCGGTCGTCGTCATCGAGCACGACATGCGGTTCATCTTCAACCTCTGCGACCGCGTGCTCTGCCTCGTGCGGGGAGCCCTCCTCGTCGAGGGCACCCCCGGCGAGGTGCAGTCCGACCACCGCGTCATCGAGGCCTACATCGGTGGCGACGACGAGGAGGAGAGCGCGTGAGCGCCATGCTGGAGGTCCGCGACCTCGAGGTGTCGTACGGCAAGATCAAGGCCGTCAAGGGCATCAGCTTCAGCGTCGACGAGGGCGAGGTCGTCACCCTCATCGGCACGAACGGCGCCGGGAAGACGACGACGCTCCGCACGATCTCGGGGCTGCTGCGCCCGAGCGCGGGGTCGATCACCTTCCAGGGCCAGGACCTGACGAAGGTCGAGGCCCACGACATCGTCCAGCTCGGCCTGGCGCACTCCCCCGAGGGCCGGCGGATCTTCCCGCGCCTGACCGTCGAGGAGAACCTCCTGCTCGGCGCCTTCTCGCGCAAGGACAAGGACATCGACTCCGACCTCCAGGCGGCGTTCGAGCTGTTCCCCATCCTCGAGGAGCGGCGCGCCCAGCCCGCCGGCACGTTCTCGGGCGGCGAGCAGCAGATGCTCGCCATGGGGCGCGCGATGATGAGCCGTCCCAAGCTGCTCATGCTCGACGAGCCGTCGATGGGCCTATCGCCGCTCATGATGAAGCGGATCATGACGACGGTCACGACCCTGCAGCAGCAGGGCACGACGATCCTGCTCGTCGAGCAGAACGCGCAGGCCGCGCTCAAGCGGGCGACGAAGGGCTACGTGCTCGAGGTGGGCAAGATCGTGCTCACCGGCAGCGGTGAGGAGCTGCTCACGAGCGAGGACGTCCGCAAGGCCTACCTGGGCGAGGACTGACCCCCGCATCACCACAGGTTTCCCGCCGGATGCGGAAACCTCGAGGTTCGCGGGGCTCGCGAGGTCCATGCGGGGCAACCTACCCGCCCGACGATCGCCCCCCACCGGCACAAGGGTCGGACAAAGCGGGGTCAGGGCCCCGATATCTCCGAGGCTTGTTCGTCGCCCGGTCGACAGTGGTGAGGTTCCGCCGCGAACCTCAGGTTTCCCCCATCCGGCGGGAAAGATGCTGGGGCCGAGGAGCCCGGATGCCGTGCCACGGCATCCGGGCTCGCTCTCGTCCCGCTCGGCCGGCACGCTCAGCCGGCGTCCCGCTCGGTCGGCACGCTCAGCCGGCGGCCCGCTCGGTCGGCACGCTCAGCCGGCGGCCCGCTCGGTCGGCACGCTCAGCCGGCGGCCCGCTTGGCCGGCGCCTTGCGGGCCGACGCCTTCGTGGCCGCCTGCTTCGTGCCCCCCGGCTTGGTGGCCGCCGACCGTCCGTCAGCCGCGCGGGGTGTGCGGGGGTCGGTGGCCGCCGACACCGTGCCGGTCGTGGCCTTCCTCGCCGGGGCCCGGGTGCCCGCGGTGGCGCGCGCACCGGTGGCGCGGGCCGTGGTGCGGGCGGTCTTCGCGAGCACCGGCGCGAGGAACCGGCCGGTGTGCGAGTGCTCGAGGGTCGCGACGCGCTCGGGAGTTCCCTCGGCGACGACCCGCCCACCGCCGCTGCCACCCTCGGGCCCGAGGTCGACGATCCAGTCGGCGCTCTTGATGACGTCGAGGTTGTGCTCGATGACGATGACCGTGTTGCCCTTGTCGACGAGGCCCTGGAGCACCCCGAGCAGCTTGCGGATGTCCTCGAAGTGCAGGCCGGTCGTCGGCTCGTCGAGCACGTAGATCGTGCGGCCGGTGGAGCGCTTCTGCAGCTCGGTGGCGAGCTTGACGCGCTGGGCCTCACCGCCGGACAGCGTGGGCGCCGGCTGGCCGAGCCGGACGTAGCCGAGGCCGACGTCGTTGAGCGTGCGCATGTGCCGCGCGATGGCGGGCACGGCGGAGAAGAACTCGGCGGCCTCCTCGATCGGCATGTCGAGGACGTCGGCGATCGTGCGGCCCTTGAAGTGCACCTCGAGCGTCTCGCGGTTGTAGCGCGCCCCGTGGCAGACCTCGCACGGCACGTAGACGTCGGGCAGGAAGTTCATCTCGATCTTGATCGTGCCGTCGCCCGAGCACGCGTCGCAGCGACCGCCCTTGACGTTGAACGAGAACCTGCCGGGCTGGTAGCCGCGGACCTTGGCCTCGGTCGTCGTCGCGAAGAGCTTGCGGATGTGGTCGAACACGCCGGTGTACGTCGCCGGGTTCGAGCGCGGGGTGCGGCCGATCGGGCCCTGGTCGACGTGGACGACCTTGTCGAGGTGCTCGAGCCCGGTGACCGTCTTGTGCCGGCCGGGGACGTGCCGGGCGCCGTTGAGCTTGTTGGCGAGGACGTTGTAGAGGATGTCGTTGACGAGCGTGGACTTGCCCGAGCCCGAGACGCCGGTCACGGCGACGAGGTTGCCGAGCGGGAAGGACACCGAGACCGCGTCGAGGTTGTGCTCGCTGGCCCCGACGACGGCGACCGACCTGCCCTTCTCCTGCGGGCGCCGCACCGTGGGCGTCGGGATCTCGCGGCGGCCGGAGAGGTACTTGCCGGTGAGCGAGTCGGGGTGGGCGAGCAGGTCGGCGACCGTGCCGGAGTGCACGACCTGCCCGCCGTGCTCGCCCGCGCCCGGCCCGATGTCGACGACCCAGTCGGCGGTGGAGATGGTGTCCTCGTCGTGCTCGACGACGATGAGGGTGTTGCCGAGGTCGCGCAGCCGGGTCAGCGTCTCGATGAGGCGGTGGTTGTCGCGCTGGTGCAGCCCGATGCTCGGCTCGTCGAGCACGTAGAGCACCCCGACGAGCCCTGACCCGATCTGGGTGGCGAGCCGGATGCGCTGGGCCTCCCCGCCGGAGAGCGTGCCCGCCGGCCGGTCGAGGCTGAGGTAGTCGAGCCCGACGTCGAGGAGGAACCCGAGGCGGGCGTTGATCTCCTTGATGACGCGCTCGGCGATCTGGCGCTCGCGGACCGTGAAGTCGACGTCGTCGAAGAAGCGTGCGGCGTCGGCGATCGCCAGCCGGGACACCTCGGCGATCGAGCGCCCGCCGATGAGCACCGCGAGGGACTCGGGCTTGAGCCGGGCGCCGCGGCAGACGGGGCACGGGACCTCGCGCATGTAGCCCTCGTAGCGCTCGCGGCTCCAGTCGGAGTCGGTCTCGGCGTGGCGTCGCTTGACGAACTCGACGGCCCCCTCGAACCCCGTGGAGTAGGAGCGCTCCCGGCCGAAGCGGTTGCGGTAGCGCACGTGGACCTTGTGGTTCTTGCCGTGCAGCAGCGCCTGCTTCGCGCGCTGCGGAAGCGCCCGCCACGGCGTGTCCATCGAGAAGGCGAGGTCGTCGGCGAGGGCCGCCATGACCCGCTGGAAGTAGTCGGCGGCGCCGGACCCGCTCGCCCACGGCGCGATCGCCCCCTCGCCGAGGCTGAGGTCCTCGTCGGGGACGATGAGGTCGGGGTCGACCTCGAGCTCGGTGCCGATGCCGGTGCACTCGGGGCAGGCGCCGAACGGGCTGTTGAACGAGAACGAGCGCGGCTCGACCTCGTCCATCTGGAGCGGGTGGTCGTTGGGGCAGGCCATCTTCTCGGAGAAGCGGCGCTCGCGCTCGGGGTGGCCCTCCTCGACGTCGACGAACTCGACGACGAGGACACCGCCGGCGAGGCCCAGGGCCGTCTCGACCGAGTCGGTGAGGCGCCGCTTGGCCGAGGTGTCGTCGGCGCCCTTGGCGACGAGGCGGTCGACGACGACGTCGATCGTGTGCTTGACCTGCTTCTCGAGCTTCGGCGGGTCGGTGAGGGCGACGACCTCGCCGTCGACGCGGGCCCGGGCGAAGCCCTTGGACTGCAGCTCGGCGAACAGGTCGACGTACTCGCCCTTGCGGGCGCGCACGACCGGGGCGAGCACCTGGAACCGGGTGCGCTCGGGCAGCTCGAGGAGCCGGTCTACGATCTGCTGCGGGCTCTGGCGGGTGATCGGCTCACCGCACACCGGGCAGTGCGGACGCCCCGCGCGCGCGAAGAGCAGCCGCAGGTAGTCGTAGACCTCGGTGATCGTGCCGACGGTGGACCGGGGGTTGCGGTTCGTCGACTTCTGGTCGATGGACACCGCCGGCGAGAGCCCCTCGATGAAGTCGACGTCGGGCTTGTCCATCTGGCCGAGGAACTGGCGGGCGTACGCCGAGAGCGACTCGACGTAGCGGCGCTGGCCCTCGGCGAAGATGGTGTCGAAGGCCAGGCTGGACTTGCCGGACCCGGACAGGCCGGTGAAGACGACGAGGCTGTCGCGGGGCAGCTCGATGCTGATGTCCTTGAGGTTGTGCTCGCGGGCACCACGGACGACGAGGTGGTCATGACTCACGTCGTCCAGCCTAGGTGGGACCACCGACAGACCCCCCATCGGCGTCGTCGGGGCCCCGGCGTGGGTGCCCGGGGGTAGCGTTCGGAGCATGGCCACCGGCATCCCCGACGTCCTCGCCCGCGTCACGCCGCACACCGACCGCCTCCTCGCGACGGCCCGCGCGCTCGACGACGCGGCAGCACCCTCGCTCTGCGAGGGGTGGACACGCGGGCACGTCCTGACACACCTCGCCCGCAACGCCGACGGCCTGTCCGCCCTCGTCCGCTCCGCCGTCGACGGCACCGGCGAGACGATGTACGCGAGCCCGCAGGCTCGCGACGACGACATCGAGGCCGGCGCCGCCCGGCCGCTGCACGAGCTCGTCGCCGACGTCGAGGCCAGCGCCGGGTCCCTCGCCCAGGTGCTGCCCCGGCTCGGCCCCGGGCACGCCGAGCAGCGGCTCGAGCGCACGCCCGGCGAGTTCCTCGTCAAGGCGAAGAACATCCCGTTCATGAGGCTGCGCGAGGTCGTCTACCACCACGTCGACCTCGACGCGGGCTTCACGTTCGCCGGGGTCGAGCCCGACCTGCTCCGAGCCTTCATCGCCGAGGAGGTCCGCCGCCTCCGCGCGCTCGACCCCGCTCCCGACCTGACGCTGCGCACCCCCGAGGGTGACGAGTGGACGGTCGGCGTCGGCACGGCATCCGTGACCGGCTCCCCCGCCGCGCTCCTCGCCTGGCTGGCCCGCGGGCTCACCGGCGGGGTGGCCGGCGACCCCCTCCCCCGACTCCCGAAGGGACGGTGACACCCGTGACCTACACCGGCCACGTGACCCCCGGAGGCCCGACCGACATCCGCCGGCTCGAGCGCGCGACGATCCGCAAGATGTCGGTCTCCGAGATGCACAACAACGTCTACCTCGTGACCTGCAACGCCACCGGGGAGCAGCTGCTCATCGACGCCGCCGACGACGCCCACCGCTGCCTCGGCCTCGTGCGCGAGGGCACCGGGCGGCTCGACCACCTCGTCACGACGCACAGCCACTGGGACCACGTGCGGGCCCTGGCCGACGTCGCCCGGGCGACCGGCGCCACGACGTACGCCGGGGACGACGACGCCGACGCCCTCCCGGTGGCGCCGGACGTGCGGCTGCGGCACGGGGACGTCGTCACCGTGGGCGAGCTCGAGCTCGACGTCATCCACCTGCGCGGCCACACCCCCGGGTCGGTCGCGCTGTCGTGGGCGGACCCCGACGGCCACGCCCACCTGTTCACCGGCGACTCGCTGTTCCCCGGGGGCGTGGGCAACACGAAGAACCCCGGGCAGAGCTTCGACTCGCTCTACCGCGACGTCGTCGAGCGCCTGTTCGCGACCCACGGCGACGACACGTGGTTCTACCCCGGCCACGGCGACGACTCGACGATCGGAGCCGAGCGGCCGCACCTGGACGAGTGGCGCGAACGCGGCTGGTGACCGGCGGTGCGGACGGCCGTCCCGTCCGTGGGCGACCGGACGCAGCGCTCGGGCACCGGCGTCGGCTGGCTAGCCTGACCCGGTGACGAGCGCCGCCGACCGGGTCCCTGCCCCCCTGCTCGTCCTCGGCGGGATCGTGTCCGTGCAGTTCGGCGGTGCGCTCGCCCAGACCCTCATCCCGGTCATCGGCGCCGGCGGGTCGGTCGTGCTGCGCCTGCTCATCGCCACCGCGCTGCTGCTGCTCATCGTGCGACCCCGGTGGCACGGGCACTCGCGCCGGGCCTGGCTCACTGTCATCGCCTTCGGCGTGGCGCTCGGCCTGATGAACTTCGCCTTCTACAGCTCCCTCGTCCACCTGCCGATCGGGGTCGCCGTGACGATCGAGTTCATCGGCCCGCTCACGCTCGCGGCGGCGATGTCCCGCCGGCTCGTCGACGCGGTGGCGGTCGTGGCGGCCGCGCTCGGCGTCGTGCTCATCTCCGAGGCCCTCGAGACCCCGCTCGCCGAGCTCGAGTGGGTCGGCATCGCACTCGCCCTGGCGGCCGGCGGGTTCTGGGCCGCCTACATCGTGCTCTCCGGGCGCACCGGGGCCCTCTTCCCCCGCCTCGAGGGGCTCGCCATCGCGATGGTCGTGGCGACCGTCGTGACCCTGCCGTTCGGCGTCTCGAGCGTGCCGTCGTGGACCGGCGAGACGATCCTCAAGGGCCTGGGGATCGCCGTGCTCTCGTCGGTGCTGCCCTACTCGCTCGAGCTGCTCGCCCTGCGCAGGCTCTCGGCGAAGGTGTTCGGCATCCTGCTCAGCCTCGAGCCGGCCGCCGCCGCCCTCGCCGGTCTCGTCGTGCTCGGGCAGGTGCTCTCGGCGACCCAGCTCGCGGGCATGGCGCTCGTCGTGGCCGCCTCCGCCCTCGTGCTCGGGCTGGGTGCGCGCCGGGAACCGGACCCGGCCGAGACCGCGAACACCTGACGCGCACGGCATCCGGCTGCGCCGACGGACGCACCGGACGCACGGATGCCGGTCAGGAGCCGAGCCGCTGCTGCTCCTCCCGCTCGTCCTTCCGGGTCTTGAGCAGGCTGAGGACCGTCGTCGTGCCGAGGATGACGACGATGGCTCCGAGGGACATCCAGATCGGGATCTCGGGCACGGGCACGTTCTCGCCGCCGTTGATGAACGGCAGCTCGTTCTCGTGGAGGGCGTGGAGGAGCAGCTTGACGCCGATGAAGGCCAGCAGGACCGCGAGGCCGATGCTGAGGTAGACCAGCCTCTGGAGCAGGCCGCCGAGCAGGAAGTAGAGCTGGCGCAGCCCCATGAGCGCGAAGAGGTTGGCGACGAGCACGATGTAGGGCTCGCGGGTCAGGCCGTAGATCGCGGGGATGGAGTCGAGGGCGAAGAGCAGGTCGGTCGTGCCCAGGGCCACGATGACGAAGAAGAGCGGGGTCGCCAGGCGCTTGCCGTTCACCACGAGGAAGAGCTTCGTGCCGTGGTACTGCTGGGTCGCGGGGAAGCGCGACTCCACCCACTTCATGAAGCGGTTCTCCTCGTACTCGTCGTCGTCGGTCTCCCCCTCACGGGCCAGCTTGACCGCCGTGTAGATCAGGAAGGCACCGAAGATGTAGAACACCCAGCTGAAGTTCTCGATCGCGGCCGCGCCGAGCCAGATGAAGATGCCGCGCAGCACGATGGCGATGATGATGCCGATCATGAGGGCGAACTGCTGGAGCTTCTCGGGCACGGCGAACTTCGCCATGATGAGCAGGAAGATGAAGAGGTTGTCGACGGAGAGGGAGTACTCCGTGAGCCAGCCGGCGTAGAACTCCCCCGCGAGCTGGGCGCCTGCGAAGTACCACATGCCCAGGCCGAAGAGGATGGCCCCACCGACGTAGACGGTCAGGGCGAGGCCTGTTTCCTTGTTGGACGGGCGGTGCGGGTTTCGGGCGATCCAGACGACGTCGAAGATGAGGACGGCGGCAGCGACGCCGATCGTGACCCACCACACCCAGGGGTCGAGGTCGAGGGTCTCGGTGGCGGTCGGAAGGATCGCTGAGGTCACCGGCGGAGTCTACCGAGGCACGCCCGCCCCCACG
The DNA here is from genome assembly GCF_039541575.1 of Fodinibacter luteus. Taxonomy (NCBI): domain Bacteria; kingdom Bacillati; phylum Actinomycetota; class Actinomycetes; order Micrococcales; family Intrasporangiaceae; genus Fodinibacter (ex Wang et al. 2009); species Fodinibacter luteus. Next base: position 87,304 of record NZ_BAABGM010000008.1, on the reverse strand, counting down.
AACGCGCGTGACGCGCCCCCGGTGTGCTCGCACGGGGCGGGGGCTCGACGGCGGGCACCTCCTCATGGGGCCGGACCGGTCGGTGGTGGGGTGAGGTCACCTCGTGGCCTCGCTCATCTGGCGGAGCTCCTTCTTGAGGTCACCGATCTCGTCGCGCAGCCGGGCCGCGAGCTCGAAGTGCAGGTCCGCGGCCGCTTGGTGCATCTGGGCGCTGAGCTCCTGGATGAGGCCCGCGAGGTCGCTCGCCGCCACCGGCGCGGACCGGCGGGCGCCGAGCGCGATGTCGGCGGATGCCGCGCCCCGGCCACCGCGCCCGCCGTCGCTCTTTCCGCGCGAACGGGCCCGCCCGGAACCGAGGAGCTCCTCGGTGTCGGCGTCCTCGCGGTTGAGCATGTCGGTGATGTCGTTGATCCTCTTGCGCAGCGGCTGGGGGTCCAGGCCCCGCTCGCGGTTGTACGCGATCTGCTTCTCGCGCCGCCGCGTCGTCTCCTCGACGGCCTCCGCCATCGACGGGGTGACCTTGTCGGCGTACATGTGCACCTGGCCCGAGACGTTGCGCGCCGCGCGCCCGATGGTCTGGATGAGGCTGCGTCCGGACCGAAGGAAGCCCTCCTTGTCGGCGTCGAGGATGGCCACGAGGGAGACCTCGGGCAGGTCGAGCCCCTCGCGGAGCAGGTTGATGCCGACGAGGACGTCGAACTCGCCCAGCCGCAGCTCGCGGAGCAGCTCGACGCGGCGCAGGGTGTCGATGTCGGAGTGGAGGTAGCGCACCCGCACTCCCTTGTCGAGGAGGTAGTCGGTGAGGTCCTCGGCCATCTTCTTCGTCAGGGTCGTCACGAGGACGCGCTCGTCGCGCTCGGCACGCATGCCGATCTCGTGGAGGAGGTCGTCGATCTGCCCCTTCGTCGGCTTGAGGATGATCTCGGGGTCGACGAGACCGGTGGGGCGGATGATCTGCTCGACGACGCCACTCGCCTTGGCGAGCTCGTAGGCGCCCGGGGTGGCCGACAGGTAGACGGTCTGGCCGATGCGCTCGAGGAACTCCTCCCATTTCAGGGGCCGGTTGTCCATGGCCGACGGCAGGCGGAACCCGTGGTCGACGAGGGTGCGCTTGCGCGAGGCGTCGCCCTCGTACATCGCGCCGATCTGGGGGACGGTGACGTGGGACTCGTCGATGACGAGGAGGAAGTCCTCGGGGAAGTAGTCGAGGAGGCAGTTGGGTGCGCTGCCCGGAGAGCGGCCGTCGATGTGCATCGAGTAGTTCTCGATGCCGGAGCACGACCCGACCTGGCGCATCATCTCGATGTCGTAGGTCGTGCGCATCCGCAGGCGCTGGGCCTCGAGCAGCTTGCCCTGCCGCTCGAAGACGGCGAGCTGCTCCTCGAGCTCGCGCTCGATGCCGGCGATGGCCCGTTCCATGCGCGCCGGGCCGGCCACGTAGTGCGAGGCCGGGAAGACGTACATCTCGTCCTCCTGGCGCACGACCTCGCCGGTGACCGGGTGGAGGGTGTAGATGGCCTCGATCTCGTCGCCGAAGAACTCGATGCGCAGGGCCAGCTCCTCGTACATCGGGATGATCTCGACCGTGTCACCCCGCACCCGGAAGGTGCCCCGGGTGAAGGCGAGGTCGTTGCGGGTGTACTGCATGTGGACGAACTTGCGCAGGAGGTCGTCGCGAGGCACCTCGTCGCCGACCCGCAGCGGCACCATGCGGTCGACGTACTCCTGCGGGGTGCCCAGGCCGTAGATGCAGGACACCGAGGCGACGACGATGACGTCGCGCCGGGTGAGCAGCGAGTTGGTGGCGCTGTGGCGCAGCCGCTCGACCTCGTCGTTGATCGAGGAGTCCTTCTCGATGTAGGTGTCGGTCTGCGGGACGTACGCCTCGGGCTGGAAGTAGTCGTAGTAGCTGACGAAGTACTCGACCGCGTTGTGGGGAAGCAGCTCGCGGAACTCGTTGGCGAGCTGGGCGGCGAGGGTCTTGTTCGGCGCCATGACGAGCGTGGGCCGCTGCACCTGCTCCACGAGCCAGGCCGTCGTCGCCGACTTGCCGGTGCCCGTCGCACCGAGCAGCACCGTGTCCGTCTCCCCCGCCCTGACCCGACGGGCCAGCTCGGCGATGGCGGCGGGCTGGTCGCCGGCGGGCTGGAAGTCGGAGACGACCTCGAAGGGCGCGACTCGCCGCTGGAGCTCTGTGGTCGGGCGCATGCTCCTACGGTATGCCGCGGCACCGACACGGGGGCTGGGCGACGGTGCAGCCCCGGCTGGCCATGCCGCGGCACCGGTCCTTGGGCCGACCCCGCACCAGGGGCGAGCCGACCGCGCACCGCGGGTGGGACGCGGGTCGGCGGATGGTCAGAAGGGCGGCGGGTCCACGGCCGCCCTGCCGCCCCGGCGACCGGGGTGGTGGTGACGACGGTGCCCGGGCGGCGCGGTGTAGGTGTAGGACCGACACCCCGTGGCGTCGGGACGCGGTGGCGGGGCGATCCGAAGCAGCTGCACCCGGGGGCCGCGCCACACCCCGCCCGGTCCACGCCGGGAACCGGCCGTCCCGCCGACACGCACGGAACTCGGCCCCGGCGTCCGCGGCCGAAGGTCGTCGTGACCACCGAGCACCTCGAGAACCGTCTCGAGATCGCTCACCGGACCCGTGGCCCCGGTGGGCGAGCCGGATGCCGTGCCCTTGGCCCGCTCGTCACCGGGCACGGGGGTCGCCGGGGCGGTGACCGTCGGGCTGCGGGAGCGGAGGACGACGAGGTCGAGGAGGTTGCGCGGTGCCGTCATCCGCCGACGACCGGTGGGGTCGGTCCACACGGCCGTGCCGTCGGGGTGGAGGCGCACCCTCCAGCCCGGCCGCTGCTTGATCCGGTGGTGCCGTCTACAGAGGCACATGATGTTGCGGTCGCTCGTGGGCCCGGTCGGCCACGGCCTGACGTGGTCGAGGTCACAGAACCGGGCCGCGACGGAGCACCCGGGGAACCGGCACCGTCCGTCGCGGGTCCGGACGAGCGCTGCGACCCGAGCGCTCGGCCGGTACGTCGAGGCCACGCGACCGGTCGGGTCGAGCAGTGCCCCCGTGGCCGGGTCGCAGGGGGCGTTGCGCGTCATGGCTCCCCGGATGAGGGCTTCCAGCCACTCCCGTCGCACGAGCACCGGGTCGCCGGGGAGGGGCCCGAGGATCTCGACGAGGTCGTCGGGCGACGGCCCGGGGTCGAGCGCCTCGGGGTCGCCCGGGCTCCGACCGAGGGGGCTGCGGGCGAGCCCGGGGTCTGCCACCGGGTCGGCAGGGCCGACCGGCCCGGTGCCTTCGGCGTGCTGGGCGGGACGCTCCGGTGTGGCGCTGTCGGGCGCCCCGTCAGCGTCGGAGGGCTCGGCACGCTCGACCGGGTCGGAGGTTGCGGGGACGGTGACGACGACCTCGGCGTCGATCGTCGCGCTGCCGGTGACGAGGTCGATGAGTGCCCGGCCACGGGCCGCCTCGATGCCGTCGCACACCCCCTCGGAGACGTACCGGCGGGCCAGGGCGTCGACCGCCGCCCAGCCGAGTGCGGCGTCCTCGGAGGGGAAGGTGCCCTCCCAGTGGTCGACCCCGGGCCCCTCGGGCCAACGGCGCAGCCCGCACTCCTTGCGGGCACGCTGGGCTCGCCGGCGCAGGAGATCGGGGCTGATCCGGGTGAGCACCCGCCGGCACCGGCGCCTCAGCTGGGTGGCCGTCTCGTCGCCGAGGTGGCCCTGCAGGGCGGCGACGACGGCGGCCGCGACCTCGAGCGGCGCCTCCTCGAGCTCGTCGACGATCACTCCCGCCCGGTATCCGTCGAGCCGACCCTCGAGCATCGCCGCGTGCAGCGCGCCGAGCCCGGACACGGCATCCGAACCGTCGGGCTCGCTGCCCGCGCGGGCGCCGCCCGCGCCGACGAGACGGGTGGCGTGCACGACGCGCCGCTGCGCGTACGCGTGCGACACGCACAGCGGGCCGGCCACGACGTCGGGGGCGTCGAGAGCCACGTGCCCCAGGGCCCGCCTCGACTCGACGACCGTGCCGTCCTCGAGCCACTCCTCCTCGACGGCAGCCACCCGCGCGATGGCGGCGTCCTGGATCGCGGTCGCCGTGTTGACGAGGCCCTGGCAGCCGGCCACCACCTCGGCCCACTCGGCCCGGGTGCGGCTCGACGCGCGGCCATGTGCCTGAATGCAACGCGCCAGGGTGTCGAGGGCCCGCCGAGCCTCCAGCAGCTCGGCCTCCGAGGGCGGAGCGGCGTCGCGGGTCGGCGCACCGCCGTCGACCGACGGAGTCACGACGTCGTCCATGCTCGCCCCTTCACCCAATCCCGCTCTCCCCCAGCAGGTCTCACCCTGCTCGAGCTGATGTGAGAAGCGTATCGCCGCCCACCGACAGGCCCTCCCGGCTCACACCGACCGCCGAGACCGGCCCGCAGCCGCCACCTCCCACGGACCCTCTGGCCACGACCACGCCACGGTGGGACGATCCGAGCATGCCGACGCCGACCCACGAGCCCCCGGCCTCCGTTCCCGGCCCCGACCCCCCTCCGTGCCGAACGGCCCGGAGCGCGCCCGTGAGCACCTGTGAGGGCTACCAGGACGGCGGCGACCACCCGACCCGCCGCGCCCACTCCCGCACCCGCAGGTCGGCGTCCTCGAACCACGGTTCCTTGGCCTCGGCGTAGTCCTGCGTCGACGCGACCGCCGTGGCCAGCACCGTCTTCATCGACGCGTACCCGGCGCGCTCCTGCGCGTCGGCGCGCAGCCAGTCACGGAACATCAGGGCCCACGACCACCCCGGCGACCCGACCTCACGGACGTGGACGTGGGCGATCCGGCCGGGGTCGCACGAGGCGTGGAAGCGCTTGTCCCACCGGACGCCGTCCTTGCCGTTGTCCCACCAGTTCCCCTCCTGACGGACGAACCCGGCCGTCGCCATCGCCCCGACGAAGGCGGGATCGTCGGCCGCGGCGAGCGACGCGACGCCCACCTGCAGGTCGACGACGTCCTTCGCGACGAGCCCCGGGACCGCGGTGGACCCGATGTGGTCGAGCGTCACCGCTTCCTCGCCCACGGCGTGCCGGATGCGCGCGAGCAGGCGCGCGGCCTGGGCCGGCCACGTCGGGTCGGGGGCCGAGAGCGTGGGGTGGGTGAGCCGCGACCGGATGCCGTGGCGCAGGTTGAGCTCGAACGGCTCGATCCGCTCGTGCCAGAGGCGCAGGACGCAGGCGCGCAACGCCTCCGGCGTCGCCTCGTTCTCGAGCCACACGTCGGCTGCTGCCCGCCGCTCCTCGTCGACCGCCTGGGCGGCGATCCGGGCCCGCGCGTCGGACTCCGTCATGCCGCGCAGCTCGACGAGCCGGCGGAGCCGGACCTCCTCGGAGGCACCGACGACGACGACGAGGTGGTACTGGGCCCCCATGCGCTTCTCGACGACGAGGGGCATGTCGTGCACGACGACGGCATCCGGTGGGGCTGCCGCGACGAGCTCGGCCGTCCGCGCCCAGATCGCCGGGTGCGTGATGGCCTCGAGGTCCGCGAGGGCGGCGCCGTCGCCGAAGACGACGCGGCCGAGCGCAGGCCGGTCGAGGCCGCCGTCGGGCCCGATCACCTCCGAGCCGAACCGCTGCCGGATCGCCGCCAGGGCGGGAGAGCCGGGCTCGACGACCTCGCGCGCGACGGCATCCGCGTCGACGACGACGGCACCGAGGGCCGCGAGCTGGGCGGACACGGTGGACTTGCCCGACCCGGTCCCGCCGGTGAGGCCCACGCGCAGCATGGACCGACCCTAGTGCGCCTCGTCGCGCACGTCCGCCCAGAGGTCCGCGAGGACGGCGTCGAACGCGACGGCGTCCCGGGGACCGTCGAGCCGCCGTGCGGTGAGGAGCGCGACGGTGCGCCCGGCGGCGGGGTCCGCGATCCCGAGGGTGCCCGTGCCACCGGCCCAGCCGGCGGAGCCGCGACGAGGGCCGGCCGGGTCGTCACGCATCGCCACCGACACGTGGTGGCCGAAGGAGTAGCCCGCGGGGACGAACGGTCGCGCCGCCGCGAGCTGGAGGTCCGTGAGGGCGGGCCGCCGCACCGCCCGGATGAGGTCGGCAGGGGCGACCGTGGGGGTCACGAGCTCGGCCAGGACCCGGGCTGTGTCGGCCGCGGTGCCCCAGAGGCCGCTCGAGAGCGTGAGCATGGCCGGTTCCGCCGGCCCGTCCGCCTCCAGGGGTTCCCATCCGCCCGGCCCACGCGCGTGGGCCGGCGCGGCCGTCTCGGGCCCCGGCGCGGCGAAGGAGACCGACGGGGTGTCGAGCGGCTGCGTGAGGCGGTCGGCGAGCAGCCGGTCCAGGGGCTGGCCCGAGGCGCGGGCGAGGACGACCGACAGCACGTCCGTGGACGTGTGGTACGCCCATCCCGCGCCGGGCTGGAAGGCGAGCGGCAGCTCGGCGAGCCGGGCGAGGAAGGTGACGTCGTCGACGGTGGGGGGCAGTGGGCCCGGGTGCACGCCCGCCCTCGCCATGGCCCGGGACAGCGGCGTCTCGCTCATGCCCATGCCGAGCCCGCTCGTCATCGTGAGGAGGTCGCCGACCGTCACCGGTCTGGTCAGCGGCTCGGTGTCGTCGAGGTCGGCATCCGGCCTGCGCAGCACCCGGACCCCGTCGAGCTCGGGCACCCACCGGCGCACCTCGTCGTCGGGAGCCAGCACCCCCTCCCCGCGGAGCACGGCCACGAGCAGGGCGGCCACCGGCTTGGACAGCGACGCGAGCCGGTACGACGACGCCTCGGTGACGGGAGGCCCGGTGTGGGGCCCGGTCGCACCCCGCACGGTCGTCAGGGTCCGGCCGTCGCGACCGCGCAGGGCGACGGAGTAGCCGAGCAGCTCGCCGTCCTCGACGAGCCGGTCGAGTGTCGGGGTGCGCAGGGGGTCCGTCGCGTCGGTGCGAGCCATCCGTCCACCCTGCCACGGTCCCGCCCGCGGGACGTCCGCAGCGACGGACGGCCGAAGGCCCGGGCACCCCTCACGGGTGACCGGGCCTTCGTCGGTGGGCGGACGGCATCCGAGGGGACGCCGTCGTGCCTCAGTTGCCGGTGAGCTTCTCCCGGAGGGCGGCCAGGGCCTCGTCGGAGGCCAGCGTGCCCTCGGAGGCCGGGGCCGGCGGGCGCGGCGCGCTGCCCTCGTCGGACGAGGAGGGCGTGGACGACGGCGAGCCCGACTCCGAGGAGTACGAGGTGGCCTCGCTGCCACCGGCGGCCTCGGCGTCGGCCTTGGCGAACGCCTCGACCTGGTTGCGGTGCGACTCCCAGCGCGCGTGCGCCTCGGCGTACTGCTTCTCCCAGGCCTCACGCTGCGACTCGAAGCCCTCGAGCCACTCGTTGGTCTCGGCGTCGAAGCCCTCGGGGTACTTGTAGTTGCCGGCCTCGTCGTACTCGGCCGCCATGCCGTACAGCGTCGGGTCGAACTCGACCTGGTTGGCGCCGTCCTCGTTGGCCTGCTTGAGCGAGAGCGAGATGCGGCGACGCTCGAGGTCGATGTCGATGACCTTGACGAAGATGTCGGTGCCGACGGTCACGACCTGCTCGGGCAGCTCGACGTGGCGCTCGGCGAGCTCGGAGATGTGGACGAGGCCCTCGATGCCGTCGTCGACGCGCACGAACGCACCGAACGGGACGAGCTTGGTGACCTTGCCCGGCACGACCTGGCCGATCGCGTGGGTCCGGGCGAAGTGCTGCCACGGGTCCTCCTGCGTCGCCTTGAGCGACAGGGAGACCCGCTCCCGGTCCATGTCGACGTCGAGCACCTCGACGGTGACCTCGTCGCCGACCTCGACGACCTCGGACGGGTGGTCGATGTGCTTCCAGGACAGCTCGGAGACGTGGACGAGACCGTCGACGCCGCCGAGGTCGACGAACGCACCGAAGTTGACGATCGAGGACACGACACCGCTGCGGACCTGGCCCTTGCCGAGCTCCTTGAGGAACGTCGTGCGGACCTCGGACTGCGTCTGCTCGAGCCAGGCACGGCGCGACAGGACGACGTTGTTGCGGTTCTTGTCGAGCTCGATGATCTTGGCCTCGATCTCCTTGCCGACGTACGGCTGGAGGTCGCGCACGCGACGCATCTCGACGAGGGAGGCGGGAAGGAAGCCGCGCAGGCCGATGTCGAGGATGAGCCCACCCTTGACCACCTCGATGACGGAGCCGGTGACGACGCCGTCCTCCTCCTTGATCTTCTCGATCGTGCCCCAGGCGCGCTCGTACTGCGCACGCTTCTTGGACAGGATCAGGCGACCCTCCTTGTCCTCCTTCTGGAGGACCAGGGCCTCGACCTCGTCGCCGACGGAGACGACCTCGTTGGGGTCGACGTCGTGCTTGATGGACAGCTCGCGCGAGGGGATGACGCCCTCGGTCTTGTAGCCGATGTCGAGCAGGACCTCGTCCCGGTCGACCTTGACGATGCGACCCTCGACGATGTCGCCGTCGTTGAAGTGCTTGATCGTCGCGTCGATCGCGGCGAGGAGGTCTTCCTCAGAGCCGATGTCGTTGATGGCAACCTGAGGGGCGGTCGTGTCGACCGTGCTGGCAGTCATGTAGTAGGAACTCCGATGTGGACAGATGGAATCGATGGGAAGGTACGAGCGCACGCGTGACCGCAAGCAGCCACACGGGTGCTGGGTCAGCCTACTGGTGCCCGCACGTCGGGGGCAAAACCTCTCGGATGCCGTCCGCCCGCCCCGTCCCGTTCACGCGGCCCCGGCCGTGAGCCAGGACGCCACCCGTCGCCCCGTCGGCGCGGCCGAGACCCGCTCGGCCAACCGGTCGTGGTGGGACGGCGAGGCCGAGGACTACCACGCCGAGCACGGCGCCTTCCTCGGTGACAGCGACTTCGTCTGGGGGCCGGAGGGCTGGACCGAGGCCGAGCTCGACCTCCTCGGGGTGCGCGACGGCATGACGGTGCTCGAGATCGGGTCCGGGGCGGCGCAGTGCTCGCGCTGGCTGGCTCGCACGCACCGCGGCCTGCGGGTCGTCGCCACTGACCTGTCGATGGGGATGCTGCGCACCGCCCGCCGGATCGACACCACCACAACGGATCTTCACCCACGTTCGGAGGCCGGCCGAGGGGTGCCACTGCTCCAGTGCGACGGCCAGGCCCTGCCGCTGGGCGACGAGACGGTCGACCGGGTGTTCACCGCGTACGGCGTCATCCCCTTCGTCGCCGACAGCGGCGCCGTCCTGGCGGAGGCCGCCCGGGTGCTGCGCCCCGGTGGTCGGTTCGTGTTCTCGACGTCGCACCCGGTGCGCTGGGCGTTCCCGGACGACCCGGGGCCGAACGGGCTCACGGCCACGACGTCGTACTTCGACCGCACGCCCTACGTCGAGAGCGAGGCGGGGGTCGTGACGTACGCCGAGCACCACCGCACCCTCGGCGACCTCGTGCGACAGGTCGTCGCCGCCGGGCTGGTGCTCACCGACCTCGTGGAGCCCGAGTGGCCCGCTCGCACCGAGGCGACGTGGGGCGGGTGGTCGCCACTGCGCGGCCGGCTCCTGCCCGGGACGGCGATCCTCGTCGCGGACCGCCCGGGCTGAGTCCGGGCGGGGCGGTGGAGACCCCGCAGGGGCGGTGCCGGACCGGCACCGCCCCTGCGTGTGACCTCAGGCGGTCTGCCGTCGGAGGAGGAACGCCCCGCCCGCTGCCAGGCCGAACAGCGCTGCCGCAACCAGTCCGCGTTGCAGGTTGTTGCCCGAGGTGCTGTCCACACCTGCGATCTCGATGGAGTAGGCCGCCTTTCCGGTGGCGTCAGCCGGTGCTCCGTAGATCATCGCCTCGGTCTGGGCCCGCTCCGCACCCGCCTCGATGAGCGCGTACTTGACGCCGTAGTCCGCTGCCGTCGCCTTGCCGGCGTCGATGAGCTTGCTCGTGCCCTCGTCGGAGAGCCGCTGCGCGCCCTCGGGCAACGCCGGGGCCGCCTCGGCGGCGGTTCCGAGGCCCACGGCGAGCTGGGACGAGCCGTCCGCCGCGGTGAGCAGCCCGTCGGCGAGCTGGTTCGCGCCGACCGCCAGCAGCTGGGTGCCGTCGGCGAGCTTCGCGGAGCCCGCACTGGCCGTGCCGGTTCCGTCGGCGAGCTGGTCGGCACCCGAGGAGACCTGTCCGGCACCGTCGGCGAGGGTGTCGAGGCCGGTGGCGAGGTCGGCGTTGCCCTCGGCGACGAGGGTCGCACCGACGGACAGCTTGTCCAGCCCGAGGATGAGGGCCTGGCCACCCGCGGACAGCTCGTCCACGCCGGCCTGGAGCGAGTGGATCCCACCGCGCAGGGTCTTGTCCGCGGAGGTGTCGTTGTCGTCGCCGACGGCAGCGACAACACCCCCGACGAGCGTGGCCACGCCCTCGTCGACCAGCTGCAGGCCCTCCAACAGCCCAGGCGTGTCTGGATCACAGACCCCCGGGAGACTCGCGTTGCTGAGCCCGCACTCGATCCGCGCCAGACCGGTGGCCGCTTCGATGAGGCTCGCCTTGAGCGCGGCGATGCCCGGAGAAACCTGGCCCGACAGGCCCGCTGCGATCTTCAGCAGACCCTGGATGGCACCCGGATTGTCCGGGTCGGTGTTCGACAGCCCTGTCGAGACCGCGGTGAGGACTTGCTCCGAAGTGGTGGCACTCGTCCTCAGCTGGGACTCGATGTTGGTCGCCGTGCCGTTGACGGTCCCGACGCACAGCGGGTCCGCGGCGCACGAGGGGACGTCGGCAATGTCGCGGATCGCGTTCCCGACCTGCTCGATGCTGCCGCCCGGCGCCAGTGCCGCGGTGTTCCCGTCCCTGACCCCGTTCACGCCGAGGAGCGCCTTCTCGAGGCCGGCTGCGATGGTCTCGGCGCCAGCGGCTGCGCCATCGACGCCGCCCTTGAGCTGGTCGATGGACCCACCGGTGGCCGTCGCCGCGGCCAGACCGGCGCGGATCTTCTCCACGCCCCCGAGGAGCGTCGTCGCATCGCCCGTGGTGCCGATCCCGGCGATGAGCTTCTTGATGCCGGCCTGCAACAGGCCGACGCCCTGCGTGGTGTCGGGGTCGGTCAGTGTTTCGGAGAGTGTCTCGAGGCCCGCGTCGACCTGGGCGAGGCCGGCGGCGACCTGGTCGAGCCCGGCGATCAGTGCCGGCGCTTGGGCCCCCGCCTGGTCCAGGCCGTCGGCGACCTGTGCCGACCCGCCGGCCAGCGTGTCGGCACCGGTCGCGGCCGTGCCGGCACCGTCAGCGACCTGGCCGGCGCCGTCGGCGAGCTGGTTCGCGCCGTCGTCGAGCTGGCCGAGGCCGCTGCTCAGCTCGGCGGCACCGGCGGCTGCCTGGTCGGTTCCGTCGGCCAGCTTGGCAGCACCGGGTGCCGCCGTGCCGGTGAGACCCGCGTTGAGCTGGCCCGCGCCGTCTTTCAGCTTGATGAGGCCGGCGAGGAGCTCGCCGGCGCCGTCGCGCAGCTTGAGGAGGTTGTCGTCGATCGTCGTCGCGCCGGCCGTGAGCGTGGCACCGGTGACGGCGCCCGACTGGTAGGCCGCGGAGCCACCCTTGAAGGACGGGCTGTCGAGCGGGCTCACCGGCAGGGCCGAGATGCTCGCGGGCGGGATCACCCCGTCGGAGATGTTCGCGCGGTAGCCGAAGGTCGCCTCCGGCGCACCGATCGGGCCGAACAGCGTCATCGTGAACGACATCTTCGTGCCGCCCCGACCGTCACCGGCCATGTTGGCCTCGTTGGACGTGACGTCGGTGAACGCCGGCGGGAGCACGGTGGTCAGCGAACCGACCATGGGGATGACGACGTCCTCGGTCGCCGTCACCATCGTGCCGGTGCCGTCGTCGTACGTGATGTCCTGCGGCTGCCCGGTGACGTTGCGCACGGTGTACTGGACCTCCAGGGTCCCGGTCTCGCCGACGACGTCCTCCGGCTCCACCTGCTCACCATCGAGGGCGTACGTCACCGCGACCTCGAGGGGCAGCTCCTGCGGGAAGTCGCTGACCGCGCGCAGTCGCAGGTCGCCGTCGACCTCGTAGGTGCCGACGATCTCACCGTCCACGACCTCGAACCCGCCGAAGGAGTCGAGGTTGCGCAGGCCCTCCGTCTCGACCGGGTTGCGCAGGTCGACGGTGCCGTTGCCCTGCATGGCGATCTGGTCGTAGATCCGCGCCACGTCGAGCTGACCGGTGGGGTCGAGGTAGGCCTGGACCGTCTCGGTGTTGGTGACGACGACGTCGTCGGCCACGATCGTGGCCGCGGCGGCCGGGCTCACGCCCAGCACCATCGCCGCCGAGGCGGCCAGCAGCGTGACGCCGAAACCGGCGACCCTGTGGGTTGTGCTCACTTCTTCTCTCCTGCCATCAGGCCGTTCAGTCGGTCGAGATCCTCGCCCGGAGTCTCAGGGGTTGCCGCGGGGGACGCAGGACCGGAGTCGCGACCCAGGCGGTGCGACCCGCGCTCGTCCGGAGTGTCACTCACCATTTCAGCGATCACCGACGTGGCCAGGTACCCCAGGCCAGCGGCGAGCAGCACGGTGGTCGCCGCCTGGGGCGACTCGTTGAGGAACTGCGCGGGCGCGTTGGTGAAGATCTCCTCGTAGGCGCCGATGATGGCCGCGACCCCGAGCAGGGCTGCCCACAAGGGGAGCCGGTTCATGCTGAACGCACACGCCGCCGCGCACAGCGCGACGACGAGGAAGGCCACGACGGCGCGTCCGTTCGCCGAGTCGGGGATGACCGCGGCCCGCAGTGCGAAGCCGATCCAGGCCAGGACGAAGCCGACCAGGAACGCGGCGATCCGCCCCCAGGAGTAGGGGTGTGGGACCAGCCCCAGGGCGCCACCGATGGCGCCGCCGAGCAGCGCGATGTGCTCGAGGTCGGAGTCGAGCATCCCTCCGACGCTGATGGCCAGTGCCGCAAGCACGGCCAGTACAAGCCCGGCGATCAGGCTTCGTCGCATAAACACCTCGCAAGAAAGGCACCCGACTGCGGTGGCGGGTGCGCTGGGTTACCAGACAGTATCGGCTACCTGCGGAAATGTGGTTGAAATCCGCGAAGCCACGCCAAGGTCAGTCTCCTCCCGCCCCGACCTGGCACGGGACGATCTCGGGGTGACCTTGACGACACCCGTCGGGGCCCGATGACGGGCGGTCCCCGCCTCAGTGGGCGGCGTCGTGCCAGGACCGGCCGACCCCGATGCTGACGTCGAGCGGGACGTCCATCTCGACCGCCGCACCCATCTCGCGCCGCACGAGCGCCTCGACGGCCTCCCGCTCCCCCGGGGCCACCTCGACGACGAGCTCGTCGTGCACCTGGAGCAGGATCCGCGAGCGCGCGCCCTCGGCGGTGAGCGCCCCGTCGACGCCCTTCATCGCGAGCTTGATGATGTCGGCGGCCGACCCCTGGATCGGCGCGTTGAGCGCCATCCGCTCGGCCCCCTCCCGCCGCTGGCGGTTGTCGCTCATCAGGTCGGGCAGGTAGCGGCGGCGGCCGAGCATCGTCGCGGTGTACCCCGTGGCCCGCGCCTCGGCGACGACCTCGCGCAGGTAGTCGCGCACCCCCCCGAAGCGCGCGAAGTACTCGTCCATGAGCCCCTGCGCCTCGCCGGTGGTGATCGTGAGCTGCTTGGACAGGCCGAACGCGGAGAGCCCGTAGGCCAGCCCGTAGCTCATCGCCTTGACCTTGCTGCGCATCGCGGGGGTGACGTCGCCGGGCTCGACCCCGAAGACCCGGGCCCCGACGAAGCGGTGGAGGTCCTCCCCCGAGCGGAACGCCTCGATGAGCCCCTCGTCGCCCGAGAGGTGCGCCATGATCCGCATCTCGATCTGGCTGTAGTCGGCCGACATGAGCGACTCGAAGCCCTCGCCGACGACGAACACCTCGCGGATGCGACGCCCCTCCTCGGTGCGGATCGGGACGTTCTGCAGGTTCGGGTCGGTCGAGGACAGCCGACCGGTGGCGGCGATGGTCTGGATGTACGTCGTGTGGATGCGGCGATCCGGCGCGACCGACTTGATGAGGCCCTCGACGGTCACCCGCAGGCGGCTCGTGTCGCGGTGGCGCAGCAGCGCCTCGAGGAAGGGGTGCTCGGTCTTGACGAAGAGGTCGGCGAGCGCGTCGGCATCCGTCGTGTACCCGGTCTTGGTGCGCTTGGTCTTCGGCATGCCGAGCTGGTCGAAGAGCACCTCCTGGAGCTGCTTCGGGCTGCCGAGGTTGACGTCGCGGCGGCCGATGGCCTCCCAGGCGTCCTCCTGTGCCTGGCGCATCTTGGCGCCGAAGTCGGCCTCGAGCGCCGTGAGCGCGGGCTCGTCGACGGCGATGCCGGTGCGCTCCATCCGCGCGAGGATGTCGACGAGGGGCAGCTCGAGGTCGCGCAGCAGCTCGGTGCCACCCGTCTCCTCGAGCCGCGTGGCGAGCACCTGGGACAGCTCGAGCACGGCACGGGCACGCACCATCGCCTCGCGCTCCGCCGCGTCGTCGTCGGCGGCGAAGTCGAGCATGCCCTGGTCGCCGGCCCCGGTCTCGGCCTTGAGCTCGCGGCCGAGGTGGCGCACGACGAGGTCCTCGAGGTCGAAGGACCGCTGGTCGGGCCGGACGAGGTAGGCGGCCAGCGCGGTGTCGGATCGCACGCCCCGCAGCTCCAGGCCGCGGCAGCTCAGCGCCTGCAGCTGCTCCTTGGCGTCGTGGAGCACCTTGGGCGCGTCCGGGTCGGCGAGCCACGCGGCGAGGACCGCCTCCTCGGCAGGGGTGAGCGCCGTGAGGTCGAGGTAGCCGGTCGTGCCGTCCTCGCCCGCGAAGGCGACGGCACCGGCATCCCCGCCGCCGCCGCGGTAGTGACCGACGACGACGACGCCGTGCGGCATCCGGCGGCCGTGGGCTCCGTCACCGAAGCGCAGGGGCAGGTCGGGGGCGTGCACGACCTCGCCCTCGAGCTCGAACCCGCCCTCGACCTCGTCCTGCTCGACCTCGAAGGTCTGGAACAGCCGGTCGCGCAGCACCCGGAACTCCAGGCCGTCGAAGACCCGGTGCACCTCCTCGCGGTCCCAGGAGGCGCGCTCGAGGTCGGGGACGCCGAGGGGCAGCTCGAGGTCGTCGACGAGCCGGTTGAGGCGGCGGTTGCGCAGCACCCCGTCGAGGTGGGCCCGAAGGTTCTCGCCGACCTTGCCCTTGATCTCGTCGACGTGGGCCACGACCCCGGCGAGGTCGCCGTACTGTGCCAGCCACTTGGCGGCCGTCTTCGGGCCGACCCCGGGCACGCCCGGCAGGTTGTCGCTCGACTCGCCGACGAGCGCCGCGAGGTCGCTGTAGCGCTCGGGCGCGACGAGGTACTTCTCGGTGACCGCGGCCGGGTCCATCCGCCAGACCTCGGACACGCCCCGGACCGGGTAGAGCAGGGTGACCTTGTCGGACACGAGCTGGAAGGCGTCGCGGTCGCCGGTGCAGATGACGACCTCGTGCCCGGCCTCGACGGCCTGCCGGGTGAGGGTGGCGATGACGTCGTCGGCCTCGAACCCCTCGACGCCGACGTGCCGGATGCGCAGTGCGTCGAGGACCTCGCGCAGCAGGGGCAGCTGGCCCGAGAACTCGGCCGGGGTGACCGAGCGACCCGCCTTGTAGTCGGGGTACTCGTCGGCGCGGAAGGTCTTGCGCGAGACGTCGAAGGCGACGCCGACGTGGGTGGGGGCCTCGTCGCGCAGGACGTTGATGAGCATCGCCGTGAAGCCGTAGACGGCGTTGGTGTGCTGCCCCGTGCTCGTCGAGAAGTTCTCGACCGGGAGCGCGAAGAAGGCCCGGTAGGCGAGCGAGTGTCCGTCGAGGAGGAGGAGCTTCACGCGTGGCAGCCTATCCACCATGACCGACACCCCCGGCCCTCCCGGCGCCGCCCCCGACCCTGCCCTCGACCCCACCCCCGACCGCACTCCCGGCACGCCCGGACCCCGTCCCGGCGTCGACCCCGGCGCCGACGCGCTGCGCGAGATGAACCCCGACTCGCTCATGCACCGGATGGGCATCGAGGTCGTCGAGGCCAGCGCCGAACGGCTCGTCGCGACGATGCCGGTGCGGGGCAACACCCAGCCCTACGGCCTGCTCCACGGCGGGGCGTCGGTCGTCCTCGCCGAGACGCTCGGGTCGATGGGTGCGGCGCTGCACGCCGGCCCGGACAAGGCCGTCGTCGGGCTCGACATCAACGCGACCCACCACCGCGCCGCCCGCTCCGGGGTCGTCACCGGCACGGCGACGCCGATCAGCCTCGGGCGCACCCTGGCCTGCTACGAGGTCGTCGTCACCGACGACGGCGGCCGGCGCGTCTGCACGAGCCGGATCACCTGCCTCATCCGGGACGCCGCCCCGGGCTCCTGACGGCCTCCCGGATGCCGTGCCGGGCCCGTCGGGTGCCGTGCCGGGCCAGCCGGACGCCGTGCCGGGTCGGAAGGCTGCCCGTCCCGCGTCAGAACGGACGCGACGCCGCGGGCAGGGCGCGGCTGCGCAGCGACCGCCGCCGCCGCAGCAGCTCGTTGCCGGTCTCGCAGCTCTCGGGGGCGAGCTTGCGGCGCAGCTGGCTCGTCGAGACGACCCGGCGCACGATGACCGAGGAGAACCCGAGCCGCGCGAAGAAGCGGTTGGCGTCGCGGCTGGCCTGCGGCACGTTCGAGACGACGAGCTCGCAGCCGGAGCGCTCCGCCGCCGACAGCACCGCCGCGATGAGTGACTTCGCCACCCCGTGGCGGCGGGCGGCGGGCGCGACCCACAGCTGCTCGATGGCGAGCTCGGCCTGGGGGCTGAGCCCGAACGGGTTCTCGGTCGTGATGGCGTAGCCGACGGCCTCACCGTCGAGGCGCGCGACGAAGACGTTGACGCCGGGCCGCCGCAGGGCCCAGCCGAGCCGGCCGTCGGCGACGAGGCGGGTGGCCGCCTCCCTGCTCGAGCCCGAGTCGACGCGGGCCGCGAGCCACAGCCCGGTGACGTCCCGCAGGTCGTCCCGGTCGACCGGGGTCACCTCCACCGTCCGCCTGGCCACAGCACCTCCGTCTCGGTCGACCCCGGCGTCGTCACCGGGCGGGAACGCTCCCGAGCACCCGACCCTAGACCCCGGGTGGGGGCGGGCGGAAGCCCGGGTCGGTGAGGATGTGGCCGTCGCCGTAGGCTGCCGCCGTGACCTCGCTGTTCCCGGGCGCCGGGACCCTTCTCAACGTCCTCACAGTCCTCGTCGGCGCCGGTCTGGGGATGGCCGTGGGGCACCGGTTCAAGGAGCACACGCGCTCGGTCGTCACCGACGTGCTCGGGCTCGTGACCCTCCTCGTCGCGGGGCTGTCGGCCATGTCGGTCACCGACCCGGCGCTGCGCGAGGCGGTGGGCGCGGGGTTCCCGCTGCTCGTCGTCCTCGGGTCGCTGCTCATCGGCTCGATCCTCGGTTCGGTGCTGCGGATCGAGGCCCGGCTCGAGGGCCTCGCGGGCACGATCCAGGCCTTCGTCTCCCGTCGGTGGAGCTCCGAGGGCGGCACCGACCACGCCGCCCGGGAACGCTTCATCGAGGGCTGGCTCACGGCATCCCTGCTCTTCTGCGTCGGCCCGCTGACCATCCTCGGGTCGCTCAACGACGGGCTCGGGCGCGGCATCGACCAGCTCGCCCTCAAGGCGGTGCTCGACGGCTTCGCGGCGATGGCGTTCGCCGCGAGCTTCGGAGTCGGGGTGCTGCTCTCCGCGGTGTCGGTGCTCGTCGTCCAGGGCACCCTGACCGTCGTCGGCGTGCTGCTCGGCTCGCTCGTCCCCGAGGCCCACATCGCCGCGCTCACCGCGACGGGCGGCCTCATGCTCGCGGGCATCGCGCTGCGGCTGCTGCGGATCCGCGACGTACCGGTCGGCGACATGCTGCCGGCCCTCGTCGTCGCGCCGCTGCTCACCCAGGTCGTCGTCTGGCTTCGCTGAGGTGCACGGGTCCGGGTGCCCCACTTTTCCGCCCCATGAGGGAAGCCCGCGGTCCACACGGGTTGACATGCCGTGCGAACCTCGCGTGTGCCGTGCCCAGCCGGGTCGCCCCGGTGCGCCACGGCATCCGTCGTGGGCGCAGGACATCCGTCGCGGGCTCAGGGGATCCGTCGTGGGCGCAGGACCTCAGGCCTTCTCCATGCCGGCGACGACCGCCTCGGCGACCTCGCGCATCCCCATCCGGCGGTCCATCGCGGTCTTCTGGATCCAGCGGAAGGCATCGGCCTCGGTGATCTTCAGCTTGGTCATGAGCACGCCCTTGGCCCGGTCGACGGCCTTGCGGGTCTCGAGCCGGTCGCCGAGGTCGGCGACCTCGGCCTCGAGCGCCTTGAGCTCGGACCAGCGCGACAGGGCGATGTCGATCGCGGGGGTGACGTCACCGGCCGTGAACGGCTTGACGATGTAGGCCATGACGCCGGCGTCGCGGGCCCGCTCGACGAGCTCGGTCTGGCTGAAGGCCGTGAGCATGACGACCGGGCAGATCCGCTCCTTGCCGATCTGCTCGGCGGCGGTGATGCCGTCCATGACCGGCATCTTGATGTCCATGATGACGATGTCGGGCCGCAGCGCGGTGGCCATCGCCACGGCCTGCTCGCCGTCGCCGGCCTGTCCGACGACGTCGTAGCCGGCCTCGCCGAGCATCTCGGCCAGGTCGAGCCGGATGATCGCCTCGTCCTCGGCGACGAGGACGCGCTTGGTCGACGCAGGGGACGCGGGGGGCGTGCTCTCACTCATGTGCCGGGAGCGGGACTCGAACCCGCACGCCCTCGCGGGCAGAGCATTTTGAGTGCTCCGTGTCTGCCGTTCCACCACCCCGGCGGGGGCCGTCGCCAGCATAGCGACGGGCGGCGTGGCCCCCGTCAGACGGTCCCCGAGGCGATCTCGCTGTACGCCGGGGCCACCCGGTTCTTCGCGTCGCCGATGCGGTGCACCCGCAGCGCGTTCGTGGACCCGGGGATGCCGGGTGGGGACCCGGCGACGATGACGACCTGCTCGCCCTCGACGACCCGGCCCGCCGCGAGCAGCACCTCGTCGACCTGCATCGCCATCTCGTCGGTGTGCTTCGCCTCCCCGACGAGGAAGGTCTCGACGCCCCAGGCGAGGGCGAGCTGGCTGCGGGTCCACTGGTTGGGGGTGAACGCGAGCATCGGGATGCGGGGGCGCACCCGGGCCAGGCGGCGGGTGGAGTCGCCGCTCGTCGTGAAGGTGATGAGGTACTTGACCCCGAGCAGCTCGCCGATGTCGGCGGCCGCCGCCGTGACGGCGCCGCCCTTGGAGCTCGGGCGGGTGCCGAGGGGCCGGATGCGGTGCATGCCGTGGTCCTCGGTGTTCTCGATGATGCGGGCCATCGTGCGCACCGCCGCGAACGGGTTCTTGCCGATGCTCGTCTCGCCGGACAGCATGAGCGCGTCGGCGCCGTCGAGCACCGCGTTCGCGGCGTCCGAGGCCTCGGCGCGCGTCGGGCGGCTGTTCTCGATCATCGACTCGAGCACCTGGGTCGCGACGATGACCGGCTTGGCCCGGCGGCGGGCGATCTCGCACGCGCGCTTCTGCACGAGCGGGACCTCCTCGAGCGGCATCTCGACGCCGAGGTCGCCGCGGGCCACCATGACGCCGTCGAAGGCGCGGATGATCTCGTCGAGGTTCTCGACGGCCTGCGGCTTCTCGATCTTGGCGATGACCGGGAGGCGGATGCCCTCCTCGTCCATGATCTGGTGGACGTCGCGGATGTCCTCGGCGGTGCGCACGAAGGACAGCGCGATCATGTCGACGCGGATCCTGAGCGCCCAGCGCAGGTCGTCCTTGTCCTTCTCCGACATCGCCGGCACCGAGACGGCGACTCCGGGCAGGTTGATGCCCTTGTTGTTCGACAGCGTGCCGCCCTCGAGCACCTGGCAGACGACGTCGGTCTCGGTGACGTCGGTCGCGATGAGCGCGAGCTTGCCGTCGTCGATGAGGATGCGGTCGCCGGCGGTGACGTCGCCGGGCAGGCCGGCGTACGTCGTGCCGACCTCCTTCTCGTCGCCGGGGACGTCGCGGGTGGTGATCGTGAACTGCGTGCCCGGGACGAGCTCGATCGGGCCGTTCGCGAAGCGGGCGGTGCGGATCTTCGGGCCCTGGAGGTCGACGAGGATGCCGACCGCGCGCCCGGTCACGTCGCTCGCCTTGCGCACGTCGCGGTAGACCCGCTCGTGGTCGGCGTGGTCGCCGTGGCTGAGGTTGAGCCGGGCGACGTCCATGCCCGCGCGGACGAGCTCACGCAGGTTCTCGGCGGAGGTCGTGGCGGGCCCGAGGGTGCAGACGATCTTGGCGCGGCGCATGCGGCAAGGGTATCGGTGGAAACGCTTCCACCGTGACGGGTGCCACATCCCGGACCGGGCTTCGGGACCCGCGCCGCGGGGCTTCCCGGGTCAGGCGATGAGGGGGCGGTCGGTCGGGTTCACCGGCCGGGGCAGGCGGGACGGCTTGCCCATGAGCCAGGCGTCGACCTCGTGCGCCGCCGACCGGCCCTCGGCGATGGCCCAGACGATGAGCGACTGCCCGCGCCCCGCGTCGCCGGCGACGAACACCCCGGGCACGTTGGTCATGAACGCGTCGTCGCGGGCGGCGTTCGTGCGCGCGTCGCGCTCGACGCCGAGCTGGTCGAGGAGGTCCTGCTGCGGTCCGAGGAAGCCCATCGCGAGGAGGACGAGCTGGGCCGGGATCTCGCGCTCGGAGCCCTCGACCCTCTCGAACCCGCTCTCCCCCATCCGCACCTCGTGCAGCCGCAGCCCGCTGACCCGCCCCTGCTCGTCACCGACGATCTCGCTCGTCGACACCGCGTAGACACGCTCGCCACCCTCCTCGTGCGCCGAGGCGATGCGGAAGGTCATCGGGTAGGTCGGCCACGGCTGGTTCGCGGCGCGCTCCGCCGGCGGCTGCGGCATGATCTCGAGGCTCGTCACCGACCGCGCACCCTGGCGGTGCGAGGTGCCGATGCAGTCGGCACCGGTGTCGCCACCGCCGATGACGACGACGTCCTTGCCCTCGGCCGTCACCTGGCCCTCGACGCTCTGGCCGAGCGCGACCCGGTTGGCGGGCGGCAGGAAGTCCATCGCCTGGAGCACCCCGTCGAGCTCGCGGCCCGGCACCGGCAGGTCGCGCGGCACCGTGGCGCCGGTCGCGACGACGACGGCGTCGAAGCGCTTGCGCAGGTCGGCGGCCGTGAGGTCGCGCCCGATCTCGACGCCGGTGCGGAAGCGGGTGCCCTCGGACTTCATCTGCGCGATGCGCCGGTCGAGGACGGCCTTCTCCATCTTGAACTCGGGGATGCCGTAGCGCAGCAGCCCACCGGGGGCGTCGGCCCGCTCGTAGACCGCGACCGTGTGCCCGGCACGGGTCAGCTGCTGGGCGGCGGCCAGGCCCGCGGGGCCTGAGCCGATGACGGCGACGGTCTTGCCGGAGAGCCGCTCGGGCGCCTCCGGGGTGACCGTGCCGTTCGCGAAGGCCCGGTCGATGATGCTGACCTCGACCTGCTTGATCGTGACGGCCGGCTGGTTGATGCCGAGGACGCAGGCCGCCTCGCACGGAGCCGGGCACAGCCGCCCCGTGAACTCGGGGAAGTTGTTCGTCGCGTGGAGGCGGTCGATCGCCTGGCGCCAGTCGCCGCGCCACGCGAGGTCGTTCCACTCGGGGATGAGGTTGCCCAGCGGACAGCCGCTGTGGCAGAACGGGATGCCGCAGTCCATGCAGCGGCCGGCCTGGCGCTGCAGCTCGGTGACCGGCTGCTCCTCGTAGACCTCCTTCCAGTCCTTGATCCGGACCGGCACGGGTCGACGGCGCGGCAGCTCGCGCTCGCGCGTCCTCAGGAATCCCTGGGGGTCAGCCACGGGAGGCCTCCATGATCCGCTCCCACACCTGGGTGCCGTCGAGGTCGAGGCCCTCCGCCGCAGCCTTCGCCCGCACGTCGAGCACGCGCTGGTAGGCCCGGGGCAGGACCAGGGTGAACGCCGAGCGGGACGCGTCCCAGTCGGCGAGGAGCCGGGCAGCCACCGACGAGTCCGTCCACCGGAGATGGCGCTCGAGGAGGTCGCGCACGACGAGCTCGTCCTCGGGCCGCAGCGAGCCGAGGTCGACGAGCTCACGGTTGACACGGTCGTGGTCGAGGTCGAGCACGTACGCGACCCCGCCCGACATCCCGGCCGCGACGTTGCGGCCGGTGGGGCCGAGGATGAGCGCGGTGCCACCGGTCATGTACTCGAGGCCGTGGTCCCCCACGCCCTCGACGACCGCCGTGGCGCCGGAGTTGCGCACGCAGAACCGCTCGCCGACCCGGCCGCGCAGGAAGAGCTCGCCGGAGGTGGCGCCGTAGGCGATGACGTTGCCCGCGATGACGTTCTCCTCGGCGACGAGCGCCGAGCCGGGGGCGGGCCGCACGACGACCCGGCCACCGGACAGGCCCTTGCCGACGTAGTCGTTCGCGTCGCCCTCGAGCCGAAGGGTGATCCCGGACGGCAGGAAGGCGCCGAAGCTCTGCCCGGCCGACCCGGTGAACGTGAGGTCGACCGTGCCGTCCTCGAGCCCCGCCGGGTGGGCCTTGGTGACCTCGTGGCCGAGCATCGTGCCGACGGTGCGGTTGACGTTGCGGATCGGGAACCGGGCCGTGACCGGGGCGCCGTGGTCGATCGCGTCGCGCGCCGCGGCGATGAGCTGGTGGTCGAGCGCCTTCTCGAGCCCGTGGTCCTGCCCCGTCGTGTGCCGGATGCCGGAGCCGTCGGGGCTGTTCACCCTGGCCAGGACCGGGGCGAGGTCGAGGCCCGAGGCCTTCCAGTGGGTGATGGCCCGGGACGCGTCGATGTGCTGGACCTGCCCCACGGCCTCCGCGACGCTGCGGAAGCCGAGCGCGGCGAGGTGCTCGCGGACCTCCTCGGCGATGTACTCGAAGAAGGTCTCGACGAACTCCGGCGTGCCGGAGAACCGGGCCCGCAGCTCGGGGTTCTGCGTCGCGATGCCGACCGGGCAGGTGTCGAGGTGGCACACCCGCATGAGGATGCACCCCGACACGACGAGGGGGGCGGTGGCGAAGCCGAACTCCTCGGCGCCGAGCAGCGCGGCGACGACGACGTCGCGCCCCGTCTTGATCTGGCCGTCGACCTGGACGACGATCCGGTCGCGCAGCCCGTTGAGGACGAGGGTCTGCTGGGTCTCGGCGAGCCCGAGCTCCCACGGCCCGCCGGCGTGCTTGAGGCTCGTCAGCGGGCTCGCGCCGGTGCCTCCGTCGTGCCCGGAGATGAGGACGACGTCGGCGTGTGCCTTGCTCACCCCGGCCGCGACCGTGCCGACCCCGACCTCGGAGACGAGCTTGACGTGGATGCGCGCCCCGGGGTTGGCGTTCTTGAGGTCGTGGATGAGCTGGGCGAGGTCCTCGATGGAGTAGATGTCGTGGTGCGGCGGCGGGCTGATGAGCCCGACCCCCGGCGTCGAGTGCCGGGTGCGCGCGACCCACGGGTACACCTTCGGGCCGGGCAGCTGGCCCCCCTCCCCCGGCTTGGCGCCCTGGGCCATCTTGATCTGGATGTCGTCGGCGTGGGTGAGGTAGAGCGAGGTGACGCCGAAGCGACCGGACGCGACCTGCTTGATCGCGGACCGTCGCTCGGGGTCCATGAGCCGCTCGGGGTCCTCGCCGCCCTCGCCCGTGTTCGAGCGGGCCCTGAGGCGGTTCATCGCGATGGCGAGGGTCTCGTGGGCCTCCATGCTGATCGAGCCGTAGCTCATCGCGCCGGTGTTGAACCGCGTGACGATCTCGCTGACCGGTTCGACCTCCTCGATCGGCACCGGGGGCCGCGGGTCGGCGCCGCCGAGCTCGAAGAGCCCACGCAGGGTCATCAGCCGCCCGGACTGCTCGTCGATGCGCTGGGTGTACTGCTTGAACACGTCGTAGCGGCGCGACCGGGTCGCGTGCTGGAGGCGGAAGACCGTCTCGGGGTCGAACAGGTGCGGTTCGCCCTCGCGGCGCCACTGGTACTCGCCGCCGACCATGAGCTTGCGGTGGGGCTGCCGGATGCCGTCCGGCGGGTAGGCCATCGCGTGCCGCGCCGCGGTCTCGGCCGCGAGGACGTCGAGCCCCACCCCGCCGAGCTGGCTCGACGTGCCGGTGAAGAACTCGTCGACGAGCTCCTGGGACAGGCCGATCGCCTCGAACACCTGGGCCCCGCGGTACGACGCGACCGTCGAGATGCCCATCTTGGACATCACCTTGAGCACGCCCTTGCCGAGCGCCTTGATGAGGTTGGCCACCGCCTTCTCCTCGGTGACCGAGGTGACGGCGCCGCTGCGGACCATGTCCTCGACGGTCTCCATGGCGAGGTAGGGGTTGATCGCCGCCGCACCGTAGCCGACGAGGAGCGCGACGTGGTGCACCTCGCGCACGTCGCCGGCCTCGACGAGGAGTCCGACCTGGGTGCGGGTCTTCTCCCGGATGAGGTGGTGGTGCACCGCGGAGGTCAGCAGCAGCGACGGGATCGGCGCGAGGTCACGGTCGGAGTCGCGGTCCGACAGCACGACGAAGCGTGCCCCGCCGGCGATCGCGGCCGAGACCTCGTCGAAGATCTCGTGCAGCCGTGCCCGCAGGGCGTCCGCCCCGCCGGTGACGTCGTAGGTGCCCTTGACGACGACGGTGCTGTAGCCGGGCAGGTCGCCGTCGGCGTTGATGTGGACGATCTTGGCCAGCTCGTCGTTGTCGATGACCGGGAAGGGCAGCACGACCTGGCGGGCGTGGGCGGGGTTGGCGTCGAGGACGTTGCCCTCGGGGCCCATCGTCGTGCCGAGCGAGGTGACGAGCTCCTCTCGGATGGCGTCGAGCGGGGGGTTGGTCACCTGGGCGAAGAGCTGCGTGAAGTAGTCGAAGACGAGCCGGGGCCGCTCCGACAGCACGGCGATCGGGGTGTCGGTGCCCATCGACCCCAGGGCCTCACCACCGGTGCTCGCCATCGGGGCGAGGATGACCTTGAGCTCCTCCTCGGTGTAGCCGAAGGTGCGCTGACGCCGCGCGACCGAGGCCGCGGTGTGGATGATGTGCTCGCGCTCGGGCAGGTCGGACAGCTCGATGAGCCCGGCGTGGAGCCACTCCTCGTACGGCTTCTCACCGGCGAGGGTGGACTTGACCTCCTCGTCGCTGACGATCCGGCCGGCCGCGGTGTCGACGAGGAACATCCGGCCCGGCTGGAGCCGCCCGCGCCGCACGACGTTCTCGGGCTCGATGTCGAGCACGCCGGCCTCGGAGGCGAGGACGACGAGGCCGTCGCCGGTGACCCAGTAACGGCCGGGGCGCAGCCCGTTGCGGTCGAGGACGGCGCCGATGAGGGTGCCGTCGGTGAACGTCACGCACGCCGGGCCGTCCCACGGCTCCATGAAGGTGGAGTGGAACTCGTAGAACGCCCGTCGGGCGGGGTCCATCGACTCGTGGTTCTCCCAGGCCTCCGGGATCATCATGAGCACGGCGTGCGGCAGGGACCGGCCGCCGAGGTGCAGCAGCTCGAGCACCTCGTCGAAGGTCGCGGAGTCCGAGGCCCCGGGGGTGCACACCGGGAAGATCCGCTCGATGTCGCCGGGGATGACGTCGGAGCTGATCTGGCTCTCGCGGGCCCGCATCCAGTTGCGGTTGCCCTTGACCGTGTTGATCTCGCCGTTGTGGGCGATGAGGCGGTACGGGTGGGCGAGCGGCCAGCTCGGGAAGGTGTTCGTCGAGAAGCGCGAGTGCACGAGCGCGAGCTCGGAGGCGAAGCGCTCGTCGGACAGGTCGGGGAAGAACGGCTCGAGCTGCCCGGTCGTCAGCATGCCCTTGTAGACGACGGTGCGCGCCGACAGGGACGGGAAGTAGACCTCGGCCTCGTGCTCGGCCCGCTTGCGCAGGCAGAACGCCACCCTTTCCAGCTCGAGCCCGGTGAGGCCGGCGCCGGACGCGACGAAGAGCTGGCGGAAGACCGGCATGCACTCCCGGGCCGAGCGGCCCACGAGGTCGGGGGTCACCGGGACGTCACGCCAGGCGAGGACGCGCAGGCCCTCCTCGCCGGCGATCCGCTCGATCCGGGCCTCGGCGGTGGTGCGCGCGTCGGCGTCCTGCGGCAGGTAGGCCATGCCGACGGCATACCCGCCCGCGGGCGGCAGCTCGGCGTCGAGGACCGCCCGGAAGAACGCGTCGGGCACCTGGGTGAGGATGCCGGCCCCGTCACCGACGAGGGGGTCGGCGCCGGTGGCGCCGCGGTGGTCGAGGTTGCGCAGCGCGTCGAGCGCGTGGACGACGATGTCGTGCCCGGCACTGCCCCGCATCGTCGCGACGAGGGCCACCCCGCAGGCGTCGTGCTCGTGCTCGCCGCGGTAGAGGCCCACGTCGTCGGGCTGGGCGGAGAAGCGGGCGACGGTCACGTCGCATCACCGTCCTCGGGGTCGTCGACCCCCGAGGGGGCCGGGCACGGCAAGGTCAGGCGCGGACGGCTCTGGCCACGTGCCGGAAGGATATCGCCGCACCCGCGCGTCTTGCCATCCGAGCGGTGCTATCCCACATCCTGGGACTTGGGGTCGCTCTCCGGGACGCGCCGGCGACGGTCGAGCCGGCCGGTGTACCAGATGATCCACACCCCGAGGAGGAAGACGAGGATGCTCGTCCAGACGTTGAGCCGCTGGCCGAGGACGAGCTCGGCCTCGTCGGTGCGCATCCGCTCGATGATGATCCGCCCGACCGGGTACCCCGCGACGTAGAGCCCGAAGAGCTGACCCGGGGCGAGTGTGCGCCGCTTCTCGACGACGAGCAGGGCGACTGCCAGCAGGACGAGGAAGACGGCCTCGTACAGGAAGGTCGGGTGGAAGACCCCGAGGAGCACCGGGTTGCCGGCCGAGTCGACGACCGCCCGACCGGCGGCCTGGTCCCACTCGTGGATCTCGAGCCCCCAGGGCAGGGTCGTCGGGCCGCCGTAGAGCTCGTTGTTGAACCAGTTGCCGAAGCGGCCGATGGCCTGGGCGAACGCGACGCCCGGGGCGGCCGCGTCCGCGAACGCGAGGAAGCTGATGCCCTGGCGACGGCATCCGATCCAGGCCCCGAGGGCACCGAGCGAGATCGCCCCCCAGATGCCGAGCCCACCCTCCCAGATCCGCAGGGCGTCGAGCGGGTTGCCGTCCGGGCCCCAGTACGGGTCGGGGGTCGTGATGACGTGGTAGATCCGGCCGCCGACGATCCCGAACAGGACGGCGTACGCCGCGACGTCGAGGGCCTGGCCCGCCTCGTACCCCCGCGGGACGAGGCGCCGGCCGGTGAGCCACACGGCGACGACGATCCCGATGAGGATGCACAGCGCGTACATCCGCAGCGGGAGCGGGCCGAGGTGGAGCACCCCGACCGTGGGGCTCGGGAGGTAGGCCGGGAGGTAGGCCGTCACTGGGTGGCGTTCTCGATGGCCTCGGTGAGCAGCTCGGGCGACGCGATGGAGCCGAGCTCGACGTCCTCGCCGTTGATCCGCACCGTCGGGGTGCCGCGCACGCCGTCCTGGAAGCTCGTCGCCTCGACCGAGTCGACGTAGTCGACGTACTTGCCGGCGTCGACGCAGGCCTGCCACGTCGTGAGGGCCGGGCCGGTCACCCCGGCGGCCTCGGCCATGCTCTGGAGCTGGGCGTCGGTGAAGCCCTCGCCCTCGACCGCGGGCTGGTTCGGGAACACCTGCTCGTGGAACGCCTCGAACCTGCCGTCGTCCGACGCGCAGAACGCGGCGTTGCCGGCCCGGGTCGAGCTGTCGTTGCCGAGGTTGTCGTCGAGGAAGTTCTTCACGTGGTAGACGAGCTTGATCTTCCCCTCCTGCGCCAGGCTCGTGAACGTGTCACCGACGACCGCCTCGAAGCTGGCGCACGCGGGGCACTGGTAGTCGACGTAGACGTCCACGGTCGGCGCGTTCGCGGCCGCGGTGACGTCCTGGAAGGCCGGGAAGCCCTGGCCGAGCTCGCTGACCCCGGTCGGCAGGGCGTTGCCCCCACCCGTGATCTCGTCCTCCTGGGACTGCTGCATCCAGATGACGCCGCCGACGACCGCGATGATCGCGACGACGAGCACCACCGTCGCCACGACGATCTTGTTGGCGCCGGAGCCCTGCGAGGTCTGCGCGGCCTGGATCTTGGCCTGGCGCGACGAGGCGGGCTGACGGGTCGGCTTCTTGCCCATGGTGGTCGGGATCTCCTTCAGTGTCCGAACAGGATGCGGTCGAGGGACGCGAGGGACCGCGGCCGCCACCACAGCCACGCGCCGGCGAGGGCGAAGGCGGCGTCACGGGCGATCTCCTGCGGGTACTGCGTCTCGTCGGCGCCGATCTCCCCGCCACCGCCGAAGCAGCCGCAGTCGATCGTCAGGCCGCGGGCCCACGCCTGGGCGATGCCGACGATGAACGCCAGCATGAGCAGGGTGGAGACGATGGCGACGGGGCGGGTGAACAGGCCGAGCACGAGGAGCACCCCGAGGACGATCTCGACGAACGGCAGCGTGAGGCCGATCCAGCCGGCGAGGTCCATCGGGAAGATCTCGTAGGCCTGCACCGCGCGCTCGGAGGTCAGCGGCTTGCCGACCTTGGCCGCGCCGGCCCAGATGAGGACGACCCCGAGGAAGAGCCGCGCCACGAGGCCGACGACGTCCTTGACGCGCTCACCCCGCTCGGGGCGGTGGCCGAGGTCGCCGGCGGTCGGCTCGGTCGTCGTGCTCACGCTCGTCCCCGCCTCACTCCGTCGGCCAGCTCTGTCGTCAGTGCGCGCAACGCCTCGAGGCGGTCGCCGAGTTCCCCCGGCCCGCCCAGGGCGCGCACGAGCGCCGAGCCGACGATGACCCCGTCGGCGTACGCGGCGAGCTCGGCCGCCTGGTTGCCCGACGAGACACCGAGGCCGACGCACACGGGCAGGTCGGTGACGGCGCGGGTGCGCTCGACGAGCCCGCGCGCGTCGGAGTCGACGCTCGTGCGCGCGCCGGTGACTCCCATCGTCGAGGCGGCGTAGACGAACCCGCGGCAGGCGGCGGTCACCCGGACGAGGCGCTCGGCGGTGGACGAGGGCGCGACGAGGAAGACCCGGTCGAGGCCGTGCTCGTCGCTCGCGGCGAGCCACTCCTGCGCCTCCTCGGGGATGAGGTCGGGCGTGATGAGGCCGGCACCCCCGCCCGCGGCGAGGTCGGCCGCGAAGCGGGCGACCCCGCGGCGCAGCACGAGGTTCCAGTACGTCATGACGAGGGGCGTGCCCCCGACCTCGCGCACCGTGGCGGTGGCGCGGAACACGTCGTCGACCCGAGTGCCGCCGGCGAGCGCCGCCGCGGCCGCGTGCTGGATGACCGCGCCGTCCATGAGCGGGTCGCTGTAGGGGACCCCGACCTCGACGACGTCGCACCCGGCCTCGACGAGCACCCGCATCGCCTCGATCGACGCCTCGACGGTGGGGAACCCCACCGGGAGGTAGCCGATGAGCGCGGCGCGGCCCTCGTCGCGGCAGCGCCGCAGCACCTCCTCGACCCCGCGGACGGTCGTCGTCACGATGCCCCCTCGACGAGGCCGAAGTACTCGGCGGCGGTGTGCATGTCCTTGTCGCCGCGCCCGGAGAGGTTGACGAGCAGGAGGGCGTCGGGCCCGAGCTCCGCGCCGACCTCCATGGCCCCGACGAGGGCGTGCGCCGACTCCAGGGCGGGGATGATGCCCTCGGTGCGGCTCAGCAGGGCGAACGCCTCCATGACCTTGTCGTCGGTGGCGTAGCGGTACTCGGCGCGCCCGCTGTCGCGCAGGAACGCGTGCTCGGGGCCGACGCTCGGGTAGTCGAGCCCCGCCGAGATCGAGTGCGACTCGACGGTCTGCCCGTCGTCGTCCTGCATGAGGTAGCTCATCGCGCCGTGGAGCACCCCGGGTGAGGCCGAGGCGAACCGCGCCGCGTGCCGCCCGGACGCGATGCCGGCCCCGCCGGCCTCCACGCCGATGAGCCGCACCCCGGCGTCGGGGACGAACCGGTGGAAGATCCCCATCGCGTTCGACCCGCCACCGACGCACGCGATGACCGCGTCGGGCAGGCGTCCGGTGAGCTCGAGGACCTGCTCGCGGGCCTCCTCGCCGATGATCTTGTGGAAGTCGCGGACCATCTCGGGGAACGGGTGCGGGCCGGTGACGGTGCCGATGAGGTAGTGCGTCGAGCGGACGTTCGTCACCCAGTCGCGCAGGGCCTCGTTGATGGCGTCCTTGAGCGTGGCGCTGCCGTGCTCGACGGGCACGACCTCGGCCCCGAGGATCTTCATCCGGGCGACGTTGAGCGCCTGGCGCTCGGTGTCGACCCGGCCCATGTAGACCGTGCACTCGAGCCCGAGCAGCGCCGCGGCGGTGGCGGTGGCGACGCCGTGCTGGCCGGCGCCGGTCTCGGCGATGACCCGGATCTTGCCCATCCGCTTCGTGAGCAGGGCCTGCCCGAGGACGTTGTTGATCTTGTGCGACCCGGTGTGGTTGAGGTCCTCGCGCTTGAGGACGACCCGGGCCCCACCGCAGTGGGCCGCGAACCGTGGGACCTCGGTGATGATGCTGGGCCGCCCCGTGTACGTGCGGTGCAGCCGGGCCAGCTCCTCCTGGAACTGCGGGTCGACGGCGGCCTTCTGGCGGGCCTCGTCGAGCTGCTCGAGGGCGGGGACGAGCGCCTCGGGGACGTAGCGGCCGCCGAACTCGCCGAACCGCCCGGGGCGGGGCAGCGGCTCGGGCTCGAGGACGCCGTCGGGAACGGGGGTCTCGGTCGTCGGGTCAGGCACCGGGGGTCCTCCCTGCGGCGGTGGACCCGGCCGCGACGATGGCGGCGGCACCGGCCCGCGGGTCGCCGGTGCGCACGAGCGCCTCGCCGACGAGCACGGCATCCGCACCCTGCGCGGCGTACGCCGCGGCGTCGTGGGCGTCGGCGATGCCCGACTCGGCGACCGTGACGCACGCCTGCGGGATGAGCGGGCGCAGCCGCGAGAAGGTCTCGGGGTGGATGTCGAGGGTCTTGAGGTTGCGCGCGTTGACGCCGATGACGGTCGCGCCGGTGTCGACCGCGCGCTGGGTCTCGACCTCGTCGTGGACCTCGACGAGTGCGGTCATGCCGAGCTCGCGAACCCGGCCGAGCAGGGCCGACAGCTGCTCGTCGTCGAGTGCGGCGACGATGAGCAGCACGAGGTCGGCACCGTGGGCCCGGGCCTCCCAGACCTGGTAGTCGGTGACGACGAAGTCCTTGCGCAGCACCGGCAGCGACACGGTGGCGCGGACGGCATCCAGGTCCTCGAGGCTGCCGCCGAAGCGGCGCGCCTCGGTGAGCACGGACACCGCCGCGGCTCCCCCGGCCTCGTACGCCGCGGCGAGGGCGGCCGGGTCGGGGATGTCCGACAGGGCGCCCCGGCTCGGGCTGGCCCGCTTGACCTCCGCGATGAGCGACAGGCCGGGGCGGCGCAGCACGGCCTCGGCGTCGATCGCCGGGGGCGTGGCGAGCACGGCGTGCTCGAGGTCGGAGATGGACCGGTGGCGCTCGCGCACCGCGAGGTCCTCGCGCACGCCCGCGACGATCGTGTCGAGGACGGTGGTCACGGTCGGACCGCCATCAGCGGATCGAGGGGGCCTCGTCGCGGTCGCGCTGGGCCGCGCCGTAGCCGGCCATCGACAGCACCTTCCCCGCGACGATCCCGACGACGGCCAGGATGGCGCCGCCGACGAACAACCACACGTTGGGGAACACCACCGCGAGCGACATGATCGCGGCGGCGACGATGAGGATGGTCACCGCGGTCCAGGCGGCGACGCTGTGCCCGTGGTCTTCGTGCTCGCTCATCTCGTCAACTTTCGTGCGGGGGCCGGCGACCCGGTTGGCTCGTGCCCGATTCTGTCAGGTTCGCTCGTCCGGACCCACATCGGTGGGGTCCCGGCCGGCGCTCAGCTCGTCCCAGTCGCTGCCGACGCGCTCCCCGCGCGGACCTGCGACGTCGGCGCCGGCCCCGGCGTCCGGGACCTCGTAGCGCGCCGACGGACCACCCCACTCCCGCAGGCCGCGCACGGCCCCGACGAGCCCGACGAGGGCGACGCCGCACGCGAGCAGCGCGACCCACGGCCACACCGTCGTGTCCGCGACGTTCTCGACCGACCCGGTGCGCCCCACCCGGGACGCGGCGACCGGGCCGAGCACGCCCTCGGGGTCGAGGAGGACCCGCACGGCGAGGGCGGCGGCCAGGCCGACCGAGGCGGCGTACGCGACGAGCGCGATGGCGCGCGCGACCCGCCCTGCGGCGACGACCGCGATCGCCGCGGCGGCGACGGCGAGGGCGAGGGCGGTCAGTCCGGGGGCCACCTCGGCGCCGGTCGCGCTGATCCGGGTGGCGCCGAGCACCGCGTCGTCGACCGCCCCGGTGACCCACGGCCGGAACGCGCTGACGAGCAGGCCCACCGCCCCGAGCAGGGCGAGCCCGACGACCGCGCCCTTCGTCGTGAGCCTCGTCACGAGACCGTCCGCATCGCCGAAGCGGTGGCGACCGCACGCAGCGCGGCCGTCGCCTTGTGAACGCACTCCTCGTGCTCGCGCTCCGGCACCGAGTCCGCGACGATGCCGGCGCCGGCCTGCACGTGCGCGACGCCGTCCGTCACGACGGCCGTGCGGATGGCGATGGCCATGTCGAGGTCGCCGTGGAAGTCGAGGTAGCCGACGACCCCGCCGTACACACCGCGGCGGGAGGGTTCGTACTGCTCGATGAGGGCCAGCGCACGCGGCTTCGGGGCCCCGGAGAGAGTGCCGGCCGGGAACGTGGACACGAGGACGTCGTAGGCGCTCACGCCGGGGCGGGTGTCACCGACGACCGTCGACTCGAGGTGCATGACGTGGCTGTAGCGCCGCACGTCCATGAACTCGACGACGTCGACGGTGCCCGGCAGGCAGACGCGCTGGAGGTCGTTGCGCCCGAGGTCGACGAGCATGACGTGCTCCGAGCGTTCCTTGGGGTCGGCGAGCAGCTCCTCGGCGAGCCGGACGTCGTCCTCGGGGGTCTTGCCCCGCGGGCGCGAGCCGGCGATCGGGTGGGTGATGGCGCGGTCGCCGGTGACGCGCACGAGCGCCTCCGGGCTGCTGCCGACGACGGCGTAGGACGACCCGTCGGGGTGCGGGAGCCGGAAGAGGTACATGTACGGGCTGGGGTTGGACGCGCGCAGGGCGCGGTAGACGTCGAGCGGGTCGGCGGCGCAGTCGAGGCTGAACCGCTGCGACAGGACGACCTGGAAGACCTCGCCCGCGCGGATGTCCTCCTTCGCGAGCTCGACGACCTCCTCGTAGCGCTCCCGTGTCGTGTTCGAGCGCACCCCGGCCATCGCCGCGTCGACGGCCGCGGTGTCGACGACGGCGACGGTGCTCTCGGCCGGGGCCGCGAGGGCCCGGGTCATCTCGTCGAGGCGAGCCACGGCATCCGCCCACGCCTGCTCGACCCGCTCGTCGGTGTCGTCGTAGTTGACGGCGTTGGCGACGAGGAGGATCGAGCCGTCGGTGTGGTCGAGGACCGCGAGGTCGGTGGCGAGCATGAGGGCGAGCTCGGGCAGGTGGAGGACGTCGGGGGTCGTGTCCGGGACGCGCTCCCAGCGCCGCACGGCATCGTAGGTGATGGCGCCGACCATGCCGCCGGTGAGCGGGGGCAGGCCGGCGATCGGCTCGGTCGCGAGGGCCTGCATCGTCCCCCGGAGCGCGTCGGTGGCGAGGCCGGTCGTCGGCACGCCGACCGGCGGCTCGCCGATCCAGTGCGCCTCGCCGTCGCGCTCGGTGAGGGTGGCCCGGCTCGCGGCGCCGACGATCGACCAGCGCGACCACACGCCGCCGTGCTCGGCCGACTCCAGGAGGAAGGTGCCGGGGCGCTCCCCCGCGAGCTTGCGGTAGACGCCCACCGGCGTCTCGGCGTCGCCCATGAGGCGGCGGACGACGGGGATGACCCGGCGGTCGCGGGCGAGCACGCCGAAGACGTCGAGGGTGGGCCAGGTCTGGCCGTAGGCGAGGTCGGGGGTGGTCGCCCGACCGTCGGATGCCGTGCTCACGCCCCGCCGTCCGGGTCGCCGCTGGTGCCGTCCGGGTTCCCGACGGCGGCAGCGAGGTGGTCCGCCCCGCCGTCCGGGTCGCCGCTGGTGCCGTCCGGGTCGCCGCTGGTGCCGTCCGGGTCGCCACTGCTGCCGTCCGGGTTGGCGACGGCGGCAGCGAGGTCACCGGCGTCGAAGCAGGTGCGGTCGCCGGTGTGGCAGGCCGCGCCGACCTGGTCGACGCGCACGAGCAGGGCGTCGCCGTCGCAGTCGAGGGCCACCGAGCGGACGTGCTGGACGTGCCCGGACGTGTCCCCCTTGCGCCAGTACTCGCGTCGGCTGCGCGACCAGTACGTGACCCGGCCCTCGGTGAGCGTGCGGCGCAGGGCCTCGTCGTCCATCCAGCCGAGCATGAGCACCTCGCCGGTGTCGTGCTGCTGGACGACGGCGGCGACGAGGCCGGCGGCGTCGCGCTTCAGCCGCGCGGCGACGGCCGGGTCCAGCGGGGAAACGTCGCGGGTCGGCCGCGCGGCGACGGGCGGCTCGGCAGCGGGGGACGTCGGGTCGGGGCTGGGCACCCGGTCATTCTGCCGTGACGGGTCGACGTCCCGGTCCGGGGGCCGACCCGCGGACCGGCAGCCGCCTGGCTCGGCCGGGAGGGCACGGGTCGCGGGGTTGCCCTCGGGCTACCGCCTGGTACTCGCTGCCCGGGCGACGAGTACTGAGTGGTAGGTCGCGCCGTCACCACGACCGACCCGGCAACGCCGAGCCGGGACCAGCCGACCTCCCCGGGCACCCGGCATCCGACGTACGGCCCGAACCCAGGAGCCTCCACCGAGTCGAGGTGATACCGCTCGCGACAACGTGCCATCACCTCCACCCCGCCAGCACCCGCCGAGGCCAGGTGATACCGCTCGCCACAACGCGCGCCATCACCTCCACCCCCGCGTCCCGGCCCGACTCCGGGGCATCCCCGCGGGGTCAGCGCACCGGCTGGCCGTCGGCGCGCAGCGCGTCCTTGACCTCGGCGATGGTCAGCTCACCGAAGTGGAACACGCTCGCCGCGAGGACGGCATCCGCGCCGGCCCGCACGGCGGGGGCGAAGTGCTCCACCCGGCCCGCTCCCCCGCTCGCGATGACCGGCACGGTCACCTCGGCGCGCACGAGTGCGATGAGCTCGAGGTCGAAGCCGTCCTTCGTGCCGTCGGCGTCCATCGAGTTCAGGAGGATCTCGCCGGCGCCGAGGGCCTGCGCCCGCACGCACCACTCGACGGCGTCGATGCCGGTGCGGGCGCGCCCACCGTGGGTCGTGACCTCGAACCCCCCGGCGGGGCGACCGGAGTCGTCGCGGCGGCGTCGGACGTCGGCGGACAGCACGAGTACCTGGGCCCCGAACCGGTCGGCCGTCTCGGCGATGAGCGCGGGCCGCGCGACCGCCGCGGTGTTGACCCCGACCTTGTCGGCGCCGGCCCGCAGGAGGCGGTCGACGTCGTCGACGGTGCGCACCCCGCCACCCACCGTGAGCGGGATGAAGACCTCCTCGGCGGTGCGGGCGACGACGTCGAGCATCGTGGCGCGGTCGCCGCTGCTCGCCGTGACGTCGAGGAAGGTCAGCTCGTCGGCGCCCTGCTCCCCGTAGCGCCGGGCGAGGGCGACCGGGTCGCCGGCGTCGCGCAGGTTCTCGAAGTTGACCCCCTTGACGACGCGACCGTCGTCGACGTCGAGGCACGGGATGACGCGGACCGCCACGGACATGCGCCCAATGTAGCCAGCACTAGAGTCGCCGCCATGTCCCACCCGCCCCTCGAGCGGCACCGGCCGGTCGAGCACGCCGACCCCGACCACGTCGCGGCGGTCACGGCGGCGGCCCGGGCGGCCCGACCCGTGGCGGGCGGCCCGGTGGTCGTGGCCGTCGACGGCCGCAGCGGCTCGGGCAAGACCCTCCTCGGCACGGCGGTGGCGCGCGAGCTCGGGTGCCCGGTCGTCCACGTCGACGCCGTGTACCCCGGCTGGGACGGGCTCTCCGCGGGGGTCGCCCTCGTGACCGAGCACGTGCTCGAGCCCCTCGCTCGCGGCGAGCGGGCGAGCTACCCGCGGTGGGACTGGATGCGCTCGCGCCCCGGCCGCACGGTCGCCGTGCCGCCGGGCACCCACCTCGTCCTCGAGGGCTGCGGCTCCCTCGTGCCGCCGGCGGTGGCCCACGCCGCCGTGCGG
Organism: Fodinibacter luteus; assembly: GCF_039541575.1. NCBI lineage: Bacteria > Bacillati > Actinomycetota > Actinomycetes > Micrococcales > Intrasporangiaceae > Fodinibacter (ex Wang et al. 2009) > Fodinibacter luteus. The sequence continues at coordinate 51,088 of NZ_BAABGM010000008.1, read as the reverse complement.
GTCTGGGTCGAGGCCCCGGAGGACCTGCGTCGACAGCGGGCCCTCGGGCGCGACGGTGACACCTACGCCCCGCACTGGGACCGCTGGGCGGCCCAGGAGGATGCCGTGTACGCCGCCTCGCGACCCTGGCTCACCGCCCACCTCGTGCTGAGGACGGCGCCGGCGTGACGCTGCTCGGGGCCCGCCGGGCCCTGGCCCGGGGCGTGGACCGGCTGCTCGACCGGTGGGTGCTCCTCCTCCAGATCGGCGTGGCGGTGCTTCTCGCCTGGCTCGTGGCGAGCGAGCTCCTCGGCCACGACAACCCGTTCTTCGCCCCCGTCACCGCGATCCTGTGCCTGGGGCTCACCTACGGCCAGCGGTTGCGGCGCATCGTCGAGGTGACGGTCGGCGTGGCCATCGGCGTGCTCGTCGGCGACCTCATCGTCATGGGGCTGGGATCGGGTGCGTGGCAGATGGCGCTCGTCGTCGTGCTCGCGATGGGTCTGGCGGTCGTCGTGTCGTCGGGGCAGCTGCTCGTCATCCAGGCCGGGGTGCAGTCGGTGTTCATCGTGGCGTTCGTCGCCGACCAGAGCGCGTCGTTCTCGCGCTGGGTCGACGCCGTCATGGGCGGCCTCGTCGCCCTCGTCATCGGGGCCGTCGCCCCCACCTCCCCGGTCCGCCGGCCCCGGGCGCTGGCCGCGCGCACGACCCGCGAGGTCGCCACGACCCTGCGCGACGTCGTCGCGGCCCTGCACCGCCGGGACCGCGTGCTCGCGGGCGCCGCGCTCGACGGCGCCCGGGCCCTGGAGACCCAGCTCGGCGAGCTGCGGACCGCCGCCGCCGAGGGCTCGGCCGTCGTGCGCCAGTCCCCCCTGCTGCGCCGGCACGCGCCGGTGGCCGAGGCGTCGTCGGCTCTCGTCGTCCCGCTCGACCGCTGCGTGCGCAACCTGAGGGTGCTCGCCCGCCGGGCCGGGGTCGCGGTCGCTCGCGACGAGGACGTGCCCGAGCACTACGTCGACCTCGTCGCGGCGCTCGCCGCCGCCGCCGAGGACCTCGCCCGGGTGCTCGACGAGCACGCGACCCCCTCGGCGGGTCGCCGGGTCCTCGAGCGCGTCGCGGGGCTGTCGGCGCGGGTCGACCCCACGGCGGGGCTGTCGGCCGAGATGATCCGCGGCCAGGTGCGCTCGATGGTCGTCGACCTGCTCGTCGTCGCCGGCCTGGACGAGGACGAGGCGCTGCGGCTCGTGCCGGAGTCCTACCTGCCCTGACGCGCGCCGCGCCGTCGGCCCCGGTGGTCGGCGACGAGGGCGGCGAGACGCCCGGCCTCGGCCCGGGCGAGGTCGCCGTCGGCGCGCTGGATCGCCATGACGGCGAGCTCGTCGGTGTCCTCGAGCTCTAGGCTCACCCACGGGGCGCCCTCGGGGAAGCGGACGTCGACGACCTCCTCCCACAGGACGGTGCGGGTCACCATGAGGTTGCGCACGGTGAGGCCGACGTCGTCCGGGACGGCCCGGATGCTCGCGTACCGGCCGAGGAAGGCGGCGAGCCCGGCGCCCAGGCCGACGAGGGCGAGTTGGTCGCCGACGGCCCAGCCGGTGCGGCCCATCCCGACCGCGACGCCCGCACACACGACGAGGGCCACCCCCGCCATGACGAGCGGCATGACCCGGCCGCGCCGGGGCCGGAACGGGGCGTCCGGGGCGCCGGGACCCTGCGCGGGGACGCTCACAGGCGGCAGGCCGTGATGTCGGTGACGAGGATCGCGCGCGCGCCCAGGTCGTACAGCTCGTCCATGACGGCGTTCGTGCCGGTGCGGGGCACCATGGCCCGCACGGCCACCCAGTCGCGGTTCTGCAGCGGCGACACGGTCGGCGACTCCAGGCCGGGGGTGATCGCGCAGGCGTCGTCGACGAGGGAGGCCGGCACGTCGTAGTCGAGCATGACGTAGTGGCGCGCGGTGATGACGCCGAGGAGGCGGCGACGCAGCACCTCGACCGCCGCGGTCTCCTCGCTGCCCTCGCGCCGCACGAGCACCGCCTCGCTGCGCAGGATCGGCTCGCCGAACACCTCGAGCCCCTGGGAGCGCAGCGTGGCGCCGGTCTCGACGACGTCCGCGATGACGTCCGCGACCCCCAGGGTGATCGCGGTCTCCACGGCCCCGTCGAGGCGGACGACCGCCGCCGGGATGCCGTGGTCGGCCAGGTGCTTCTCGACGAGGCCCTGGTAGCTCGTCGCGACCCGGTGGCCCGCGATGTCGGCGAGCGCGGAGGCGGTGCCGGGACGGGCCGCGTACCGGAACGTCGACGCCCCGAAGCCCAGTCCCATGACCTCGACGGCGGCCGAGCCGGAGTCGAGGAGCAGGTCGCGACCGGTCACGCCGCAGTCGACGGTGCCCGACCCGACGTAGACGGCGATGTCGCGGGGGCGCAGGTAGAAGAGCTCGACGCCGTTGTCGGCGTCGGTGACGACGAGCTCCTTGGGGTCGCGGCGGGTGCGGTAGCCGGCCTCGCGGAGCATGGCGGCCGCGGGCTCGGACAGGGAGCCCTTGTTCGGGACGGCGATGCGGAGCATGGGTTCGTGGGTCTCCGGTCAGAGGTGCTGGTAGACGTCGTCGGGCGAGATGTCGGTGGCGAGCATGAGCACCTGCACGTGGTAGAGCAGCTGGCTGATCTCCTCGGCGGTGCGCTCGGCCCCCTCGTGCTCGGCGGCCATCCAGACCTCCGCCGCCTCCTCGACGACCTTCTTGCCGATGGCGTGCACGCCGGCATCGAGGGCGAGCACTGTGCCCGACCCCGAGGGTCGGGTGCGGGCCTTCTCGGCCAGCTCGGCGTACAGGTCGTCGAACGTCTTCACGAGGGGCAAGCCTACGGGGGGCCCGCCCACCGACCGTCGAGCGTCCACCGGACCCCGGACCCCCGGACCCGGGCCACGGCCCCGGCCATCTGACCCGGCCATCTGACCCGGCCACCGGCTCCCGGCGGCGGCGCCGGCGCCGGCGCCGGGTCAGCCGACCGGGTCGAGCTCGCGCTCCGGCAGCGGGTCGGGCTCCTCGGTGCGCGAGGCCCGCAGCCACACGGTGAAGCCGACGAGGACGAGCCCGCCGTAGACCGCGTACAGCACCGCCGTCGCGTAGTACCCGCTGTGCCAGAGCAGGGGCACGCCGACGAGGTCGACGGCGACCCACATGAGCCAGAACTCGTTCCAGCCCCGGGCCATGGCGTACGTCGCGAGCATCGAGCCGACGAGGATCCACGCGTCGCACCAGAAGTACCAGCGCGGCGCGGGCCAGGCCGCGCCGATCGACGCGAGCACCCACTGGGCGACGACGACGCCACCGACCCAGGCGAGGAGGTAGCCGGCGCGCTCGCCCCCGGTGGCCCAGCGCGGGGTGATGGCCGGGGTGTCGGCGGGAGCGCCGGCGGCCAGCCGCGCGGTGCGGTGCTCCTGCCACCGCCACCAGCCGTACAGGCTCGTCATGATGAAGAACACCTGCCGGCCCGCCTGCCCGAAGAGCGGGGTGCGCGCGTCGGCGTCGAAGGTCGCGGACACGAAGATGACGAAGAGCAGGAGGTTGCCGACGATGCCGATCGGCCACGCCCACACCCTGCGCCGCATGCCGAGGATGGCGGACGCGAAGCCGAAGGCGTTGCCGACGACCTCGATCCACGGCAGCTCGTGGCCGGCGACCGTCACGGACTCGGCGTGGAGCCACGCGAGCAGCTCACGGAACGCGTTCACGTGGCGGAGCCGGCCCGTTCGAGGTCCCGCAGCGTGACGGCGGTCGCGACGGCGGCCGTCGCGGCCTCGTGGCCCTTGTCCTCCGACGAGCCCGGCAGGCCCGAGCGCTCGAGGGCCTGCTCGACCGTGTCGCACGTGAGCACGCCGAACCCGATGGGGACACCGGTGCCGACGGCCACCGCGGTCAGCCCGGCGGTGACCCCCTGGCAGACGTACTCGAAGTGCGGTGTCCCGCCCCGGACGACGACACCGAGGGCGACGAGGGCGTCGTACCGGGTCGCGAGGCGGGCACAGGCGACGCTCAGCTCGACGGTGCCCGGGACGCGGACGAGCGTCGGGCGCTCGACACCGGCATCCGCGAGGCCGCGCAGCGCGCCGGCGACGAGGCCGCCCATGACCTGCTCGTGCCACGACGCCGCGACGACGGCGACCCGCAGGCCGGTGCCGTCGACGGCGACGACGGGTGCTCCTTCTCCGCTCATGCTGTGCTGCTCCTCGGGTCGGGCGGCCGCGGTCAGGCCGTCGTGCCGGTGTCGGCCGTGTCGATGACGAGGTCGTGGCCCATCCGGTCGCGCTTCGTGCGCAGGTACGCGGCGTTCTCGGCGACCGGCGCGATCCGCAGCCGCTCGACGACGACGACGTCGATGCCGTGCTCGCGCATCGCCTCGACCTTGGCCGGGTTGTTCGTCAGCAGCCGTACCTCGGTGACCCCGAGGTCGACGAGCACGGCCGCCCCGGCGGCGTACTCGCGGGCGTCGATCGGCAGGCCCAGCTCGAGCTGCGCGTCGACCGTGTCGAGGCCCCGGTCCTGCAGCTCGTAGGCGCGCAGCTTCGCGCCGAGCCCCACCCCGCGGCCCTCGTGGCCCCGGACGTAGACGACGACGCCACCCTCGGCGGCGACCCGCTCCAGGGCGCGGTCGAGCTGGGGGCCGCAGTCGCACCGCTGCGAGCCGAGCACGTCACCGGTGAGGCACTCGGAGTGCACCCGCACGAGGGGGGCGTGCTCGGGGATGCCGCGCGGGCTGACGAGTGCGACGTGCTCGACCCCGGTGACCACGTCGCGGTAGGCGATGGTGCGGAAGGTGCCGTGGCGGGTCGGCAGCACGGTGTCGGCGACCCGCTCGACCCGGTCGTGGCGCTGCCGCCAGGCGATGAGCTCGGCGATCGTGATGACGGGCAGCCCGGCCCGCTCCCCCAGCTCGAGCACCTCGGGGGTGCGCAGCATGCTGCCGTCGTCGGCGACGAGCTCACCGATCGCGCCGACCGGCGCGAGGCCCGCGAGGCGGCACAGGTCGACCGCGGCCTCGGTGTGGCCGGGCCGGGCGAGCACCCCACCGGGACGGGCCCGCAGCGGCACGACGTGGCCGGGCCGGATGAGGTCGGTCGGAGTGGCGGTGCGGTCGCTCAGCGTGCGGATCGTGTGGGCCCGGTCGGCCGCCGAGATGCCGGTCGTGACCCCGGATGCCGCGTCGACCGTCACGGTGTAGGCGGTGCGGAGCGGGTCGCGGTTGTCGCGGACCATGAGCGGCAGCGCGAGGCGGTCGGCGACCTCCTCGGTGACCGGGGCGCAGATGTACCCCGACGTGTGGCGGATCGTCCACGCCATCCACGCATCGGTGAGGGTCTGCCCGGAGAGGACGACGTCGCCCTCGTTCTCGCGGTCCTCGTCGTCGAGGACGAGGACGGGGCGCCCGTCGCGCAGGGCCTGGAGGGCCTCCTCGACCGTCGCGAGGCTCATGACGCCTCCACCGTGGCGAACCGGGTCGCGAGCAGGCGCTCGACGTACTTCGCGAGCACGTCGACCTCGAGGTTGACGACGTCGCCGGCGCCCTTGGTCCCGAGCGTCGTCAGCTCGAGCGTCGTGGGGATGAGCGAGACCGTGAGCGCGTCGTCGATCACGCTGACGACGGTCAGGCTCACCCCGTCGACGGTGATCGAGCCCTTCTCGACGACGTAGGGCGCGAGGTCGGGCGGCACGGAGACCTCGACGAGCTCCCAGCGGTCGCCGGGGCTGCGGGCCGTGATCGTCCCGGTGCCGTCGACGTGCCCCTGCACGACGTGGCCACCGAAGCGTCCGGAGGCGGCCATGGCGCGCTCGAGGTTGACCCGGTCGCCGGGTCGCAGCGCCCCGAGGCTCGAGCGGTGCAGGGTCTCGGCCATGACGTCGACGGTGAAGTCGCCCTCACCCACCTCGACGACGGTGAGGCACACCCCGTTGACGCAGATCGAGTCGCCGTGGGTCGCGTCGCTCGTCACGAGTGGCCCGTGGACGGTCAGGCGTGCGGAGTCCGCGGCGGGCACGAGCTCGGTGACGGTGCCGAGCTCCTCGACGATCCCGGTGAACATGGCGGTCAGCTCCTCTGGAGGGGGCGGGCGGTGATCCGGACGTCCGGACCGAGGACGGTGACGTCGGTGGGGCGCAGGCGCACGGCATCCGAGATGGACCTGACCCCGAGGTCGGCCACCGTGGACGGACCGGCGCCGAGCAGCACGGGGGCCACGTAGGCGACGAGCTCGTCGACGAGTCCGGCGGCGAGGAAGGCGGCGAGGATCGTCGGGCCCCCCTCGAGGAGCACCCGGTGCACCCCGCGGGCGTGCAGGTCGGCGAGCACCACGGCGGGGTCGTGGGTGGCGAGGGCCAGCGTCTTGGCGGAGCCGTCGAGGAGGTGGCTCCCCTCGGGCACCGGGCGGAGCCCGACGACGACGCGCAGCGGCTGGCGCGGCGCCGCGGCGCCGTCCGCGCCGCGCACGGTGAGGCGCGGGTCGTCGGCGAGGGCGGTGCCGGTCCCGACGACGACGGCCCCGCAGCGGGCCCGCAGCGCGTGCACGTCGGCCCGCGCCACCTCCCCGGTGACCCACCGGCTCGAGCCGTCGGCCGCGGCGACGCGTCCGTCGAGGGTCGAGGCGGTCTTGGCGACGACCCACGGCCGGGCGGCCCGCCGGGCGTGGAGCCAGGACGCGTTGAGCTCCTCGGCCTCGGCCGCGAGCAGCCCTCCCTCGACGGCGACGCCCGCGCCGGCCAGCCGGGTGGCGCCGCCGGCGGCGCGCGGGTCGGGGTCGGTGACCGCGTAGACGACCCGGGACACGCCGGCGGCGAGCAGCGCCTCGGTGCACGGGGAGGTGCGCCCGGTGTGGTCGCAGGGCTCGAGGGTGACGTAGGCCGTGCCCCCGCGGGCCGCGTCGCCGGCCCGGGAGAGCGCGTCGACCTCGGCGTGGGGGGTGCCCGCCCCACGGTGGTGACCGACCGCGACGAGCCGGCCCGCGGCATCCGTGACGACGCAGCCGACGCGGGGGTTCGGGTCGGCCTCGGGACCCATCCGGGCAGCGTCGAGCGCCCGCTGCATGAGCGCGATGTGCTCGTCCATGTGCTGCCCTCGTGCCTCGAACCGGTCGTCGGTCGGGCTCCGGGCGATGGCCGGCGAGCGACGACGCCGCGAGGGCGCCGCCGACCACGGCCGCCGACGCCGACCCGAGGGCCGTCGTCGGCACGTGCTGCCTACCATCCGGACTTTCACCGTCGGTCCCGGAGTTCCACCGGGTCCACCGGCCGCTGGCTGCGGCCGGGTCGCGGACTGTCACCGCCGGTTCGGAGTTGCACCGACCCCGGAGCACGTGTCCCGGCCAGTATGCCGCACCGGGTGGCGCCGTCCAGCGCCGTTTCGCTGTGCGCTCACTCACGCGGCCCGGGGCGTGACGGGCGCCCGGGAGTCACCCCTCGACAACGACCCCCAGCGCGACGAGGAGCCCCGCCGCGCCGAACGCGTCGACGCGCAGCCCCCGGACGCGGTTGTCCGTGGGGTCGAGCACGTACCCCGTCGCGCCGAGCAGGCTCGCCCCCCGCAGGTCCGTCCCGGCGAACACCGCCCCGCCGAGCTCGCAGTCCCCGAAGTCGACGTCGCGGGCGTCCGCCCCGCTCAGGTCGGCCTCGCGCAGCGAGCAGCCGTCGAAGCGCGACCCGGTGAGCACGGCATTCTGGAAGGAGGCCAGGTCGAGCCGGCACTTCTCGAAGTCCCAGGGGCGGCTCGACAGCGCCGCCTCCGCCGCGCGCGACCAGGTCACCGCCAGGGCCGTGCACTCGACGAACCGGCAGTCGACGAACCGGGATCCGAGGACGTCGACCCGGTTGAGGTTGCAGCCGACGAAGACGCAGTCGGTGAAGGTGCACCCGCGCAGGACGGCGCCCTCCAGCACCGAGCGCTCGAACCGGCAGCCCTCGAGCTCGACCCCCTCGAGGACCTCCCCCGGGGCGAGACCCTCGGTGACGTGGAGGTCCGCGGCGTACCCACCCGCCCCGGCGAGGCGGTCGAGCAGGGATGCCGTGGCCGTCACCCGTGGGCGTGGCGCAGGGCGAGCGCCCGCAGCTCGGCGATCGCCCCGGCGGCCGACTCGGCTCCGTAGACGGCGGACCCGGCGACGAAGACGTCGGCCCCGGCCTCGGCGCACTGCTCGATGGTCGTCGCCGACACGCCGCCGTCGACCTGCACCCAGATCTCGCCGCCGTGCCGCCGCACCGCCTCGCGGGCCTCGCGGACCTTGGGCATCTGGTCGGCCATGAACGCCTGCCCGCCGAACCCGGGCTCGACGGTCATGACGAGCACCATGTCGACCTCGGGCAGCAGGTCGGCGTACGGCGCGAACGGGGTGCCGGGCTTGAGCGCGAAGGCGGCCCGCGCTCCGGCGGCGCGGATCGCCCGGGCCGTCGCGACAGCGTCCCGGACGGCCTCGACGTGGAAGGTGACCGACTGGGCGCCGGCCTCGGCGTACCCGGGAGCCCACCGGTCGGGGTCCTCGATCATGAGGTGGCAGTCGATGGGGACCGGCGACACCTCGAGCAACGCCTCGACGACCGGCAGGCCCAGGGTGAGGTTGGGCACGAAGTGGTTGTCCATGACGTCGACGTGCGCCCAGTCGGCGTCCGCGACCCGCCGCAGCTCGGCCTCGAGGTTGGCGAAGTCGGCGGACAGGATCGACGGGGAGATCTGCACGGCGACGACCCTAGCCGCCCGGGCCGACGCGGCGGATCCGGTGCAGGCCGTGCCGGCGGCAGGTGCTCACGTCAGCTTTCGGACGAGGGCGAAGAACATGGCGTCGGTGCCGTGGACGTGCGGCCACAGCTGGACGTACGGCCCGTCGCCGAGCCCGGGGACGGGCCGTCCGGCCGCATCCGTGAAGAGCTCGCGGGCGTCGACGACCTCGACGTCGCGGCGCCGCTTGACGACGTCGGACACGACGAACCGGGTCTCGGCGATGTGCGGGCTGCACGTGGCGTAGCCGATGACGCCGCCCGGGGCGACGGCGTCGAGGGCCGAGGCCAGCAGGGCGCGCTGGAGCGGCGCGAGCGCGGCGACGTCGGACGGCTGGCGGCGCCACCTCGCCTCGGGCCGTCGGCGCAGCGCGCCGAGGCCCGTGCACGGGGCGTCGACGAGCACCCGGGCGTAGGCCTCGGGCTCGTCCTCGCCGAGCTCGCGGCCGTCGGCCGTGCGCACCTCGATGCGACGGCCGAGACCGTCGGCGTGGCGGCCGAGCGCCGCGAGCGTCCGGCGGACGAGCTCGGCCCGGTGGGGGCTCACCTCGACGGCCGTGAGGTCGGCGCCGGCCTCCACGGCCAAGGCACCGAGCACCCCGGCCTTGCCGCCGGGTCCGGCGCACAGGTCGAGCCACCGGGCGGGCGCGCCGGGTGCGACCTCGGCGCGGGCGAGCGCGACGGCGAGCAGCTGGGAGCCCTCGTCCTGGACCGCGGCCCGTCCCTCCCGGACCGCGGCGACCGCCCCCGGGTCCCCGCCGCGCAGCACGACCCCGAGCGGGGAGAGCGCGCTGGGCTCGGCGTCGGCGGCCGCGACGAGCTCGGCGACGCTGCTCAGGCCCGGGCGGGCGACGAGGTGGACGCGCGGGGGGTCGTTGTCCGCCTCGAGGAGGGCCTCGAGCTCGGCGTCGACCGTGGCGGCGGTCGCCCGGCCGTGCCCGAGGAGCGATGCCCGCAGGGCGGTGACGACCCACTCGGGGTGGCTGTGGCGCACGCCGAGGGAGACCGCTCCTCCCCCGGGGGGCACGACGGCTTCACGCCACTGCTCGAGGTCGCGTTCGCTGACCCGGCGCATGACGGCGTTGACGAAGCCCCCGGCGCCGGCGCCGGCGACGACCGTGGCGAGCCCGACGGTCTGGTCGGCCGCGGCGTGGGTGGCGACCCGCATCCCGAGCAGCTGGTGGGCGCCGAGGCGGAGCACGTCGAGCACCTGCGGGTCGATCCGGGTGAGCGGCCGGCCCGCCGCGTCGGCGATGACGGCGTCGTAGAAGCCCTGCCACCGGATCGTGCCGAACCCGAGCTCGGTCGCGAACGCGGCGTCGCGACCGTCGAGGCGGTGGCGGCGCAGGATGGCCGGAAGCTCGAGGTTGGCGTAGGCGCCGTCGGCGACCCCGCGCAGCAGCGTGTAGGCGGCGAAGCGGGTCGGCTCGGCGCGGCGGGTCCGAGCGGACGGCGCCGTCGCACTGCGTCGCCGCGGCCCTCGGGCGCCGCCTCGTGCACGGTCCGGACCGCTGGGTCGCTGCCGTCCGCGCCCCTCCGGTCGACCTCCGCTCGGGCCTCCCTGCTCAGCCATCGAACCGCTCCCCCGGCGCGATGCGGATGCCGCGCGCCCAGTCCGCGGCCGCCATCGGCTTGCGTCCCTGGGCACGCACCTCGCCGAGCCGCACCGGCGAGGACCCGGTGCCGACGAGCACCTCGTGCTTCGTGACGAGCAGCTCGCCCGGGACGAGCGCGGGCTGGGACGTCGAGGCGGCGGCAGACGAGGCGACGGCAGACGAGGCGGCCGGCATCCCGGGAACGTCACCGGCCGGCATCCCGGGAGCGACCCCGGCCGACATCCCGGGAGCGACCCCGGCCGACATCCCGGGGGCGACCCCGGCCGGCATCCCGACCGGACCGAGCTTGAGCCGCTCACCCCGCAGGGTCGTCCACGCGCCCGGTGCGGGGGTGCACCCGCGCACGTGCCGGTCGACGACGTGGGCCGGCAGGCGCCAGCGGACCCGCGCCTCGTCGCTCGTGAGCTTGGGGGCGTGGCTCACGCCGTCGGAGGGCTGGGGCACCGGTCGCAACGAGCCGTCGGCGAGGCCGTCCATCGTCGCGACGAGCAGCCCGGCCCCGGCGTGGGCGAGCCGGTCGAGGAGGCTGCCCGCGGTGTCGTCCAGGCGGACCCGCTCGGTGAGCGTGCCGAGCACGGGACCGGTGTCGAGCCCCTCTTCGAGGACGAAGGTGCTCGCCCCGGTGACGTCGTCGCCGGCCATGAGCGCCCGCTGCACCGGAGCCGCGCCCCGCCAGGCGGGGAGCAGCGAGAAGTGCAGGTTGACCCAGCCGCGTGCGGGGACGTCGAGCGCGGCCCGGGGCACGAGCGCACCGTAGGCGACGACGGGGCAGCAGTCGGGGGCGAGGTCACGCAGCCGCTCGAGGAATGCGGGGTCGCGCGGCGTCGGGGGCGTCAGCACCTCGAGCCCGTGCTCGAGGGCGACCTGCTTGACCGGAGACGGCGCCAGGGTGCGCCCGCGACCGGACCGGGCGTCGGGGCGGGTGACGACCGCGACGACCTCGTGCGACGAGGCGAGCAGGGCGCGCAGCGAGGGCACTGCCGTCTCGGGGGTGCCGGCAAGGACGAGGCGCACTCAGCGCCTCCCGAGGGCGCCGACGTGCGGGCTGACCCGCACGACGGGGGGCGTCGCCCCCCAGTCGGTCTCCCGGACGAGGCGCATCGCCTCGCGGCGCCGCTGTGGGTCGAGCCGGTCGATGAACAGGATGCCGTCGAGGTGGTCGGTCTCGTGCTGCACGGCCCGCGCCAGGAGGTGCGTGCCCTCGATGGTCGCCGGCTCCCCGTGCATCGTGCTGCCGTGCGCGACGACCCGCACGGCGCGCGGCGTGTCGAGGCGCAGCCCCGGGAAGGACAGGCAGCCCTCCTGGTCCGTCTCCTCCTCGTCACCGAGCCTCAGCTCGGGGTTGACGAGGTGCCCGATGACGCCCTCGACGTGGTAGGTGAACACCCGCAGGCCGACCCCGAGCTGGGGTGCCGCGAGCCCCGCCCCACCGGCGTCGAGCATCGTGTCGGTGAGGTCGGCGACGAGGCGGCGCAGCTCCGCGTCGAAGTCGACGACCGGCGCCGCGGGGGTGCGCAGGACGGGGTCGCCGAAGAGGCGGATGGGGGTGACGCTCACGCCGGGGAGTCTAGGACGGATGCCGTGGCGCGGGTCACGTCGTCGGGTCGGGTGGGTCGACCCGGACCGACACCGGCTCCGGGTCCTTGCGGGCCGAGGCGCGCGCTCGCAGGGCGGCGAGCTCACGGGTGAGGGCGGGCCCGTCGGCCGGGGGCACCGTGACGACGGTGCGCCAGCGCTCCTCGCCCGTGTGGGCGCCCGGGCGCATGGGACCGAGCGGCAGGGGGCCGAGGACGGCCGCCGCGACGGGGAGGTCGAGCTCACCGACGGCGGCCTCGAGGGCGTGGCGGGCGCCGGTGAGCACGGCGAGGCGAGCGGCCGGCGGCAACGACAACCCCCGCCGCTCGTCGAGCTCGCGCTCGGCGAACCAGGCGGGGTCCCAGCGCACGAGCGCCTCGACGGCGGGAACGGGCACGTCGGTCGGCGCACCACAGAGCACGACCCGACCACCCTCGGCACCGGGACGCACGAGGGCCGCGGCCGCCAGCCACCGGCGCAACGACTCCTCCCCCGCGGTGAGGCTGGGGCGGTCGAGCAGCGCCCAGGCGTCGAGCAGGAGCGCAGCCGTGTAGCCGCCGGGCACCACGGGCTCGGCCCCCGGCGTGGACACGACGAGCCGCGGACTCGCCGCGACGGCATCGAGGACCGTGCCTGCTCCCGAGCGTTCGACCGGCACCCCGGGGAAGGCCCGCCCGAGCTCCTCGGCCGTGCGCCGCGCCCCCGTGACGGAGGAGCGCAACCGGAGGCCACCGCACGAGGGGCACGAGAACCCGGTCTCGACCCGGCCGCACCACCGGCAGGCCGGGGGCGCCTGCGGCCCGGGCAGGCCGAGCGGGCCGGCGCAGGTGGGACACCGGGCCGGCCGGCGGCACTCCTGGCACGACAGCGAGGGCAGGTACCCGCGGCGGGGCACCTGCACGAGGACCGGCCCGTCGACGAGTGCCTCCTTCGCCGTGCGCCACGCGATGCTCGGCAGGTGCGCGGCGGCGACCGCCGGGTCGCGCTCGGCGTCGTGTCCCTCCCCCGCCACCCGCACGGCGGGCACGGCGCGGCGCACGACCCCCCGCGGCGCCTCGACGGGCCGGAGGACCCCACGGTCGACGAGGCCGGCCACGGCGACCGACCGGCCGTACCCGGCGGCGAGCACGCCGGCGCCGTGCACCGCGGCGCGGGCGAGGATCACCTCGCGCACGTGCGGGTACGGGGCACGCGGCTCCTCGAGGAGGTCGTCGCCGTCGTCCCACCAGGCGAGGAGCCCGAGGTCGCGAACCGGGGCGAAGGCCGCCGCGCGGGTCCCGACGACGACGTCGACGTGCCCGCGCAGGGCCTTGAGGTAGGCCGTGTACCTCGCTTGCGGACCCTGGTCGGCCGTGAGCCTCGTGTGCCGCCCCGGCCCCAGGACGCGGGTCAGGGCGGGCTCGAGGCGCGCGACGTCGCGGTGGTCGGGGACGACGAGCACGGCGCCGCGCCCGCCGTCGACGGCGGCCCGGGCCGCCTCCGCGAGCAGGGACGGCCAGTCGGTCTCGGGATCCGTCGAGGGGAGCGTGACCACCGACGCGGCGGGCGCCCCGCCGTCGGTCAGGTGCCCCAGGAAGGCCGCACCGGCCGGGTAGGGGGACCAGGCCTGCGGCGAGCGCACGGGCAGGGGTGGCCGCGGCCGTGGCTGCGCGGCGAGGGCCTTCTCGGCGGTCGCGTGCCGCGGAGGCACGGCGAGGCGCAGCACGTCGCCGAGCGACCCGGCGTAGCGGTCGGCCAGCACACGGGCCGCCTCGAGCACCTCGGGGGCGAGGACCGGTTCCGGCGACACGACGCGCCTCAGGGGGCTGAGCCGGCCGGGGTGGTCGGCGTGGTCGCGGCGGTCGAGGACGAAGCCGTCGAGGTCCTGCCCGGCGAAGCGCACCTTGACCCGCACCCCCGGCGCGGCCGTCGTGGCCATCGAGGTGGGCACGGAGTACTCGAAGGGGCGGTCGAGGTGGGCCAGCCCGGTGTCGACCTGGACGAGCGCGACCGGCTGCACGTCCGTCGTGGGGTCGTCGCCGGCGAGCCGACGGGGGCGCCCGGGGGCTCTCGGCACGTGCAGCGCGAGCTGCCGTGCCTCGTTCTCCCGGGTCGCCGTCATGGCCCCGAAACTAGCGGAGCCCACCGACCGCGACCGGGTCGTCGGCTCGCGCTGTGGACACCGGCCCGGCAGGGCTCGGCTGTGGACGGCCCGGCCCTCAGCCGCGCGCCGCGCGCTGGAGGTCCTCCACCCGGTTCGTGCGCTCCCACGTGAAGCCGTGGTCGACCCCGTCGGCGTGGGTCCGGCCGAAGTGGCCGTAGGCGGCGGTCGCCTTGTAGATCGGGCGGAGGAGCTCGAGCTCCTCGAGGATCGCGGCGGGGCGCAGGTCGAAGGTCGCGACGATGGCCGCCTGGATGCGGTCGGCCGGCACGGTCTCGGTGCCGAACGTCTCCACGTAGAGGCCGACGGGCTGCGCCTTGCCGATCGCGTAGGCGACCTGGACCTCGCAGCGCCGGGCCAGGCCCGCCGCGACGACGTTCTTCGCGACCCACCGGGTCGCGTAGGCGCCCGACCGGTCGACCTTGCTCGGGTCCTTCCCGGAGAACGCGCCGCCACCGTGCCGGGCCATGCCCCCGTACGTGTCGACGATGATCTTGCGGCCCGTCAGTCCGGCATCCCCCATCGGGCCGCCGATGACGAACTTCCCGGTCGGGTTGATGTAGGCGCGGAAACCGTCGGTGCGCAGCTCGGTGCCGGCGTCGCGCAGCTCGGCGAGCACCGGGTTGATGACGTGCTGGTGGACGTCCGGCTCGAGAAGCCCCTCGAGCGAGACGTCCTCCGCGTGCTGGCTGGACACCACGACAGCATCGAGCGAGACGGCCCGGTCGCCGTCGTAGCCGATGGTCACCTGGGTCTTGCCGTCGGGGCGCAGGTAGGGCAGCTCACCGCCCTTGCGGACCGCGGTGAGCCGCTCCGCGAGGCGGTGCGCGAGGAACACCGGCAGCGGCATGAGCTCGGGGGTGTCGTCGCAGGCGTACCCGAACATCAGGCCCTGGTCACCCGCCCCCTGCTTGTCGCGCGGGTCCACGCCACCGGTACGGCTCTCGAAGGCCGTGTCGACGCCCTGGGCGATGTCCGGGCTCTGCTGGCCGATCGAGACGCTGACCCCGCACGACGCCCCGTCGAACCCCTTCGTCGAGCTGTCGTAGCCGATGGTGAGCACGGTGTCGCGCACGATCTTCGGGATCTCGACGTAGGCCTCGGTCGTGACCTCTCCCGCGACGTGCACGAGGCCGGTCGTCACCATCGTCTCGACGGCGACCCGGCTGCGGGGGTCCTGCGCGAGCATCGCGTCGAGGATGGAGTCCGAGATCTGGTCGCAGATCTTGTCCGGGTGCCCCTCGGTGACGGACTCGGACGTGAACAGGCGTGCGGACACGCGGTACTCCTTCGGGTGGGATGGGACCGACCG
This sequence comes from Fodinibacter luteus, assembly GCF_039541575.1. Taxonomy (NCBI): domain Bacteria; kingdom Bacillati; phylum Actinomycetota; class Actinomycetes; order Micrococcales; family Intrasporangiaceae; genus Fodinibacter (ex Wang et al. 2009); species Fodinibacter luteus. The sequence goes on along the minus strand of NZ_BAABGM010000008.1, from coordinate 35,705 downwards.
CGCCGAGCGGTCCCGTGCTCGGGTCAATCTACCCGCGCCCCTCCCCGCCCGCCGACACCGTCCGCGGCCTCCCCGATCGTCTGGGATCATGGGGTGCGTGTCAGACGGCTCGGCGAGAGAGGCGACGGCGGTGGACGCGGCCGCCGGAGCGCCCGTGACCCCCGTCGACGAGGCGCTCTCCGTCCTCACCCGGGCCCAGGCGCTCGCCGATCGCCTGCGCGCCGAGGCGCACCGCGAGGCCACCGAGGCCACCGCCGAGGCGAGCCGGGTGCGCGGCGAGACCCGGGAGGCCGCACACGAGCTCGAGCAGCTGCAGGCCGCCGCGCGCTCCGCGCGCGAGGAGTGCGAGCGACGCCTCGAGGAGACCCGCGTCGAGGTCGAGATCATGCTCACCGACGCGGCCGACCAGGCGTCCCTCCTGCGGGCGCGGGCGACCAAGGCGAGTGACGAGGCCGTCGCCGTCGCCGAGGAGCAGGCCGAGGCCCGGCTCGCCGAAGCCCGGGCCACCGCCGGCGAGCTGCTCGAGCGCGCCCGGCTCGAGCACGAGAGCACGATGGGCCGCCTCGCCGACGAGGAGCGCGCCCACCAGGAGCGCTGGTCCCGCGAGCACGACGCGCACGCTGCCGAGCTCGCCGACCTGCGCTCGACGACGCTCGCCGACCTCGAGCGGCTGCGCCGCGAGAGCGAGGCGTACGCCACGACGCAGCGCAGCGAGGCCGACCGGCACGTCGCGGCCCGGCTGGCCGAGGCCGAGCAGCTCGACGAGGGCTCGCGCGCCCGCGCCGACGAGCTGCTCCGATCGGCCCGCGAGCAGGCCGCCGCGCTCGTCGCCGAGGCCCGCGCCGAGGGCGACGAGCTGCTCACCGCCGCCGAGGCGCACCTCGCCTGGGCGCAGGGCACCGTGCGCGACATCCTCGCCCGAGCCGAGGCCGATGCCGAGGCGCGCTCGCGGTCCCACCACCAACAGCTCGCCGAGCGGTCCCGCGCCCACCGCCACCGGGTGCAGACCCTGCTCGGCAGTGCGACGACCCGCAGCCGCGACCGGCTCGCCGAGGCCGAGGCCGAGGCGACCCGGATGCGCGAGCAGGCCACCGCGGTGCTCGCCGAGGCGCAGGCGGATGCCGCCCGCACGCGCGCAGCCTCCGCTCGTGAGGCGGAGCGGGTGCTCGACGAGGCCCGGGCCCGTGAGGCCGAGGCCCACGAGCGCGCCGAGCGCCGGCTCGCCGAGGCCGAGCAGGGGGCCGGCCTCGTGCGCCAGCGGGCCGCCGAGGACGTCGAGCGGATGCACCGGGAGGCCCACGAGCACCACCGGGCCGCTCGCGCCGAGATCATGCGTGCCTCGCAGGAGGCTCGCGAGCGGGCCGACACCGTGCGGGCCGAGGCCCAGGCCGTCGTCGAGCGGGCCAGGGCCGAGGTCCACACCCTCGCCGCCCGTCGCGACGCGATCACCGCCCAGCTCGGCAACCTCTCGGGGGTCATCGACGCCCTCGCCGTCTCGCCGGAACCTGATCCACCCACCCCTGACCAGGAGTCATCATGAACCAGCCGGAGTTCCCGACCGTCTTCCGCGGGTACGACCCCGTGCAGGTCGACCAGCACGTCACCGCTCTCCAGCAGGCCGCGGACGCGGCCCGCCAGGAGGCGGCGCAGAGCTCGGTCGAGCTGACCAAGCTCCGCCAGGCCCACAACGCGCTCGCGGTGCAGCTCGAGGCCCAGCGCGACAGTGTCGCAGAGCTCGAGGAGCAGGCGCGCCGGGTCTCCAGCCCCACCTTCACCGACCTCGGGGAGCGCATCGGTTCGATGCTCACCCTGGCCGACGAGGAGGCCGCCGCCATCCGCGGGACGGCCGCCGAGGAGGCCGCCCAGACCCGGCTCGCCGCCGACGAGGCAGCCGCCCTCGTGCGGGCCGAGGCCGACCGCTACGCCGAGGAGGTGCGCTCGCGCGCCGAGGTCGACGCCTCCGAGGCCGTCTCGCGCGCCCGGCAGGAGGCCGACTCGATCGTCGACGACGCCGCACGCGAGGCCGCCGCCCGTCGCGAGGAGGCGGAGGCGTACTTCGAGAAGCAGCGCGCCACGGCAGCCGCCTCCGCCGCCGACTTCGAGCGCACCCTCGGGGAGCGGCGCGAGCGCGCCGCGGCGGAGTTCACCGCCCAGATGGCCTCCCAGGACCAGGCCCTGGCCGCGGTCCAGGAGCGCGCCGACCTGCTCGCCCGAGAGGCCGAGGACGAGCGGGCCACCGCCTCTGCCGAGGCCTCCCGCCACCTCGAGGCCGCCCGCGCCGAGGCTGCCGCCCTCGTGGCGTCCGCGAAGGACCATGCCGAGCGGATCCGCCGCGACTCCGAGCGCGAGCTCGCAGCCGCCACGGCCCGCCGCGACAGCATCACCGCCCAGCTGAGCAACGTGCGCAACATGCTCGCCACCCTCGGCGGCACCGCCGCCGTCGCCGACGTGGCGGACGTCGACGCGCACACGGCCGTCAGCGCCGACGAGGACACCGAGGGCGAGGAGCCCGCCGACCTGGACGCGCACACCGAGGTCGCGGCTGACGCCGAGGTCGGGGAGCAGACCGGGATCGAGGCGAACTCCGAGGCCGAGGAGCCCGCCGACGTGGAGGAGCGGGCCGAGGTCGACGAGCCCGCCGACGTGGAGGAGCAGACCGAGGTCGAGGGTCACGCCGGGGTCGAGGCCAAGCGCGAGGCCCACGCCCACCGCTGACGACCCGGCGGCGCGGGGTGGTGGGCGGTCAGAGCAGCGGCAGGACGGCATCCCAGACGGCGTGCGCGATCTCGCCCTTCGAGGCGGGCCCGACGTCGGTGACCGTGTCGGACCCGCGACGCAGGATGTGCACGGTGCTGTCATCGCGCCCGAAGGTCACCCCGACCCCGACCTCGTTGACGACGAGCAGGTCGCAGCCCTTGCGGGCCAGCTTGGCCCGCCCGTGCTCGAGCACCGTGCCCTCGGCGTCGCCGGTCTCGGCCGCGAAGCCCACGATGACGGGTGAGCCGGCGGCACCACGGGCGGCGACGAGCCCGGCGAGCACGTCGGGGTTGCGCACGAGCTCGACGACCGGCGCCGACTCGTCGGCGCTGCCGTCGGCACCCGTCGCGTGCGTCTTCTTGATCTTGTGGTCGGCGTACGCCGCGGGCCGGAAGTCGGCCACCGCCGCCGCCATGACGACGACGTCGGCGCCGCGGGCGGCATCCGTGACGGCCGCCTCGAGCTCGAGCGCGGTCTCGACGGGCACGACGTCGACGCCGACCGGGGTGGGCAGCGACGACGACGACACGAGTGTCACGCGGGCGCCACGCGCGGCGGCGGCCTCGGCGAGGGCGTGGCCCTGCTTCCCCGATGACCGGTTGCCCAGGTAGCGCACCGGGTCGAGCGGCTCGCGCGTGCCACCGGCGCTGACGACCACCCGGCGACCCTCGAGGTCCCGCCGGGCGGATGCCGTCGCCTCCCCCACGGTCGTGTCCCCCACCGTTTCTCGCGCCCTCGCCGGCGTGGCCGCCGCAGCAGATCGGGCGAGCTCGCGCTCGCACACCGCGTACAGGTGCTCGGGCTCGGGCAGTCGCCCGGGACCGGTGTCACGGCCGGTCAGCCGCCCGGACGCCGGGGGCACGACGTGGACGCCGCGCTCGCTCAGGGTACCGACGTTGGCCTGCGTGGCGGGGTGCTCCCACATCTCGGTGTGCATCGCCGGCGCCATGACGACGGGGCAGCGGGCCGTGAGCAGGACGTTCGTGAGCAGGTCGTCGGCCTGGCCCGTGGCGGCGCGCGCCAGCAGGTCGGCGGTCGCGGGCGCGACGACGACGAGGTCGGCCTGCTGGCCCAGGCGCACGTGGGGCACCTCGGTGATGTCGGACCACACGTCGGTGTGCACCGGCTGGCCCGACAGGGCCGACCACGTCGCCTCCCCGACGAAGCGCAGCGCCGCGGCCGTCGGCACGACGGTGACGTCGTGGCCACCCTCGGTGAGCAGCCGCAGGAGCGAGCAGGCCTTGTACGCCGCGATGCCCCCGGCGACCCCGAGGACGACCTTCACGAGGTCACTCCTCGGTGGGCGTGGAGGTCAGGAGCCCCTCGTTGATCTCGCGCAGGGCGATCGACATCGGCTTCTCGTGGACCTCGGAGTCGACGAGCGGACCGACGTACTCGAGCAGACCCTCCTGGAGCTGGGCGTAGTAGGCGTTGATCTGGCGGGCCCGCTTCGCCGAGTAGAGGACGAGCGCGTACTTGGAGTCCGCGCGCTCCAGCAGCTCGTCGATCGGCGGGTTGGTGATGCCGATGGGGTCGGCCTTGGTTCCGGACACGCGTCAGTCTCGCTTCGCTTCGGGGACGGGGGATCTCATCAATGATACGAGTTCCTCGGCCGCCCGCCGGACGTCGTCGTTGAGCACGACGGCGTCGAACTCCTGCGCGGACGCGAGCTCGACGCGGGCCGTGGCGAGCCGGGCCTCGCGCTCCTGCGCGTCCTCGGTGCCGCGGCCGACGAGCCGGCGGACCAGCTCGTCCCACGTCGGGGGGGCGAGGAAGACGAAGAGGGCGTCGGGCATCGTCCGGCGCACCTGCCGGGCGCCCTGCAGGTCGATCTCGAGCAGGGCCGGACGCCCCGCGTCGAGAGCCCGTTCGACGGGCGCCCGAGGGGTGCCGTAGCGGGCCCGGCCGTGGACGACGGCCCACTCGAGGAGCTCTCCGGCAGCGGCCATCCGGTCGAACTGGGCGTCGTCGACGAAGTGGTAGTGCACTCCGTCGACCTCCCCGGGGCGTGGTCGACGCGTCGTCGCGGAGACGGAGAGCCAGACCTCGGGATGGTGCTCGCGGACGTAGGCCGCCACGGTCCCCTTCCCTACAGCGGTGGGACCGGCGAGGACGGTGAGGCGGGAGCGGCCCGTCACGACCGCCCGAAGCGGTCGAGGAGCGCGGCGACCTGGTTCTGGCCGAGACCACGGACGCGTCGGCTCTCGGAGATGCCGACCTCCTCCATGATCTGGCGGGCCCGCACCCGGCCGACGCCGGGCATGGACTCGAGGAGGGCCGACACGCGCATCTTGCCGATGACGTCGTTGGTCTTGCCGTCGGTGATGACGTCGCTGAGCGAGGCGCCCGAGTGCTTGAGCCGGTGCTTGACCTCGGCGCGCTCGCGCCGGGACGCCGCGGCCTTCTCGAGGGCGGCGGCACGCTGTTCGGGGGTGAGCGGCGGAAGAGCCACGGGAGGAGTCCTTCGTCGACATGCGGGAGCTGGCTTCTCAACTCCCGGCGGTACGCGCTCGACTCTATCGCGCAGGCCACGGGACGTCCGGCACGTCGGGGGTCCCAGCCCCCGAGGTGCCGGACGCTGCGCCCAGCCCCCACGGGACGTCCGGCACGTCGGGGGTCCCAGCCCCCGAGATGCCGGACGCTGCGGGGTCAGCCCACCGCGGCCCGGACGGCCTCCGCCTCCCGTGCGGCCGCGCCGGCGAGCGCGGTGACCGAGGGCCCGGCCGACAGCACCGAGCGCGAGACGTTGGGCAGCACCTGCCCCAGGGCCGACCCGAACACCGCCCGCAGGTGCGCCGGCCCGGCTCCCTGGGCGCCCAGCCCGGGCGCGAGCAGGGGGGCCGCGCTCGCGGTGAGGTCGAGGCCGAGGCGGGACACGGCATCCCCGACCGTCGCGCCGACGACGAGTCCGACGTGCCCGAGCTCGCCCCGGGCGGCGGCGGCTGCGTTGTCGGCGGCAGCGCCGGCGACGACCGATGCCGCGACCGAGCGACCGTCCGCACAGGCGTGCTGCACCTCGGGCCCCTCCGGGTTCGAGGTGAGCGCGAGGACGAACACGCCGCGCCCGGTGGCCGCCGCGAGGTCGAGGGCGGGGCGCAGCGAGCCGTAGCCGAGGTAGGGGCTCACCGTGAGCGCGTCGGCCCGGCCCGGGCCGTCGTCGGAGAGGAACGCCTGGGCGTACGCCTCCATCGTCGACCCGATGTCCCCGCGCTTCGCGTCGAGGATCGTCATCGTCCCGGCGTCGCGCAGGTCCGCCAGCACCCGCTCGAGCACCGCGACCCCGCGCGACCCGAAGACCTCGAAGAACGCGGACTGCGGCTTGACGACCGCCACCCGTGCGGCGAAAGCCTCGACGCACGTCATCGCGAAGTGCTCGAGCCCCGCCACGGTGACCGGCAGGTCCCAGGCGGCGAGCAGGGCCCGGTGCGGGTCGATGCCGACGCACAGCGGGCCGTGCTCGTCCATCGCGGCTCGCAGCCGCACGCCGAAGGGGCGGCGGGTCGTCACGGGCGGAGTCGTCACGGGCGGACCATCCTCTCGTGGGCGATGCCGACGACGTCGGCGAACCGGGTGAAGCCGTGCCGGACGACCTCGGCCTCGAGCTCGTCGACGACCCGCCGCGGTCGGGACGGGTCGTTGAACGTCGCGGTGCCGACCTGCACGGCGCACGCCCCTGCGGCCACGAGCTCGAGCGCGTCGCGCCCGGTGCGCACTCCCCCGACCCCGACGAGCGGCGCCGTCGGCAGGCGACCGTCGCGCATCGCGGCGGTGACCTGCCACAGCGCGCGCACGGCCACCGGGCGGATCGCGGGGCCGGACAGGCCGCCGGTGACCCCCGCGAGCTGGGGGCGCAGAAGGTCGGTGTCGATGACCATGCCGAGCAGGGTGTTGATCATCGTCAGCCCGTCGGCGCCCGCGAGGAGGGCCGCCTCGGCGATCCCCACGATGTCGGTGACATCCGGCGTGAGCTTCGCGAGGATCGGGGTGGTCGACGGCAGCCGGTCGCGCACGATCCGCACGACCAGGTCCGACGACACCGGGTCGCAGGCGAAGACGAGGCCGCGGTTCGCGACGTTGGGGCACGAGATGTTCACCTCGACCCCGACGACGGCGCCGAACGCCGGGCTCGCCGCGAGCCGCTCGGCGACGTCGCCGAACTCCTCGGCCGTGGTGCCGGCGATCGAGACGAGCACCCGCGCGCCCACGGAGGCCAGCCAGGCGAGGTCCTTCTCGACGAACGCGTCGATGCCCGGGCCCTGGAGCCCGATCGAGTTGAGCATGCCGGATGCCGTCTCGGCCATCCGCGGCGTGCCCCGGCCCGAGCGCGGTGCGGCCATGACCGTCTTCGTCACGAAGGCGCCGAGCTCGGGGACCGGGAAGAACCGGTGCAGCTCCTGCCCGTTGGCCGCGCAGCCGGATGCCGTCATGACCGGGTTCGGCAGCGTGACCGGTCCCAGCGTCGTGCTCATGTCGACCATCAGTGACCCCCTGCCCGCGGCGCCCCGAGCGTGTCGGCGGGCACCCGGCAGATGCCGTCGCCGAAGGAGTCCCAGCGCACCCGGTCGCCCCGGAAGACCGGGCCCTCGACGCACGAGCGGACCATCCGGGTCACGCCGTCGTTGCCCGTCACGGGCATGACGCAGGTCATGCACACCCCGACCCCGCAGGCCATCGACTCCTCGACGGCCACCTGGGCGACGGCGCCGTGCCGCCCGGCGATCTCGGTGACCGCGCGCAGCATGGCCATCGGGCCGCAGCCGTAGACGACGCCGGCACCGGTGCGGTCGACGACCTCGCCGAGGACGTCGGACACCCAGCCGCGGCGGCCCGCCGACCCGTCGTCGGTCGTGACGCTCACCCCGTCGGCGCCGCGCCGGGCCTCGACGACGCCGAACAGCCGGTCCTCGGACGCCGCGCCGAGCACCATCTCGACGTGGCAGCCCCGCTCGCGCAGCGCCTCGGCGAGCCAGAAGAGCGGGGCCGAGCCGTAGCCGCCCCCGACGAGCACGCAGGGCACCGGCTCCGCCGGCAGCGGGAACGGGCGGCCGAGCGGGCCGACGACGTCGACGGGGTCGTGCACGCGCAGCCCGGTGAGCCACGTCGTGCCCGGGCCGTGCGCGGCGACGACGACGTCGACGGTGCCGCCGTACGTGCCCGACGGCTTGACCTTGTGGATGGAGAAGCAGCGCCGCAGGAGGGTGGCCGACGTCGGGCCTCCCACGGCGAGGGCGACGAACTGCCCGGGACGGGCCAGCTCGGCGACGCCGGGGGCGACGAGCGTGAGGTGGTGGTAGGCCCCGGCGCGCCGGGTGGCGATGAGCTCTCCGGTCACCTGGACGACCCCGCTCACGCCCGCGCCTCCACGCCGTAGAGGTCTAGGGCGGCCGCGTGGTCCTGCAGCGAGGTGACGTCGAGCTCGCCGGTGATGATGGCCTCGATGGCCTGCACGGCCGCCGCGAGCTGCTGCACCGTCGTGATGATCGGCTTGTCCATGGCGGTCGTCGCGGCGCGGATCGCGTAGCCGTCGGCCCGGGCCGACGCACTCGGCCCGCTCGGGCTGTTGACGACCATGTCGACCTCGCCGGCGTTGATCCAGTCGACGATGGAGCGCCCCTCGGGGCCCCGTTCGGCGTGCTTGAGCACGACCTCGGCCTCGATCCCGTTGCGGCGCAGCACGTCCGCGGTGCCAGACGTGGACACGATCCGGAAGCCGAGGTCGAGCAGCCGCTTGACGGGGAAGATGATCGCCCGCTTGTCGCGGTTGGCGACGGACACGAACACCGTCCCGGTCGTCGGCAGCCCGCTGATCGCGCCGAGCTGCGCCTTGGCGAAGGCGCGGCCGAAGTCGGTGTCGATGCCCATGACCTCGCCCGTGGAGCGCATCTCGGGCCCGAGCAGGCTGTCGACGACGAGCCCCTCGGCGGTGCGGAACCGCTTGAACGGCAGCACCGCCTCCTTGACCGACATCGGTGCGTGCGCCGGCATCCGCCCGCCGTCCGTGTGGGCGGGGAGCACCCCCTCGGCCCGCAGCTCGGCGATCGACGCCCCGAGCATGATCCGGGCCGCGGCGTTCGCGAGCGGCACCCCCGTCGCCTTCGCGACGAACGGCACCGTGCGCGACGCCCGGGGGTTGGCCTCGAGGACGTAGAGGATGTCCTGGGCGAGGGCGAACTGGACGTTCATGAGCCCCCGCACGCCGATGCCCTCGGCGAGCCGGAGGGTGGACTCCCGCACCCGCTCGAGCTCGCTCGCACCGAGCGTGACCGGCGGCAGGGTGCACGAGGAGTCGCCCGAGTGGATACCGGCCTCCTCGATGTGCTCCATGATGCCGCCGACGTACATGTCGACTCCGTCGTAGAGCACGTCGACGTCGATCTCGATCGCGTCGTCGAGGAAGCGGTCGACGAGCACCGGGTGCTCGGGGCTCGCGACCGTCGCCCGCTCGACGTATCCGCTCAGTGTGACGTCGTCGTAGACGATCTCCATGCCCCGCCCGCCGAGGACGTAGGACGGACGGACGAGCACGGGGTAGCCGATCTCGCGGGCGATCTCGACCGCCTCGTGGGCGCTGTACGCGGTGCCGTGCTTGGGCGCCGGCAGGTCCGCCTCGTGGAGCACCCGGCCGAACGCCCCGCGGTCCTCGGCGAGGTCGATGGCCTCGGGCGAGGTGCCGACGATCGGCACCCCCTCGGCCTTGAGCGCCTTCGCGAGCCCGAGCGGCGTCTGCCCCCCGAGCTGCACGATGACCCCGGCGACCGGGCCGGCCCGGCGCTCGACGTGGACGACCTCGAGGACGTCCTCGAGGGTGAGCGGCTCGAAGTACAGGCGGCTGCTCGTGTCGTAGTCGGTGGACACCGTCTCCGGGTTGCAGTTGACCATGACCGTGTCGTAGCCGGCGTCGCGCAACGCGAAGCTCGCGTGGACGCACGAGTAGTCGAACTCGACGCCCTGGCCGATGCGGTTCGGCCCCGACCCGAGGATGAGGACGGCGGGGCGCTCGCGCGGGGCCACCTCGTCCTCCTCGTCATAGGTGCTGTAGTGGTAGGGCGTGAGCGCCGCGAACTCGGCCGCGCAGGTGTCGACCGTCTTGTAGACCGGGCGCACCCCGAGCGCGTGCCGCACCCCGCGGACGACGGCCTCCGGCATCCCGCGCAGGGCCGCGACCTGTGCGTCACTGAACCCGTGGCGCTTGGCCAGCCGGAGGAGGTCGGGGTCGAGGCCGGGGGCGTCGGCGACGGCGTCCGCGACCTCCTCGATGAGCACCATCTGGTCGAGGAACCACGGGTCGATGCCGGTGACCTCGTGCACCTCCTCGACCGACAGGCCGCCCCGCAGTGCCTGCTGGACGAGCACGATGCGACCGTCGGTGGGGCGGCGGGCGTCGGCGAGCAGGGCGCGTGCCCCCTCGGTCGTCGGGCGCGAGCCGTCCCAGTGGAAGCTGCTGCCCGTCTTCTCGAGCGAGCGCAGCGCCTTCTGGAGCGCCTCGGTGAAGTTCCGGCCGATCGACATCGCCTCGCCGACCGACTTCATCGTCGTCGTCAGGGTGTCGTCGGCGGCCGGGAACTTCTCGAACGCGAACCGGGGCACCTTGACGACGACGTAGTCGAGCGTCGGCTCGAAGGATGCCGGGGTCTCCCTCGTCACGTCGTTGGGCACCTCGTCGAGGGTGTAGCCGATCGCCATCTTCGCCGCGATCTTCGCGATCGGGAACCCGGTGGCCTTCGACGCCAGCGCCGAGGAGCGGGAGACGCGCGGGTTCATCTCGATGACGATGATCCGGCCGTCGGCGGGGTTGACCGCGAACTGGATGTTGCAGCCGCCGGTGTCGACGCCGACCTCGCGGATGACCGCGATGCCGATGTCGCGCAGCCGCTGGTACTCGCGGTCGGTCAGGGTGAGCGCCGGGGCGACCGTGATCGAGTCGCCGGTGTGCACACCCATCGGGTCGAGGTTCTCGATCGAGCAGACGACGACGACGTTGTCGGCGTGGTCGCGCATGACCTCGAGCTCGTACTCCTTCCAGCCCAGGATCGACTCCTCGAGGAGCACCTCGGTGACCGGGCTGTACTGCAGGCCGGCGCCCGCGATGCGCACGAGCTCGTCCTCGTCGTGGGCGAACCCGCTGCCCAGACCGCCCATCGTGAACGACGGGCGGACGACGACGGGGAAGCCGAGGTCCTCGGCCGCGGCGAGCACCTCGCCCATCGTGTGGCAGATGACCGAGCGGGCCGACTCTGCGCCGCAGCGCTCGACGACGCCCTTGAACTTCTCGCGGTCCTCGCCGAGCTCGATGGCCTCGACGTTGGCCCCGATGAGCGGACAGTCGTACTTCTCGAGCACCCCGCGGTGGTGCAGCTCCATCGCGCAGTTGAGCGCGGTCTGCCCGCCGAGGGTCGCGAGCACGGCATCCGGTCGCTCTTTGGCGATGATCCGCTCGACGATCTCCGGGGTGATGGGCTCGACGTAGGTCGCGTCGGCGAACTCGGGGTCGGTCATGATCGTCGCGGGGTTGGAGTTGACGAGGACGACGCGGATGCCCTCCTCGCGCAGCACCCGGCAGGCCTGGGTGCCGGAGTAGTCGAACTCGCAGGCCTGGCCGATGACGATCGGGCCGGAGCCGATGACGAGCACGCTCGTGATGTCCTGCCGCTTCGGCACGTCAGGCCACCTCACCGTGCGTGGTGTCGCGCGTTCGGGCACTCGTCATGAGGTCGACGAAGCGGTCGAAGAGGTAGGCGGCGTCGTGCGGACCGGCGGCCGCCTCCGGGTGGTACTGCACCGAGAAGGCCGGCACGTCGAGGCACTCCAGGCCCTCGACGACGTCGTCGTTGAGGCAGACGTGGCTGACCCGCACCCGGCCGAAGGGCGTCTCGCTCTCGCGGTCGAGCGGGGCGTCGACGGCGAACCCGTGGTTGTGCGCGGTGACCTCGACCCGGCCGGTGGAGCGGTCCAGGACCGGCTGGTTGATGCCGCGGTGGCCGTACTTCAGCTTGTAGGTGCCGAACCCGAGGGCCTTGCCGAGGATCTGGTTGCCGAAGCAGATGCCGAAGTAGGGGATCCGCTCGGTGAGCACCTCGCGCAGCAGCGTGGCCTGCGGCTCGGCCGTGCTCGGGTCACCCGGCCCGTTGGAGAAGAAGACGCCGTCGGGCTCGACGGCCCGCACGTCCTCGATGGTGGCCGTCGCGGGCAGCACGTGGACCTCGATGCCCCGCTCGGCCATCATCCGCGGGGTCATCGACTTGATGCCGAGGTCGACGGCGGCCACGGTGAACCGCCTCTCCCCCACCGCCGGCACGACGTACGCCGTGTCGGTGGCCACCTGCTCGGCGAGCGAGGCGCCCTCCATGGCGGGCGAGTCGATGACCTGGGTGAGGAGGCGCTCACGGGGTGCGCTCGCGGCATCCCCGCTGAAGATGCCGACGCGCATGGCGCCGCGCTCGCGCAGGTGGCGGGTCAGGGCGCGGGTGTCGAGGTCGCAGATGCCGACGACGCCCTGGGCGTCGAGCTCGTCCTCGAGGGAGCGGCGCGAGCGCCAGCTCGAGGGTCGCAGCGCGGGGTCGCGCACGACGAAGCCGGCGACCCAGATGCGCCCGGACTCGTCGTCCTCGTCGTTCCAGCCGGTGTTCCCGACGTGCGGGGCGGTCATGACGACGACCTGGCGGTGGTAGCTGGGGTCGGTGAGCGTCTCCTGGTAGCCGGTCATGCCGGTGGAGAAGACGGCCTCGCCCACGGTCGTGCCGCGGTGCCCGAAGGCGCGGCCGGTGAAGGTGCGGCCGTCCTCGAGCACGAGCACGGCGGGCTCGCGGGTGGTCAGCATGCGGTGGGCTCCCCTCCTCGCGCGGTCACGGTGCCGCGCAGGATCGTCGTGTGGACCGCGCCGGTCAGGGTGCGGCCGTGCCACGGGGTGTTGCGGGACAGGGACTGCGACGCGTCGCGGTCGACGGTGACCGTGGCGGCGGGGTCGACGAGCACGAGGTTGGCCGGCCCACCGGGGGCGAGCGGACGGCCGTGGTCGGCGAGGCCGGCGATGCGGGCCGGGCCGGTGGACAGGAGCCGGGCGAGGTCGGCCCAGCCGAGCCGGCCGTCGGCGACGAGCAGGTCGTGGACGACCGAGAAGGCCGTCTCGAGGCCGAGCATCCCGAAGGCGGCGTCGACGAACGCGTGCTCCTTGTCGTGTCGGGCGTGGGGGGCGTGGTCGGTGGCGACGGCGTCGATCGTGCCGTCGAGCAGGGCGTCGACGAGGGCCGCGCGGTGCTCGTCCGGGCGCAGCGGCGGGTTGACCTTGAAGACCGGGTCGTAGCCGGCGAGCAGGTCGGTGCCGAGTGCGAGGTGGTGCGGGGTGACCTCCGCGGTCATCCGGATGCCGCGCGCCTTGGCCCAGCGCACGACGTCGACCCCCTCCGCCGTGCTCACGTGGGCGACGTGGACGCGGCTGCCGGTGTGCTCGGCGAGCATGGCGTCGCGGGCGATGACGCTCGCCTCGGCGACGGCCGGCCAGCCCGGCAGCCCGAGCCGGCCCGACAGCTCGCCCTCGTGGCAGCAGGCCTGGGGCCCGGCGAGGCTCGGGTCCTGGCTGTGCTGCGAGACGACGCCGTCGAACGCGCGGACGTACTCCAGGGCCCGACGCATGACCCGGGCGTCGGCGACGCAGCGGCCGTCGTCGGAGAAGACCCGCACCGCGGCGCGCGAGCGGTGCATGAGCCCGAGCTCGGCGAGCTCGGCGCCCTCGAGGCCCTTGGTCACGGCCCCGACCGGCACGACGTCGACGAGCCCGGCGGCGCGCCCGAGGTCGAGGATGCGCTCGGCGGCCTCGGCGGTGTCCGTGACGGGGCTCGTGTTCGCCATCGCCAGCACCGCGGTGAAACCACCGACGGCCGCGGCTCGGGAGCCGGACTCGATCGTCTCGGTGTCCTCCCGGCCCGGTTCGCGCAGGTGGGTGTGCAGGTCGACGAAGCCGGGAAGGAGCACCAGCCCGTCGGCGTCGACGCGCTCTGCGTTCTTCGGCGCGTCGACGGTGCCCACCTGCGCCACGACCCCGTCGGTGAGCAGCACGTCGCCGCGCTCGGAGGTGCCGTCGACGGCATACCAGGTGGGGCCGGTCAGCAGGAGGGAGCTCACGCGGCCACCCCCTCTCCGGCGAGCAGGTGGTACAGGACGGACATCCGCACGGCAACCCCCGCCGACACCTGGTCGAGGACGAGGCTCTGCGCGGCGTCGGCGGCGTCCGCGCTGATCTCGAGGCCGCGGTTCATCGGGCCGGGGTGGCAGATGACGGCCTGCGGGTTGGCGTCGGCGAGGGCGCGGAGGCGCTCGCGGGTGAGGCCGAACCCGATGGTGTACTCGCGGGGCGTCGGGAAGAATCCGCCGCTCATCCGCTCGCGCTGCACGCGCAGCATCATGACGGCATCCGGCCCGCTCGCGAGCAAGGCGTCGAGGTCGTCGCTCAGCTCGAGCCCGTCGGCGGCGGCCCAGGCCCCGATGCCGCTCGGCATGAGGGTCGGGGGCGCGACGAGGGTGACGTGGGCGCCCAGGGTGCGCAGCGTGATGGCGTTGGAGCGGAACACCCGGCTGTGGGTGAGGTCGCCGACGATGGCGACGTGGGCCCCGTCGAGGTCGCCGAGGCGGTGCTCCATCGTGTAGGCGTCGAGCAGGGCCTGGGTGGGGTGCTCGTGGGTGCCGTCCCCGGCGTTGACGACGCTCGCGTCGACCCACTGGCTCACCTGGTGGGCGGCCCCGCTGGCCATGTGCCGCATGACGATGGCGTCGACCGACATGGCGTCGATCGTGCGCACCGTGTCGCGCAGCGACTCGCCCTTGCTCGCGGAGCTGCCCTTGCCGGTGATGTTGATCGTGTCGGCGCTCATCCACTTGCCGGCGATCTCGAAGCTGCTGCGGGTGCGGGTGGAGTCCTCGAAGAAGAGGTTGATGACGGTGCGGCCGCGCAACGTCGGCAGCTTCTTGACGTCGCGGCGCTGGACCTCGTGCATCTCGGATGCCGTCGCGAGCAGCATCCGCACGTCGTCGCGGGTGAGGTCGGCGCTGGAGAGCAGGTGGCGGTTCACCGCGGCTCACCCCCCGCGATGCGCACGACGTCCTCGACGCCGTCGAACCCGGACAGGCGCACCTGCACCTTCTCGGCGTGGCTCGTCGGGAGGTTCTTGCCGACGTGGTCGGCGCGGATCGGCAGCTCGCGGTGTCCGCGGTCGACGAGCACGGCGAGCCGGACCGCGCGGGGGCGGCCGAGGTCGGAGAGCGCGTCGAGGGCGGCTCGGATGGTGCGCCCGGAGTACAGGACGTCGTCGACCAGGACGACGACCTTGTCGTCGATGCCTCCCGCCGGGATGACGGTGTGCATCGGTGCCCGCGTGGGCTGGTGGCGAAGGTCGTCGCGGTGCATCGTGATGTCGAGACTGCCGACGGGGACGTCGGCGCCCTCGACCTCGCGGATGAGGTCGACGAGCCGGTGGGCGAGCTCGACCCCACGGCTCGGGATGCCGAGGAGGACGAGGTCGTCGGGCCCCTTGTTGTGCTCGAGGACCTCGTGCGCGATGCGGCGCAGGGCCCGGGACACGTCGCTCGCGGAGAGGACGGTGCGACCGGACGGGTCGAGGGGGTGCCCGGCGGGCACGGTGCTGTCGGCACGCGTCACGACGCGGACCTCCTTCCCTGCCTCACGGGACAGGTCGTTAAAGGATGTCTGGGTGCTGCGGGGCCCACCGTACCGGGTCGCCGGGCGGGTCCCGACGACGGCTCGCGGAGTGGACGGGGGTGGACGTCGCGAGGGCACCAGGACCCACCGGCCCCGTCAGGGCACCGGGGGCGGGTCGTCCTCCCAGGACCGCCCGGGGCCGAGCGAGCGCTCGACCTCGAGCCCGTGGGCGTCGGCGACGCGCCGCACCCGGTGCACGAGGAGGGCGAGGTGGCCCGGGTCCGCGCGGCGCTGCGAGTCCTCGGGGGCGCCGGTCACCGTGACGCGCACCGCCGCGACGCCGGCGTCCCCGGAGGTCCCACCAGCAGCGTCCAGCGTCACCACCGCGCGCCACCACCCGGCGCCGGGGTCGATGACGACGAGCAGGTCATCCGGAGGAACCGGCTGCCGCGCCGACGCTCGCGTACCCGCCGCCTGCCCGGCGAGCTCCGCCGCCACGTCCAGGGCCTGCGCCCTCTCGAGCCGCGGGCGTCGACGCAGCGGGCCCCGAGCCCGGGGGCGCAGGAGGTGGGTCTCCCACGGCGAGAAGGACTCGAGAGCCTGTCGCGCCCAGTCCTCCTCGGTCCGCACCCGGGTTCCGACGAGCTCGTCGACGAGCGCCGAGAGGGCACGGGGGTCCGCGCCGGACCGGATGCGCTCGATGCAGCCGAGCACGCCGCGAACCGGCGCGTGCGCCGTCCCACGACCGTCGTCCGTGACGACGAGCAGCCCCGCGTCCCGGCTCGTGCCCGGCGCCCAGCGTGCTCCGACGGCGCGGGCCCCCTCGACCTCGAGGTCCCCCGCCCGCACGGCGAGCGCGTCGAGCACGGGAAGCGCCCCCGCCGGCAGGGAGCCGGCGAGCACGCGCGCCCCGGGTGCACCCGCCCACCACGGGGGTCGGGCGCCCAGCGGGGCGTCGCGGCCGGCCCAGACCCCCTCGAGCGCGCGGACCGCGTCGTCCAACCCCGGGCGATCGTCGGCCAGGCCGGCGAGCGGGCCGCCGGCGGACCGGAGGGCGGCCCACGCGACCCTGGCCGTCCCGAGCCGGTCGGCCGGCCCACCCTGCGTCGTCACACCCCGCACCCTGACACGCGGCGTCGTCGGAGACCACATGTCGGGATCTATAACTTATCGCTATACATGAACTAACCTGGTGTGATGCAATGGGGGCCGCGGGCCCGTACCCGGCCCGCCCCGCCACGTCGTGAAGGAGGCCACCGTGCACCCGTCCGTCCCGCCCCCCACCCACCGTGACGCCTCCTGTCGCGACGCCTCCGCCGGAGCTGCGCCCGCCGCCCCGGCGCCCGCTCCGCTCTTCCCGCCGAGGGACGCCGACGACGAGACCCGCCGCCGCTGGCTCGCGACGTCGCCCTGGCCGGAGGTCGTGTTCGCCTCGGCCGGTGCGGTCTGACGCCTCCGGGCCGCCCGTCCCGACGCCGGAGCCCCGGTGGCGAGGAGTCCTCGCCACCGGGGCCCGGTGTACTGCGGCGGGTGCGGTGCGCCTCAGAAGGCGCCGCGGTCGTACGTGCCGCCGTAGTACGTGCCCAGGCGGTCTCGATAGGCCGCGTCGTCGGACATCATCGTGTCGTCGAACTCCGGGGAGTCCTTGATCTGGTCCTTGGTCCGGTCCACGTAGACCTTCTCCTCGTTCCAGTCGACCCGGTCGATCGTGCCGGCCGGCAGCATCACCTTCCGGCCGAAGATCCACGGTCCGGTGTCGACGACGACATAGCTGCTGCCGACGTCGAGCGTGGCTCGGTCGATCTTGCCGATCGAGCCGTCGACGGCCTCCACGGAGAACCCGGTCAGGTCCTTGCCGCGGGACGACACCTCAGCGCTCTCGCGATAGTTCCAGGCATCCCAGGTACGGGTGGCCATGGCTTTCTCCTCTCGTTCGAGTGTTGCGGGCACCGGCACTCCTACCCGCCCAGCCACGGCCGAACCACGCTCTCAGGAAACGCTCAGGTGGAGATCCGCCGGGGCGGCGGCACCCGTCGGGCCCACTCCCCCACGCCCGGGGTGGCCCGACGACCGGCGGGCGAGGATCATCGCCCGTGAGGGGCGTCGCCGACGCCTCCGCGAGCGAGAGGGCCCGACCATGGCACACACGTACGGCATCACCGAGGTCGTCGGATCGTCGACGACCTCCATCGACGACGCCATCACGAGCGCGGTGGCGCGGGCGTCGACCACCGTGCGCGGGCTCGACTGGTTCGAGGTCACCGAGATCCGAGGGCACCTCGCCGACGGCGCGGTGGCGCACTACCAGGTCGGCCTCAAGATCGGGTTCCGCCTCGAGGAGTGAGCCGGCGGGCTGCTCGAGGAATGACCCGGCGGGCCGACCGCCGCAGCGAACGGCGGCGCGCGAGCAGCCTCAGGCCAGGGTGGGCTTGACCTCGGCGAGCCGTGCGAGCAGGCCGTTGACGAACCGCGGGCTGTCGTCCGTGGACAGCTCGGTCGCGAGCCCGACCCACTCGCTGATCGCCACGACCTCGGGCACGTCGTCGGAGTGGAGCACCTCGTAGGCGCCGAGCCGCAGGATCGCGCGGTCGACGGCCGGCATCCGGTCCAGGGTCCAGCCCTGCGCGTACGTCGCGATGAGTTCGTCGAGCTGCGCCCAGTGCTCGACGACCCCGCTCACGAGCTCGGCCGTGAACTCGGACAGCGGTGCCTCGGTCACCGGCGCGGCGAGCCGCTCCCGGAGCAGATCGCCGACGTTGACCTTGCGCTGCTCGGCCTCGAAGAGGAGGTCGAGCGCCCGCTTGCGGGCCTTGGTGCGGGCGGCCACGGGGTCAGCTGACCCGACCGAGGTACGAGCCGTCGCGGGTGTCGACCTTGACCTTCGTCCCGGTCTCGAGGAACAGCGGCACGGCGATCTCGGCGCCGGTCTCGAGCGTCGCCGGCTTCGTGCCACCCGTGGAGCGGTCGCCCTGCAGGCCCGGCTCGGTGTAGGTGATCTCGAGGACGACGGATGCCGGCAGCTCGATGAAGAGCACGGTGCCCTCGTGCCGGGCCACGATGGCGTCCTGGTTCTCGAGCATGTACTTCGCGGCGTCGCCGACGACCTCCGGGCTGACCGCGATCTGGTCGTAGGTGTCGCCGTCCATGAAGATGAAGTCGGTGCCGTCGTTGTAGAGGTACTGCATGGTGCGCTTGTCGACGTTCGCGGTGTCGACCTTGACGCCGGCGTTGAAGGTCTTGTCGACGACCTTGCCGCTCATGACGTTCTTCAGCTTGGTCCGCACGAAGGCCGGGCCCTTGCCGGGCTTGACGTGCTGGAACTCGACGACGGTCCACAGCTGGCCCTCGAGGTTGAGGACGAGGCCGTTCTTGAGGTCGTTGGTCGATGCCACGGGTGGTTCTTCGCTTTCGTCGACGTCGTGTGCCGTGCACCCGGTCGAGGGCGCGCGTCACCCCCGCGAGGGGGTGGGGATCCGCACGAGTCTAGCGCGACCGTGCCGAGCCCTGTGCGGCCGGCCGGGCCCTGTGGGGGCCCTGTGGGGCCGGTCGCGTGAGGCTGGGCTCGTGGGTCAGACCGCCACCGTGAGGGCGGCGACGTACCCGGCAGCCGCGTCGCCCGTCACCGTCGCGAGCTGGTGGATGCCGCCGTCGTCACCGAACACCATGTCGCGGGTCAGCGAGGTCCGGGCGAGGTTGGCCGCACTCGACGGGTAGGTCGCGCTGTCGCCGTACACCGCCTCGCTCGCCGCCCGGGGCAGGGCGACCTGGCTGGTCCTCACGATCCGCCCGTCGCTCGTCGCCTCCTTCGTGCTCCGGTAGACCTCGAAGTGGATGTGCGGCCACCGGCCGTCGTAGCAGCCCGGGAACACCGTGGTGAAGCTCGCGGTGCCCGAGGCGTCGGTCGGCTGCACCCCGCGGAGGTAGTTCTCGTGCTCGACACCCTGCGAGTACATCGAGTAACGGCCCTGCGCATCGGCGTGCCAGGCGTAGACCGCGACGCCCTCCATGGCGACGTACCCGGCGTCGGAGTCGAGCACGGTGAGGTGCACCGTGAGCGGAACGCCGGTGGCCGTGGTCGTCGAGGTGCCGAACGACGAGGTGATGTCGTGCCGCACGATCCCCGAGTCGTCGAGCACGTCGGCGCCGTTGCTCCCGTCACCCGGGAAGGGGCCTGCCGTCTCCTCGGGAACAACCGCGTCGACCGCCGTCGTGGATGCCGTCGCGCCGGGGGTCGCACTGTCCGTCGCCGCGTTCGTGGTCGACGCGCCGGAAGCCGTCACGGTCGTGGCGGCGGACGTGCCGTCCGAGCAGCCCACGAGGGCGAGGAGCCCGGCGCCGGACAGCAACCCGAGCGCGGACCGGCGCGCCACGAGGGTCCGGACGTCGAACTCGAGCCCGCGGTCGTGGTCGGGGTGCACCGGCTGTTCTGCGCCACCCACCGGCGTCTGCGGGTGCGGGTGCGGGTGAGGTCGTGACGTCGTCATGGCTCAACCATGGGGTGGCGCCCGGTGCCTGCGCCATGGGTCCGCTGTGCCCCGCCTGTGCCCGCGGCTGCTCGTCAGGGGCGCTCGGCGATGGCCTCGTAGGCTCCGCGCAGCCAGGCGTCGTCGGGCCCCTCGAGCCGCACCGGCCGCCCGACGTCCTCGAGGACGACGAAGCGCAGCAGCGTCCCTCGCGACTTCTTGTCCCGCCGCATCGCGGTGAGCAGCTCGTCGAACCGCCCTCCGGGGTAGGTCGTGGGCAGCCCGAGCGAGCCCAGCACCGACCGGTGCCGGTCGACGACGTCCTGCGCGAGGCGACCCGAGCGCAGCCCGAGCTCCGCGGCATACGTCATGCCGATGGCGACGGCCTCGCCGTGCCGGCGGCGGTAGCCCTCGACCTGCTCGACCGCGTGGCCGAAGGTGTGGCCGTAGTTGAGGACCTCGCGCAGCCACGACTCGGTGAGGTCCTGGGCGACGACCTCCGCCTTGACGCGGATCGCCCGCTCGACGAGCTCGCGCACGGGCGGGCCGTCCCACCGCGCCGCGCCGGACGGGTCGGCCTCGACGAGCTCGAGGATGCGCGGGTCGGCGATGAACCCCGCCTTGACGACCTCGGCGAGCCCCGCGACGAGGTCGGTGTGCGGCAGGGTGGCCAGCACGTCGAGGTCGCAGAGCACCCCGGCCGGCTCGTGGAAGGACCCGACGAGGTTCTTGCCCTCCGCCGTGTTGATCCCGGTCTTGCCCCCGACGGCGGCGTCCACCATGGCGAGCAGCGTCGTGGGCACGTGGACGACAGACACACCGCGCAGCCACGTCGCCGCGACGAACCCCGCGAGGTCGGTGACCGTCCCGCCGCCGACCGCCACCACGGCATCCGAGCGCGTGAAGGCCTGGCGACCCAGGGTGGCCCACAGCCCGGCCGCGACCTCGGCGGTCTTCGCCCCCTCGGTGTCGGGCACGCTCGCCTCGTGGACCGTCAGCCCCGCCGCCCGAAGCCGCGAGACGACGGGCGCGGCGAGCCCCACGAGGGCGTCCGGGCGCACGACGAGCACCTGCCGCACGGGCGGTGCGAGCAGGTCGGTGACCCGGTCGGACACCCCGTGCCCGACGACGACGTCGTAGGCCGCCCCGACCGGGATGACCGACGGGGCGCTGCCGCTCACGACGCCCCCAGGAGCCCGGCGACCTCCGACGCGACGTCCTCGGGCGTGCGGCCGGCGGTGTCGACCCGGTGGGTCGCGAGGCGCTCGTAGACCGGTCGGCGCTCGTTCATGAGCCGGACCCACGACGCGCGCGGGTTGACGGCGAGGAGCGGCCGGCTCTGGTCGAACCCGACGCGCTTCGCGGCATCCGCGATGCCGACGTCGAGGAAGACGACCACCTGCCCCGCGAGCACCTCCTGGGTGACCGGGTCGACGGGTGCCCCGCCACCGAGGGCGAGCACCCCCTCCTCCTCGGCCACGGCGCGGGCGACCTCGGCCCGCTCGAGCGCCCGGAAGGCCGCCTCGCCGTCCTCGACGAAGATGTCGGAGACGGTGCGTCCCGTCGCGGCCTCGACCGCCGCGTCGGTGTCGTGGAGCGGCACCGCGAGGAGCGCCGCGAGGGCGGCACCGACCGTGCTCTTCCCGGAGCCGGGAGGCCCGACGAGCACCACGCGGGGCGTCACTCGTCGTCCCAGGTGCGCATCGAGGCGGGGATGGCCGCGAGGTAGGCGGCGTGGTTGCGGGCGGTCTCGCCGACCGAGTCGCCGCCGAACTTCTCGAGGCACGCCTGGGCGAGCACGAGGGCCACCATCGCCTCGGCCACCACGCCGGCCGCCGGGACGGCGCACACGTCGGAGCGCTGGTGGATGGCTCGCGCGGGCTCGTCCGTGGCGACGTCGACGGTGGCGAGGGCTCGGGGCACCGTCGAGATCGGCTTCATGGCGGCGCGCACGCGCAGCAGCCCACCGACCGACATGCCGCCCTCGGTGCCACCGGCTCGGCCGGTGCGGCGGCGGATGACGCCGTCGGCACCCCGCTCCATCTCGTCGTGGGCGACCGACCCGCGGCGGGCGGCCGTGCGGAAGCCGTCGCCGACCTCGACACCCTTGATCGCCTGGATGCCCATGAGTGCGGCCGCGAGCCGGGCGTCGAGCCGACGGTCCCAGTGCACGTGCGACCCCAGACCCGGCGGCAGCCCGGTCACGACGACCTCGACGACCCCACCGAGCGTGTCTCCGTCCCGGTGGGCGGCGTCGACCTCGGCCACCATCGCCGCCGAGCCGGTCGGGTCGAACGCCCGCACCGGGTCGGCGTCGAGCGCCTCGACGTCGTCGGCGGTGGGCAGCGGTGCGTCCTCGGGGACGCTCGCCGCACCGATCGCGACGGTGTGCGACACGAGCCGGATGCCGTACGCCTGCTCGAGGAAGCGGGCCGCCACCTCGCCGAGCGCCACCCGGGCCGCGGTCTCCCGGGCCGAGGCACGCTCGAGCACCGGTCGCGCGTCGTCGAAGCCGTACTTCTGCATGCCGACGAGGTCGGCATGACCGGGGCGCGGCCGGGTGAGCGGCCGGTTGCGGGCGATCTCGCGCTCGGCGTTGACGTCGTCGGCGGCAGCGAGGTCCTCGACCGCGACGGGGTCGGGACTCATGACCGTGCGCCACTTCGGCCACTCGGTGTTGCCCACCCGGATCGCGATCGGCGAGCCGAGGGTGACCCCGTGCCGGACCCCCCCGAGGAACTCGACCTCGTCCTGCTCGAAGCGCATCCTCGCGCCGCGCCCGTGGCCGAGCCGCCGGCGGGCGAGGGCCGCGGTGAGGTCGGCGGTGGTCACGCGGATTCCCGAGGGCAGACCGTCGACCGTCGCGACGAGCGCGGGCCCGTGCGACTCACCGGCGGTCAACCAGCGCAGCATGGCCCGAATCCTGTCACGCGGTGCTCAGCCGCCTGACAGCCAGGTCAGGATCCGGGACGTGCCGCCGATCGCCAGCCAGGCCCCGAGGCACATCGCCGGCCCGTACGCGATCGCGGTCTTCGGCCCCGCCCGGCGCGCGAGCAGCAGGCCCGCCGCGGCCACGCCCCCGACGAGGAACCCCGCCGTGAGGCCGACGACGAGCTGCGCCGCGCCCAGCCAGCCGAGCAGCGCCCCGATGAGGGGGGCGAGCCGCACGTCCCCCCCGCCGACGCCTCCCCCGGGCAGCACGCCGAGGAGCAGGTAGACCCCGCCCATGACGACGAACCCGACGGCGGCACCGCGCCACCGGGGCTCGCCGGAGGCCACCGTCGCCACCGCGAGCAGCCCGAGGATGGCTGCCCCGGTGGGCACGACGAGACCGACGGGGAGCCGGTGCACGTCGAGGTCGATCCACACGAGCCCGACGGTCAGCCAGGCGAAGAGCAGGTATGCCGGGAGCGCGGCCCAGGCGGCCAGGTCACCGATGGCCCACGCCGCCACGGCGGACAACAGCGCGGTGAGCGGGCCGGGCCACCAGTTGCGGCCCGGGGGGTGGTCCGCCTCGTCTTCGGGGATGCGGTAGCCGCCGGTGGCGAGCTCGCGCCCGGTGCGGTGGCCGACGGCGCCCATGACGAGCGCCACGGCGAGCACGACCCACGAGGGGGTCACCCGGCCCCCAGGGCGGCGCGCCCCGCGGCGGCCATCGCCGCCACGGGGGCCTCGTGGCCGGTGAAGAGCCGGAACTGCTCGGCCGCCTGGTGCACGAGCATGTCGAGCCCGGAGACGACCGACATCCCTGCCTCCCGCCCGGCGTGGGCCAGCGGCGTCGGCCATCCGGCATAGGCGACGTCGAGCAGCACACCGTGGTGCACCGCGGGCACCCCGGCGGCCGCGACGTCGCCGGCGGCGGCCGGCAGCGTGGAGACGACGACGTCGTCGGCGGTCGTGACCCACGGCCCGAGACCGGCGGCCGAGCCGCTGCGGATGCCGGCGCCCAGGTCGAGCGCCCACGCGAGCAGGTCGGCGGCCCGGCTCGTGTCGCGGGCCCGGACGGTGAGGGTCGTGACCCCGAGCTCGGCGAGGGCGAGCACGCTCGAGCGGGCCGTGGCCCCGGCGCCGAGCACGAGCGCGCGGGTCGCGCCCTCCGGCAGGTGCGGCGCCAGGGCCCGGACGAGGCCGACGACGTCGGTGTTCGTCGCGTCCCAGCCGCCGTCGCCCCGGCGCACGAGCGTGTTGACCGCGGCGGAGCGCCGGGCCACGTCGTCGACCGTCGTCGCGACCGTCGCCCCGACCTCCTTGAGCGGCATCGTGAGCGACAGGCCGCGCCACTGCCGGCCGAGGCCGGCGATGAAGCCCGGAAGATCTGCCGCGTCGACCTCGTGGGCGTCGTACTCCCAGTCCGCGAGGCCCGCCGCGGCGTACCCGGCGCGGTGGATCGCCGGGGAGAGCGAGTGGGCGATCGGGGACCCGAGGACCGCCGCCCTCAGCACTTGCCCGGGTTCGCGGAGCACCAGGCCTGGAACTCCTTGACGTTGGCGTCGTGCTCGGCCTGGGTGACGGCGAACTTCGTCTCGCCGGTGCCGGGGTCGACGGTGACGAAGAAGTGCCAGTCCCCGTCGGCCGGGTTCGCCGCGGCCTCGATCGACGCCGCGCCGGGGGTGCCGATCGGCCCGGGCGGCAGCCCCTTGACCTTGTAGGTGTTGTAGGGGCTGTCGGAGGCCCGCTGCTCGTCGCTCGTGCCGGCCCTGCCACGCTCCTGGGCGACGAAGTGCACGGTGGAGTCCATCTGGAGCAGGCCGTAGTTCGGCGGCCCGTCGTCGAGCCGGTTGAGGATGACCCGGGCGACCTTCGCGCGGTCGGCGTCCCCGTTGACCTCGCCCTCGACGATCGAGGCGATCGTCAGGGTGCGCTGCCACTCCTCGCGCGGGATGCCGGCCGCCTCGAGGGTCTTGACCGTCTGCGCGACCATCGTCGCGAGCTGGTCGGCGGCAGGGGTGTCGTCGGCGAACTCGTAGGTCGACGGGAAGAGCCAGCCCTCGACCTCGCCGCCGGCCTCCTCGGGCAGCCCGATGGCGGCGGGGTCCTTCGCGGCCGCCTCGTAGTCCTCGACCGGCACGCCGGTCGCTTTGGACAGGGCGGCGAAGGTCTCGGCCTTCCACAACCCCTCGCGGATCGTCGTGCCGGCGGCGACCCGGTTGGAGGGGTCGGTGAGGATGTCGAAGGCCTCCTGCGCCGGCATCCCCTTGAGGAGTGAGTACGTCCCCGGCTGGATGGCGGCGGCCGCCTGCGGGTCGGCCTGGGCCACCTCGATGTAGGCAGTGCGGGTCTTGACGACCTCCGCGTCGCGCAGGGTCGTCGCGATGTCCTCACCGGTCTCGCCGGACCGGATGACGACCTCGACGGCGCCCTCGCCGGGGCCGGCGAAGTCCTGGGCCTCGGACTGCGTGAACAGTCCGGACACCATCGGCACGATGACGCCGACGGCGGCCCACGCGGCGGCGCCCACGAGGACGATCGCGAGGAGGAGCACGAGCCAGCGTCGGTGGCCCCGGCGCGGCTTGCGGTGCCGGTGGAGGTCACGACGGCGACGCACCGGGGGCGGGGGCTCCCCGAAGATCGTGTGGGAGACGTCGTGCTGGCTCACGGCCTCGTGCCCTTCGTCCGTGGCTTGCGCCGTCCGGGTCGGACCCGCTCCCCGGGTGGGGAACCGGTGCTGCGCTCGGTGTCGAGGGCCGTCTGGAGGATGAGCACCGCGGCCGCCTGGTCGACCACGGCGCGCTGCCTCCGACCGGCCAGCCCGCTCTCGCGCAGCGTGCGGTGGGCGTCGACACTGGTGAGGCGCTCGTCGACGAGACGCACCCACACCGGCGCGATGCGCGCCGCCACCACGGCAGCATACGTGCGGGCCGCAGCCGCAGCGGGGCCTTCGTCCCCGGAGAGTGAGCGGGGCAGCCCGACGACGACGCCGACGGCAGCGTGCTGCGACACGAGGTCGGCGACCGCCTCGACGTCGGGGTCGCCGGCCGCGGGGCGGCTGTCCGGGTGCCGGGCGAGCGTCGTCACGGGGGTCGCGAGGATGCCGTCGGGGTCACTCAGTGCCACCCCGACGCGCACGGTCCCGACGTCCACGCCGATCCGCACCCCCCGCTGGGGGGTGGCCCGGGTCGTCGGGGCGGGCCCGTGGGTCGTCGGCATCAGCCGGCGAGCTCCCCGACCCGCCACTCGACCGCCGACAGCGCGTCGCCCACCTTCGCGGGGTCCTGGCCGCCACCCTGGGCGATGTCGTCCTTGCCCCCGCCGCCGCCACCGAGGGCCGTCGCGGCGACCCGGACGAGCTCGCCCGCCCGGATGCCGCGCGCCCGGGCCGCCTCGTTGGTCGCCACGACGACGACCGGGCGCCCCTTCGCGGCGCCGGTGATGGCGACGACGCTCGGCCGCTCCGTGCCGAGGCGGCCCCGCAGGTCGAGCACCATGGTGCGCACGTCGTCGGCGCCGGCCGCACCGGCGTCGTGACCGAGGAAGGTGACCCCGTTGACGTCGCGGGCCCGCTCGGTGAGCGATCCCGCGGCAGCCGAGACCTGCTCACGGCGGACCCGCTCGAGCTCGCGCTCGGCGTCCTTGAGGCGCGAAACCAGGGCGCCGACCCGCTCGGCGAGCTCGTCGGGCCGTGCGCCGACGAGGGTGCTCAGCTCGGCGACGACGGCCCGCTCACGGGCGAGGTGGCGCAGCGCCTCGATGCCGACGAAGGCCTCGACGCGGCGCACCCCCGACCCGACGGAGGACTCACCGGTGAGCGTCAGGGCGCCGATCTGGCTCGAGTGCTGGACGTGGGTGCCGCCGCAGAGCTCCCGGCTCCACGGCCCCCCGATCTCGACGACGCGGACGTCCTCGTCGTAGGTCTCGCCGAAGAGGGCGAGCGCCCCGATCTCGCGGGCCCGCGGCAGCGGCATGAAGGTCGCGGAGACGGGGAGGTCCCGGCGCACGGCGAGGTTGGCGACCTCCTCGATCTCGCTGCGGGTCGCCGCCGACAGCGCCTGCCCCCACGCGAAGTCCAGGCGCAGGTAGCCGGGCTTGTTGTACGAGCCGGACTGCAGGGCCGACGGGCCGAGCACCTGGCGCAGCGCGGCGTGCACGACGTGCGTGCCCGAGTGCGCCTGGCACGCCGACAGGCGCCACTCGGGGTCGACCTCGGCGAGCACGCTCGCGCCCGTGCGCAGCGGGCCGGTCACCACCTCGACGGTGTGCGCGATGAGGCCCTTGACCGGCCGCTGGACGTCGACGACCTTGAGGTGCGCGCCGTCGCCGGCGATGACGCCCTCGTCGGCGACCTGCCCTCCGGACTCGGCGTAGAACGGCGTGCGGTTGAGCACGACCTGGCCGCGCTGGCCGGGCTCGATCTCGGTGACGGCCGCGCCGTCGACGACGAGCCCGATGACCGTGGCCTCGCTCGTCAGCTCCTCGTAGGCCCGGAACTCGGTCGCGCCGTTCGCGCGCAGGTCGCGCCACACCTCGGTGTTCGCGTGGCCCGACTTCTTCGCCCTGGCATCGGCCTTGGCCCGCTGGCGCTGCTCGCGCATGAGGTGCGCGAAACCCTCCCGGTCGACCTCGAGGCCCTGCTCGGCCGCCATCTCGAGGGTGAGGTCGATGGGGAAGCCGTACGTGTCGTGCAGCTGGAAGGCGTGCTCGCCGGCGAGGGTCGCACCGCCGGACTCCTTGGTCCGCGCGACCGCCGTGTCGAGGATCGTCGTGCCCGCGGCGAGGGTGCGGCGGAACGCCTCCTCCTCCGCGTACGCGATCTGGGCGATGCGGTCGAACCCGGTGCCCAGCTCGGGGTAGGACTGGCTCATCCGCTCGAGCGAGACCGGCAGCAGCTCGGGCAGGCAGGGGTCGTCGTGGCCGAGCAGGCGCATCGAGCGCACGGCCCGGCGCAGCATCCGGCGCAGCACGTAGCCCCGGCCCTCGTTGCCCGGAGTGACCCCGTCGCCGATGAGCATGAGCGAGGAGCGCACGTGGTCGGCGACGACCCGCAGCCGCACGTCGTCGGGGTGGCTCGACCCTGCCGAGTGACCGGAGCGCGCGCCGTACTGCTTGCCCGTCATCTCCGCCGCCCGGGCGAGGACGGGGTAGACCTCGTCGATCTCGTACATGTTGTCGACCCCCTGGAGGATCGACGCCATCCGCTCGAGCCCCATGCCGGTGTCGATGTTCTTGCTCGGCAGGTCGCCGGCGATGTCGAAGTCGACCTTGCTGCGCACCTCGGACAGCTCGTGCTGCATGAAGACGAGGTTCCACACCTCGAGGAAGCGGTCCTCGTCGACGGCCGGGCCGCCGTCGGGGCCGTAGTCCGGGCCGCGGTCGACGTAGATCTCCGAGCACGGGCCCCCGGGCCCGGGCACCCCCATGTGCCAGTAGTTGTCGGCCTTGCCGCGACGCACGATGCGGTCCGTGGTGATGCCGGTGACGCTCGGCCACAGCTCGGCGGCCTCGTCGTCGTCCTCGTAGACCGTGGCCCACAGCAGGTCCCCGTCGAGCCCGTAGCCGCCCTGCTCCGGGGAGGAGGTGAGCAGGTCCCAGGCGAGGCGGATCGCCCCCTCCTTGAAGTAGTCACCGAAGGAGAAGTTGCCGTTCATCTGGAAGAACGTCCCGTGCCGGGAGGTCTTGCCGACCTCCTCGATGTCCCCGGTGCGCACGCACTTCTGCACGCTCGTCGCCCGGTCCCACTGGGGCGTCTCCTGGCCGAGGAAGTAGGGCTTGAACGGCACCATGCCGGCGTTGACGAACAGCAGGTTCGGGTCGTCGTGGATGAGCGGCGCGGAGGGGACGACGCTGTGGCCGTTCTTCTCGAAGAAGGCCAGCCAGCGGCGCCGGATCTCAGCGGTTTCCATGCGGTCTCAGTCCTAGGGGGTCATCGGTGCCACCGGGTGCGGGCACGCGCCATCGTATGCCGCGCGCGACCGGCGGGTCGGTGGGCTCGGGCGAGGGGCGGGGGCGCAGGGCCCCTACGGAGCTCGCTCGCCCGTGGGGTCGAGGAGCAGGGCCCGCGCCTCCTCCGGCGACAGCGAGCGGCCGGGGTCGTCGGCGCCGAGCGAGGCCGCTGTTCGCGCGCCCGCGGTGTGTGCGCCCGCGGTGTGCGAGCCCGCAGTGTGCGAGCCCGCGCGGCCGTGGCGGCGGTCGCGGTCCCAGCCCGCCTCGACGTCGAGCTCGGGGACCGTCGCGCCAGCGGCGTGGCGGGGGGCCCGGGACGTCGCGTCGGTGCGTACGGCCACCTCGACGGCCTCGCGCAGCTCGGCCTCGCGACGGGCGCTGGCCTCCCTGACCGTCCTGACGAAGCGCCGGGTCGCGGGCAGGCGCCACACGGCGTAGCCGACACCGACCGCCACGGCCGCGAGGACGACGGTGCGCCGGCTCACCGGCGTGCCCTGCGCAGGCCGGCCATCGCCGTGCGCACCCCGTAGCTGAACGCGGCGACCTTGATGAGCGGCGAGCCGACCGTCGCGGCCGCCACGGACGTCAGTGCGGACGCGTTCGTCGTCATCGACGAGACCGAGCTCGTGATGCCGTCGACCCGGGTCAGCTGGTCGTTCGTCAGGCTCACGGTGTCGGTGAGGCCCTTGAGCGTGGGCTGGACGTTGTCGCTCGTCGTCCGCAGGCTGACGGCGGTCTCGTCGAGGATCCGCCCGGCCCTGCCGAGCAGGCCGGCCAGGCGCACCACGAGGTACGCGAACGCGAGCGCGGCGATGAGCCCCGCGATGCCCCCAAGGGTCCATTCCATGCGCCCGAGCCTAGCGTCCGGGGCGCTCCTCGTCCGCGCCGGGCGCGCGCCCCAGCCGCCCCTTGAGCCACGTCCAGCGTTCCTGGAGCCGGCTCTCGAACCCCCGGTCGGTCGGCCGGTAGTAGTCCGTGGTCCCGGCGAGGTCGTCGGGCAGGTACTGCTGGGCGGCGACGGCATCCGGCGCGTCGTGCGAGTACACGTAGCCCTTGCCATGGCCGAGGCGCGCGGCGCCGGCGTACCCGCTGCCCCGCAGGTGCGCTGGCACCGCCCCGCCGCGTCCGGCACGGACGTCGGCGATCGCCTCGTTGATGCCGGTGTAGGCGGCGTTCGACTTCGGGGCCAGCGCGTTGTGGACGACGGCCTGGGCGAGGATGATGCGCGCCTCGGGCATGCCGATCTGCGCGACGGCGTGCATGGCGGCGACGGCGGTCTGCAGGGCCGTGGGGTCGGCGAGGCCGACGTCCTCGGAGGCGGCGATGACGATGCGGCGGGCGATGAACCGAGGGTCCTCCCCGGCCTCGAGCATCCGGGCCAGGTAGTGCAGCGCGGCGTCGACGTCGGAGCCGCGCATCGACTTGATGAGGGCGGACGCGACGTCGTAGTGCTGGTCGCCGGTGCGGTCGTAGCGCACGGCGGCGTGGGCGACGGCCTGCTCGGTCCGTGCGAGGGTGATGGGCAGGACGTCGGGACGCTCGGCTCCGGCGGCGAGGGCGTCCTCGGCCACGCCGGCCGCCGCCTCGAGGAAGGTCAGGGCGCGGCGGGCGTCGCCCCCGGCCAGTCGGACCAGGTGCTCGCGGGCGTCGTCGTGCAGGTCGTAGGCGGCGTCGAGGCCCCGCTCGTCGGCCACCGCGGACGTGAGGACGTCGGCGACCTCCTCGTCGGTGAGGGGCACGAGGGTCACGAGCATCGACCGCGAGAGCAGGGGTGCGATGACCGAGAACGACGGGTTCTCGGTGGTGGCGGCGACGAGCACGACCTGGCGGTTCTCGACCCCGGGGAGCAGGGCGTCCTGCTGGGCCTTGGTGAACCGGTGGATCTCGTCGAGGAAGAGCACGGTCTGCCGGCCGTACATGTCGCGGGCCCGGTTCGCGTGCTCCATGACGGCGCGCACGTCCTTGACGCCGGCGGTGACGGCCGACAGCTCGACGAACTCGCGGTCGGCGGCGGTCGCGACGAGGTGGGCCAGGGTCGTCTTGCCGGTGCCGGGGGGCCCCCACAGGATCGCCGAGATGGGGCCGGCCGCTCCCCCGCTGCCCTCGATGAGCCGGCGCAGCGGGCTGCCCGGGCGGAGCACGTCCCCCTGGCCGCGGACCTCCTCG
This sequence comes from Fodinibacter luteus, assembly GCF_039541575.1. NCBI lineage: Bacteria > Bacillati > Actinomycetota > Actinomycetes > Micrococcales > Intrasporangiaceae > Fodinibacter (ex Wang et al. 2009) > Fodinibacter luteus. The sequence goes on along the minus strand of NZ_BAABGM010000008.1, from coordinate 4,793 downwards.
ACCGAGCGCGGGCGCATCCGCACGGCGAGGGGCGGCAGGGATGCCGGTCCGCCGCCGCCCGCGCCGCCGGCGGCGGCCGCGCCGAACAGGTCGGTGTCGTCGAGACTCACCCGCCGAGGCTACCGACCGGACCCGACACCCCTGGAGCACATCGTCGAGGGCTCGCCCGACCGTCGCCCCCACCCCTCGTCCGGCCCGTCGTCCGCGCCGCCGCACCCCCGTGGGACGCTGTCGCCATGACGACGCCCGACCCCCGCCACGGCGCCCTCCTGCGCCGGTGGGGCCGGCTCGTCGCCCGCCGGGCCAGGGCGGTCGTCGTCGGGTGGCTCGTCTTCATCGTCGCCGGTTTCGCCGTCGCGCTCGGCGCGCTCGGCACCCCGAGCCTGTTCGACCGCCTCGACAGCGGCGAGATCGTCGTCGACGGCGAGAACCAGCAGGGCCGTGACCTGCTCGCCGAGGGTGGCGGCAGCGGCTTCAGCACCTACACCCAGACCCTCACCGGGGTCGACCTCGCCGACCCGGCCGTCGCGACGGCGGCCACCGTCGCGGTGCGCGACCTCACGGCCATCGAGCACGTCGAGTCGGCGGTCAACCCGTTCGTCGTGCCCGAGGGGCCCACCTCCCCCCAGGCGCTGCGGTTCGTCCTCGACGGCGACCCGGCATCCGGCGGCTTCGCGACGGTCGTCACCTTCGACCCCGACAACACGGCCGAGGACGAGGCCGCCGCCACCGAGGAGGTCGACGTCGTCCTCGACACCCTCGCCGCGCAGACCGGCGCCACGGGGGACCAGCGCGGTGGGCTGCGCGCCCTCGTCGACCGCATCATCGAGCAGGTCAAGATCGACGGCCAGCGCGGTGAGGGCATCGCCCTGCCGGTCAGCTTCCTCGTCATGGTCGTCGTCTTCGGCGGGTTCGTCGCCGCGGGCTTCCCCGTGCTCGGGGCGGTCGCCTCGATCGCCGGGGCGCTGGCGTCGCTGCTCGGCCTGTCCTACGTGCTCGACCTCGACGCGTCCGTCGTCAACGTCGTCACCGTGCTCGGCCTCGGCCTGTGCATCGACTACGGCCTGCTCGTCGTCTCCCGATTCCGCGAGGAGCTGCGCGCGCTGCTCCGGGGCGCACCGGTCAGCGAGACGACCCGCGACCAGGTCATGGCGGCCACCGCGTCGACGATGGACCGCGCCGGACGCACCGTCGTGTTCTCCGCGATCACCGTCGCCATCTCGCTCGCGGGTCTGCTCGTCCTCGAGATCCCCTTCATCCGGGCGGTGAGCGTCGCCGGGGTCTCGGTCGTCCTCATCGCACTCGCCGTCGCCCTCACGCTCATCCCGGCCCTGTGCGCCCTCGGGGCCCGGCGGCTGCTGCGCAAGGGCACCGAGTCGGCCGCCGACGTCGGCGTCTTCTCGCGCCTCGCCGAGGTCGTGCACCGGATGCCGTGGGCGGTCATCGCGGTCGTGTCCGGGCTGCTCGTCGTCATGGCCCTGCCGACGTTGCGGCTCGAGCTCACGTCCTCCGGCCCGGAGCTGCTGCCGAAGGGCACCCCCGAGCGCGTCTTCTACGAGGACTTCCGCGCGGGCTACCCCCTGCTCGCGGGCGCCGAGGTGCTCGTGGTCACGCGGGCCCCGGTCGCCGAGGTCGAGGCGTGGGCGTCGACACTCGGTGAGCGGCCCGGCGTCGAGTCGGTCGACCCGGTGAGGACGCTCGAGCGCGGGGTCTCGACGGTCGGCATCCAGACCGGCGACTCCGGCACCGGCGACGCGTCGCGCGCGCTCGTCGACTCGTTGCGCACCGACCGGCCGCCGTTCGAGGCCTTCGTCGTGGGTCAGGCCTCGGGCATCGTCGACTTCCGGGCGACGGTGGCCGAGCGCGCGTGGTGGGCGGTGGGCCTCGTCGTGCTCGCGACCCTCGTCCTGCTCTTCCTCATGACCGGATCGGTCGTCATCCCGGTCAAGGCGCTCGTCATGAACGTGCTGTCCCTCGGGGCAGCGCTCGGTGTCACCGTGTGGATCTTCGAGGACGGCCACCTCGAGGAGCTGCTGCGCTTCACGTCGACCGGCGCGGTCGAGAACACGATCCCACTGCTCGTCCTCGCCTTCGGGTTCGGGCTGTCCATGGACTACGAGGTCTTCCTGCTCTCGCGCATCGTCGAGCTCCACGAGCAGGGGTACGACACCCGGACGGCGGTGACGCTGGGCCTGCAGCGCTCCGGTCGGATCATCACCTCCGCGGCCCTGCTCATGGTCATCGTCTTCGCGGGCTTCGCCGCGGGCGACCTGCTCGTCATGAAGCAGATGGGCGTGGCCCTCGTGCTCGCCATCACCATCGACGCCACACTCGTGCGGATGCTGCTCGTCCCGGCGACGATGTCCGTGCTCGGCTCGGCGAACTGGTGGGCGCCCCGCCCCCTCCGAAGGCTTCACGAGCGGTGGGGCATCACCGAGTGAGCGTCGTGCGTCCCCTGACGACCCTCGACGAGCTCGTCACCGCGGTCGGCGGTCACCCGGTGGCGGTGCTCGACGTCGGCGCCGGGTTCGTCGCCCCCGCGTACGCCGTCGACGACGGTCACGACCTCACCGTCGCCTTCCACCGCCGCTCGGACCACGGCGTCCCGGGCTCGGCCGTCCTCGGCACGGCGACCGGTCTGGCGATGCTGCTCGACGACCCGACCGTCCGGGCCTGGGTCACCGGCGGCGGCAACCGGCACCTCAGCGTGCCGCGAGGGCTCGTCGGGGTCGTCGAGCAGCGGCTCGACCTCGGCCGCCGCGGAGGCGAGTGGGACTGGCTGTGGACCCGCGACCTCCCGCCGGTCGTCGCTGGGGAGGAGCGTGTCGTCGGCGTCGACCCGTCGCACCGCCGGGAGGCCGAGGACTTCCTCACTCGCCACAGCCCGCGCACCCACGGCGAGCCGTTCGCCCGTCCCGGCCAGCTGTGGGTCGGCGTGCGCGACGAGGCCAGCGGGCGGCTCGTCGCCCTCGGTGGGAGTGAGCCGTGCGCCGCCGGCACCCCGACGCTGGCGGGCATCGCGGTCGACATCGCCCGGCGTGGCGAGGGCTGGGGTGCCGCGGTCACCGCCCACCTCACCCGGCGGGCGGTCGTCGGCACCGGGGCGTGCGCCCTGGGCATGTTCGCCGACAACGACGTGGCCCGTCGGCTCTACGAACGGCTCGGGTTCCGCACCGGGATGCAGTGGACGAGCCGCTGGTTCGGTTGACAGGGTCGCAGCATGTTGCGTGACCGCCGCCGTGGTTGCGAGCCCGACCCACCCAGCGACTGGTGCATGGGGTCGTGAGGTCGGCCGAAGTCGCTACCGGCGCAGCGGGTCGCGAGATGGCGGAGACGTGTCGGGTCGGTCGACCACCGAGGCCCCCGGTCCCGAGCTTCCTGCTCAGAAGGGGGGTTCCTCGGGGAACCTCGCGAGGGCGCGGCGTCGGGCCGTCGCGGCGCGTAGGGCGGCGGCGGTGCACCGACGGTGCCCGGGAGGCATGACGACCCGGGCGTGGGTCAGTCGCGGGACGTGGTCGACCGTGAACTCGAGGTGGGTCTCCAGGGCGCTCCACGGTCCCATCCTCACAGCCGCGTCGCCGCGGCCCTCGAGGGCGTCACCGTCGCCATACCCACCGGGTGGGTCATCGTGGCCGTGGTCAGCGGGTACGTCGTCCCGGCCGGCTGTGCCGTCGGGACCCCGGGGCTCGTCACCTCGGAGGACGAGCACGGCCAGGGCGTCCAACGCCTCGGTGGTGCGCACCGTGCCGAGCGGGTCGGTCCAGCTCGCGCTGCCGTCGTTGTGCAGGCGCACCGACCAGCCGGGGGACTGCTTGATCCGGTGGTGGCGTCGACACACCGTCAACAGGTTGCCGGCCGCGGTCGGCCCAGCCGGCCACGGTCGCACATGGTCCAGGTCGCAGAACCGGGCCGCGACCGTACACCCGGGGAAGCGGCACCGCCCGTCGCGGGCGCGCACCAGCGCCGCCAGCGCCGGGCTGGGCCGGTAGGCGCCGCTGGCCAGGTCCTGCCCGGGGTCGACCCGGGCCCCGGACACCGGGTCACACGGCACCACCCTCGGCTCGATCACCGGGGCGGTCGAGCACGGGGCGGTCGAGCACGGGGCGGTCGACGTCGGCCCGGCCCGGTCCGGCGTGCCGTCGCGGCGTCGCCGGCGCCGGTGCCGGTGTCCTGGCTGCTTCCCGGACGAACCGCGTGCCAGGTGCTCCAACAGCCAGGCCCGGGGCACCAGCAACGGCTCCGACGGGCGGCACCCCTGCACCTGCACCAAGTCCTGCCCACGCACCGCTTCGCAACCATCCGTCGCGCAAGCCCTCTGCACGCCCGGCGGCCCCGCGGCTGCGGAATCAGCAGGCGAGTTCGAGCGTGTCGCGCGCGACTCGGCGCGTTCAGCCCCCTGAGTGTCCTCGCCAGCCGACGCCGAAACCTGCGACCCGCCCTCGGACGCGACGCCTCCGTCAGGACCGCCGCCCCCGTCCGCGACAGCACCGCCCTGAGGAGGCGGGTCAGCCTTGCCGACCCCGCCGTCGTGTCGGCAGGTACCGCCCGGCGTCCGCGCAGGGTCGGCCGGGTCGGTGGGCGCCGGGTCGGTGGGCGCCGGGTCGGTGGGCACCGGGTCGGTGGGGCAGGCGTCGGCGGGCACGGTCAGCACCACCTGGACCTCGACCGTGGCGTTGCCGGTGACCAGGTCGGTCAGGGCCTGGCCGCGGGCCTGCTCGACGTTCGCACACACTCCCTGGGCGACGTAGTCGTGGGCCAGGCGGTCGATCGCCGCCCACGCGGTCGCGGCGTCC
>NZ_BAABGM010000007.1:0-235062 GCF_039541575.1 Fodinibacter luteus | reverse complement strand
CTCGCCAATACCGGCGAGCCTCAGCTGCGATCCGCGAGGTGCCCGGTCAAGTTCGATGAGCCATTTTAGGTACCGCTCTTCCTCGCCTTCGTAGGCGAGCAGCTTCTGACCGTCCACGAGGAAGAGCGCAACATCGGAACGAAGCAATGACCTGAAGGTGTCGACGCGCCGACGAGCCTCCTCATCGCTGCTCGGCGTCTCCTCGAACCACTCTCCGGGGTAGTCGTGCCACGCGAGCCGCAGGGCGTCGAACGGGCGTTTCCTCGATGCCGCGTTGTCCCCGCTCTTCAACTTTAGAGTGAAGTAGTACGTCGAGCTCCCGAACTTGGTGAGCGATGGCGCCGTCGCTCGGTCCCGCATCCCGAGGTAGTTCTGGTACAGCCGATTGCCCTGGCCAGTCTCGTCAGCAACCAGGTGCCAGAGGTCGTTCGAGTAGGACCCTTCCTGGGTGGGACCAAAGAAGGACGACACCAGCACCGTCTTGCCTGAACCGCTTTCTCCAAAGACTGCGATGTGCTGCTCTCGGACCCTCGGAGATTTCGCCATGGCGCGAAGGTACCCCACCGCGTCACGCCTGCCGTTCGGGCCCCCCGACGGGTTTCCACCACCCAGCCACTACCCGTCCCGGGCGCACCCAGCACGTCTCGAGTCGCGCGAGCAACGATGTGGAACCGACGTCGAGGGTCGCCAGGGTCGAGGCCAGCGTCCTGGCTTGGCGTGCCCGCCTCGGTGGCCTTTGCGAACCCAGGTTCAGCCCCTGGATGCGCCGTCTGCGTGCCTCACATTGGTGATTCGCTGACCTCCCAGCGAGGACGAATTGGCCGTGCATCACACTTGGAGTGTCGCCGAAGCCGCAGGTCACGGAGCCTGTGCCACGTTAGCGTGAGTGGCAGGCCACGGAGGAGGGGATGGTGACCGGCGAGATCAGATGGGTTCGCTACGGCCCCGAAGCACTGCAGGCACTGCGGGGCGTCGTCGCCGAAGCGAAGGCCGACGACGCGATGGCGCCGGTGACGGTGCTCGTCCCGAACAACATCGCCGGCATCGTCGCGCGGCGCTTCCTCGCGCACGGGCTCGGACCCGACCGCCGTGGCATCGCCGCCATCCGGTTCACCACCCTTCGCCACATCGCCGAGCAGCTCGCGGCCCCCACGTTCGCCGGCGCCAGCCGACGGCCCGCGACGTCAGCCGTCACCGCGGCCGCGGTCCGCGCCTGCCTCGACACCGACCCGGGCACCTTCGCCCCGGTGGCCGCGCACCCGGCCACCGCCAGGGCCCTCGCCCGCTCGCACCGCGCGCTGCGCGACGTCGACCCCGAGGCGCTCCCCCACCTCGTCCGCGTCTCGTCGTTGACGGCCGACGTCGTGCGGCTGCACCAGGCCACCCGCGACCGCCTGATCGACGGCTTCTACGACACCACCGACCTCCTCCACACGGCGACCAACCTGCTCGGGTCGGGAGCGGCGTCCACCGACGAGCTCGGCACCCTGGTCCTGTACCTGCCGCAGGACCTCGACCGGGCCGAGACCTGGATGCTGCGCGCCCTCGCCGCCGCCGCGCCGGGCCTCCACGTGGTCGCGGCTCTCACCGCCACAGAGCGGCCGGATGCCGCGGTCGTCGCCGCCGTCGCCGCCGTGACGGCTACCCAGGACCGCGACACCGACCGCGCCCACGACGGCGACCGAGAACCACACACCCCAGCACGCGAGGAGCCCACCGCTCACCGCGTGCTCACGGCATCCGATGCCGACGACGAAGTGCGCTGCGCCGTCCGCGAGGTCGTCGCCGCCCTCCGAGAGCACCCCGCCCACCGGCTCGCCGTCCTCTACGCCAACGTCTCCCCCTACGCCCGGCTGCTCCACGAACACCTCGCCGCCGCTGGAATCACCGTCAACGGCGCCGGGGTGCGCCCCGTCGCCGAGCGCGCCACGGCTCGTCTGCTCCTCGGGCTGCTCGAGAACGCCCGCACCGGATTCCGCCGCGGCGACGTGATGCGGACCCTCGGCGAGGTGCCGCTCACCACCTTCACCGGCGCGCGGGTCAGCGTCGCCCGCTTCGAACGGGTCTCGCGAGAGGCCGGCGTCATCGGCGGAGAGGACTGGCAGGCCAAGCTCGAGGCGTACGTCGAGCGCCAGGAGCACGAGGCCGCGACCACCGACTACGAGTCGAGCCGCGCCCACGCCCGCCGCAACGTCGAGGCCGGCGAGCAGCTGCTCACCTTCGTCACGGACCTCCAGCGCAGCCTCGACGACGCCGCCCGCACCTCCACGTGGCACGCCCTGGGACGCGCCATGCTCGACCTGCTCGATGCCGTCCTCACCGAGGACCGCCGCCGGCGCCTGCCGCTCGAGGAGCAGTACGCCCTCGGCGTCGTCGAACGCGTGCTCACCGGGCTCACCGCCCTCGACACGCAGGGCCTCGCCCCGTCCCTCCTCGGCCTCGAGGAGGTGCTCGGCGTCGAGCTCGAGTCGGCCCTCCCCCGCGTCGGCCGGTTCGGCGAGGGCGTCCTCGTCGCCCCGCTCTCCCAGGCGGTCGGCCTCGACCTCGACGAGGTCTGGGTCGTCGGGCTCTCCGAGGACCTCTACCCCGGCCGGCTCCACGAGGACTCCCTTCTCCCCGAACGGGTGCGGGCGGCATCCGCGGGCCAGCTCCCCTCGACCCGCACCACCCTCGACACCAAGCACCGGCAGCTGCTCGCCGCCTTCGACACGGCGCCGCGCGTCACCGCGAGCTTCCCGCGCGGGGACCTGCGGCGCAGCAGCGAGCGGCTCCCCAGCCGGTGGCTGCTGCCGTCCCTACGCGCGCTCAGCGGCAACCCGAACCTCGCCGCGACGCGGTGGGCCGACGGTGTCGGCGCCTCGCAGGCGTGGCTGCACAGCTCGCCGTCGTTCGCGGCCTCCGTTCTCGACACCGACGAGCCGAGCACCCGCCAGGAGTGGGCGATGCGCGCGGCCTCCGCGACCCACGACCTGGAGGACGACGCTGTCGCGGCCGCCCGCGAGCTCCAGCGCGCCCGGGAGTCGAACGAGTTCACCCGCTTCGACGGCAACCTCACCGGCAGCGAGGGGCTGACCGACTTCGCGACCGGCGAGCGCCTCGTCTCCCCCACCTCCCTCGAGCGGTACGCCATCTGCCCCCACGCGTGGTTCGTCCAGCGGATGCTGCACGTCGAGCCGGTGGAGTCCCCCGAGGAGGCCATCGAGATCAACGCGCTGGACGTCGGCAACATCGTCCACGAGTCCTTCGACCAGCTCGTCACCGAGGCGACCGAGCGCGGCGAGCTGCCCGGCTACGGCCAGCCGTGGTCCGACGCCCAGCGCCGCCGCCTCCAGGAGATCGGCGCGGCGACGGCCGACCGGTTCGAGTCCGAGGGCCTCACCGGCCACCCCCGCCTGTGGCCCGTCGCCCGACTTCGCCTCCTCACCACCCTCGACAGGATGGTCACCGACGACAACGAGTGGCGGCGCGGCTCGGCGCCCGGGTGGTCGCCAGCGAGCTGGCCTTCGGCTTCGACGGCACCGAGCCGGTCCGCCTCGACCTTCCGGATGCCGGGAGCGTCGCCTTCCACGGTTCCGCCGACAAGGTCGACCAGGCCCGCGACGGAACCCTCCTCGTCACGGACATCAAGACCGGCAGCGCCCGCACGTTCCGCAGCCTGAAGCAGGACCCGGTCGCTGCGGGCGAGAAGCTCCAGCTCCCCGTGTACGCCCTCGCGGCCCGGGCCGTCCACGGCCGCCCAGACACGCCCGTCGCGCCCTCTACTGGTTCGTCCACAAGCACTGGGAGCGCGTCGAGGTGGAGCTCACCCCCGAGGTCGGTGCCACCTACGCGGCGACCGTGGGCACCTTGGTCTCGGGCATCGCCCGTGGGGCGTTCCCACCGCGAGCGCCCGAGGACCCGGACTTCCTCTGGGTGCAGTGCTCCTACTGCAACCCCGACGGGCTCGGGCACGGCGAGGTGCGCCAGGCCTGGGAGCGCAAGCGGCTCAGCCCCGAGCTCGCCGACTTCGCGGCCCTCGTCGACGGCGTCGTGCCCCAGGACGACCCGGCCGGGAACGACGACGGGGGCCCTGATGCGACGCCCGAACCGCCCGGGCGCAAGGACCGAAGCCGGTCGACGACGCGACCATTTCCGTGCTGGCGGATGTCGCCCTCTTCTCCCCCGGGAACATCGCCCTACGCGCAATCGGGCGACTGGTCTCCGAGGCCGAGAGTGTCGAGGATGTGGGCCTCTTCGAAGCGGCCGCTGTACTGGCGAACGGGCTGCGCTCGCTCTTCAACCGACCGGATGCCATCAAGATTGTCGAGCGCACCGACGGCACAGATCGGCCGTACTGGCGGCAGGTCCTTGCGTACTGCGCCGCAGGAAACCTGGAATCGGTCCTCGACGAGTACCTGCACCACCTGCTGCAGGACCTTCGCAACGGGCCGGTCACGGGCGATGTCCTGTCGGACCTGGCTTGGAATGCCGCATCCGCGCTCAGCCTGCGCACGAGCAGCCAGCGCGCACTGAACGCGTCAGACCTCAACGGCTCGCTGTCGTTCGTCCCGCGCTTCGCCCTCCGGTACGGAGGGCGACGGGCGGCCGGGGAGGACGCAAGGCAGCCCGAGGTCAGGCAAGCCTTCAACAGTCCCTTCTGGCCGTTCGTCCTCGCCTCCACCTCGGTGGGTCAGGAGGGCGTGGACTTCCACTGGTGGTGTCACGCGGTCTTCCACTGGAACACCCCCGCCAACCCGGTCGACTTCGAGCAGCGCGAGGGCCGTGTCGACCGCTACCGCGGCCACGCGATCCGCAAGAACATCGCCGCGCGACATGGCGCATCGGTGCTTGCACGTGGCGACGGCGGCAACCCTTGGAACCACCTCTATGAGGCGGCCCGAGACTACGAGGGCCAGTACGGCGGGTTCACACCGTGCTGGGTCTACCCGGGACCGGCGAAGATCGAGCGGCATGTCGCACCCATTCTCCTCAGCTCCGACGCCGCCAGGTACGCGCGGATCAAGAAGGACGTGGCCCTGTACCGGCTGACCTTCGGCCAACCCCGCCAGGAGGACTTGCTCGAACTCCTGCGGCGACGGCAAGACGTCAATCCTGGGACGCTTAGGTCCCTGCGCATTGACCTAGCCCCATAGGCCCCGGAATGAAGCGCCGCTAAGTGGGTTCTCCCAGCCCCGTGCAACAGGCACGGTGTGGCGGCAGCCATGTGGATCAACCGTCTCCTAGCTCGCACCTTATGAGGTGCCGCTCGAAATGGTGGTACTCAAGGAGCTCGCCTACTTAGACCTGTAGCGGATATCCACAGGCACCGGTGGGGCTCCCCGACACCGACTCGTCTCGAGCGCCGGAGGTCGGCCGAGCCGCGAGGGCAGAATGGGTGCATGGTGGTCTCGCTGCTGGTGATCTCGGACAGGGAACCGTTGGCGTGGCTTCTGTCCGAGCAACGATGGGCCATTCCGGCGGGCCGCGCACGCTCCGCGCCAGCCATTGGTGACCAGCTACTCCTCTACACGACTCGAGGGTGCTACCGGAATCCCAGCCGAGACCGCGGGCTGGTCATGGGGCTGGCCACTGTCAGGACGTCTCCTGGCCCCCTGCCGGAGGCAGTCTCGTTTCGTGGTCGGGACTTCACGACAGGGTTCGACGTCGACATCGAGGGTGTCGCGCCGCTTCACCATGGGGTCGAACTCGGGCCCATGGCGGGTCACCTCGACTTCCTACCTGACGCGGCTACATGGAGCGTCCGCCTTCGCCGCTCCCTGATCCCACTGAGCGAGCGGGACGCCAGTGCCATCAGTTCGAAGCTGATGCACCACGTCCAGCCACGCGGTGAGGTCCTGGCCGGCTACCTTCGAGCCTCGAAGACCGGCACCGAGCGTGTTGCGGGCAATACCTAGGCCGCTCAGACCAGCCTCTGTTTACATTGGGCGACCCTGCTGCCGCGCCTTCTTCTGCCGGTCAGACAGCCTGCGCCACACCTCAGCCGGTGACTCGTACAAGTTGATGACGCGACCGGCCGCCTTCGTCACCACTTCGAGGTCGATCGGTGGCACAGGAGCCCCGGGCGTCAGGTACTGGTGAAGGTGCGGCGGCATGCGCACGTCCGGCTTCAGCCGCAAGCACGCGATGTAAGCAACCGCTTCCGCCTCGCACTCAGCGGTCTCGGTGGTGACAGTGCTGCGGTCGGGCCAAAGGTCAGACGACGGCGAGCCAACGTGCCCGCAGTACACATGCCCCAGCTCGTGCGCCAACGTCGCATAGGCCGCTCCCGGGTCGAGGTTTCGGTTGATCTCGATGTCGACCGTGACAGGGACAAGGTGGGGCTTCGAACGCTCTGACCTGGCGACGCTCAGGGTGCCAGCTCCCCATCCAGAGCGTGCCGATCCGGCGCTGCCCGCGCCGTCGTGCGTCTGACTGATACGGATCCCCTCCGACACAGCGGTGTGAGCCGATTGTGCAAATGCGTGCTCGACGCCGACGATCGGCGCCATTGCGAACGGGCCTCGGATCTCCTGTGGAAGCGGGGGTACGTCGCGGCCGCTCGGCTCAACCTGGCTCACGTCGAAGACCGGGAGTACCGGGCCAAACGTACGCAGGATGATCCGTGGACGCTCGCCAGGCTTGACTCGATGGCTCCAGTCCTCCAGCCACTTGTGCGCCGGTAGAACGTGGCGACAGCCGGGGGCTTGGGCGTCCAGGAGCAGTGCGTTGAATGGCGCCAGCTTTGTGAACCGACCAATCACTCGAAGAAGCTCCCCGACCGCGGGGCCGTCTCGGTACGTCATCGCTTCCTGGATGAGGCCGCGTACCGCACGGGCGACATCGTCCTCGTCTGGATTCGGGCTGCCGAGGTCCAGTTCGAGTTGGCCGAACTGCCTGCGGTCCAGTGGTGGATGCTGCGCGGGCACCTCAGCGGGGACCGCTAACCCCTCCCTCAACAAGATTTCCCGCACCAGGTCAGTGCCCCGCTGCGCGGCCTCAACGGCCAGCTTGGCGGTATTCCGAACCCCGACCACCCGGAGCTCGGGGGCAGTGAGGGTGTCGCGCACCGATGGAACCCGCGCCATGTAGATGGCCTCAACCGTGCCGACCTCAACTCGGCGCACGAGCCCGAGCGCAGTCAGGTGCTTGGCCGTCTGCGAGGTCATGAGGCCCCGCTTCCCACCAACCGCCGCAGGGCCTCCGCCGCACTCAATGACGAGCCGCGTCAAAGCGAGCGCTTGGTCGAACGTCAGCTCGAGCATCACCTCGTCGAGGCGTGAGGCAGCGACAAACACCGGAGACCCCGAGACCTTCCGGCCGCCCGAAGCCGGTGGCACCTCTGAGGGCTTGACGACCGGGAGGAGTTCATCGTGGGGACTGGACCGTTGTGGCTGCGTGTTGTCTTGGACCGCCTTCACGGGCAGCAGCCAGTACAGCTCCCCGGCGGCACGCGTCAGTGCTGCTGCGAGGCCAAGTAGGCGGTCGGGCTCGTCCTCAAGTTCCCCTGTGTCGCTCCCTCGTACACCGATGGTGGGGAGCGCGGGCAGCTCCGGGCCCGTGGTGATGCTGATTGAGCCGTCGACCGCGAACCCGTGACCAACGTGAATCTCGCGCGGAAGCGCCTCAAGGAGCTCCAAGCCCTCGACAACCGTGTCTACTTCGTACTCCGCTGCGTTTCTGTCAGGTTCCGGCAGCATCACTGCACGCTCAAGGAGAACCGACCGAACGTCTTCCAAAGCGATGATCGGCCGGTCGGCACCGAGGATCTGCTCGACCACGCGCCGCAGCTCCAGAAGCTGCAGCCGCGTCAGGTCCAAGACCTGCGACGCGACCCAGTCTGAGTCCGGACGCTCGCTGTACTCATGTGACGCGTGGTTCCAGTCATTGGGCGGCTCACCGGCTTCTATGGCTTGTTCGGCACGGATGAGACGCACACCGGCGACTTCAATCTCGCGAGGCACCCCTGCGAACCACGTCATGAACAACCCCCAAGACGACTTCCCGGTCGCACAGCCAACCACGTGGTGACCTGCGCAGATGCCATTTGAACCACGGTGGGCGCGCCGCAGGGACTTGCAGCGAGACATTTGAGCGGAGTCCCTTCGTCGTGGCTCAACAGTCACTAGGGTCATCGCGGGGATGCTTAACGACGGGTAGACGGAGGCAACGCGGGCGTGGATGTGTTCGAGGTTCGGGATCGCCTCATCGAGGACTACAGCGCCTTCACGTCGGGGGCCGTCGAGGTTCGAGACCGGCGGGTCAGCGCGCACGTCGACGAGCAGCTCGCCAGCGGTCTTCAGTGGCCCGACCCGTGGCTGAGTCTCAACCCGAGTTTCGAGACAGGTGGCAGCATCAGCGAGCTCGTCGCCGAGGGACTAATCGAGCAGGAGTGCGAGCGCATCTTCCGGGTCAAGACCCACCGCAACGACCCGGGCGTGTCGACTCTGACTCTGCATCGCCACCAGCGGGATGCCGTCGAGGTCGCGCGGGCCGGAAAGTCGTATGTGCTGACGACCGGTACCGGCTCCGGAAAGTCGCTCGCCTACATCGTGCCCATCGTCGACCGGATCCTCCGCGATCGTGCCGCCAACGCCGGCCATCGTCAGGCCGGCGTGAAGGCCATCGTGGTCTACCCGATGAACGCGCTGGCGAACTCGCAGATGTTCGAGCTGCAGAAGTTCCTCGAGTTCGGATACCCCGAGGGCGAGGAACCGGTGCGCTTCGCGCGGTACACCGGACAGGAAAGCGAGGATGTCCGCCGACAGATACTCGCCGATCCGCCGGACATCCTGCTCACCAACTACGTGATGCTCGAGCTCGTCCTCACCCGTCCCGACGAGCGAAAGCACCTCATCCGTGCTGCGCAGGACCTCCGATTCCTGGTCCTTGACGAACTGCACACCTACCGCGGCCGCCAAGGGGCCGACGTCGCGCTGCTCATCAGGCGGCTGCGGGACGTCTGCGCCTCCCCTGACCTGCAGGTGATCGGCACCTCGGCCACGATGGCCTCCGGCGGGACGTCGGCGGACCAGCAGCGCGCGGTCGCCGAGGTGGCCACTCGGCTCTTCGGATCAGAAGTCACCGCTGAGCGGGTCATCGGCGAAACCCTCACCCGTGCCACGAAGGCCGGCGATGTCCGTGGCGGAGAGCTCGGAGACTCCATCCGGGCCGCGCTGTCCCGGCGCCATCCCCCGACCTACCAAGAGCTGGCCGGTGACCCTCTTGCTCAATGGGTCGAGCAGACATTCGGGTTGGCGACCGAGGACGGCTCCGGTCGGCTGGTGAGGAGCAAGCCCACCAAGGTCCCGATCGCGGCAGTCGGCCTGGCCGACGTCGCTGGTACCTCCGTCGAGGAGGCCGCCGAGGCGATCCGTCGAACCCTGCTCGTCGGCTCCGAGGTTCGGAACCCCGGGACCAGCCGGCCACTGTTCGCGTTCAGGTTGCACCAGTTCCTCTCCAAGGGAGACACCGTCTATGTCTCTGCTGAGGCGGAGTCGACCCGGTACATCACGAGCATCTACCAACAGCGCGTGCCCGGTCGACCCGACGACGTCCTGCTCCCTTTGGGATTCTGTCGTGAATGCGGGCAGGACTATCTCGTCGTCGCCAAGGTGAGCCGCCACGGACAGACCATCTTCGTCCCACGCAAGGATGCAGATGCCTCGGGAGGCGACAGCGTCACGGGCTACATCTACGTCTCCGAAGACCTGCCTTGGCCGGCGAATCCGATCACCGAGAACCGTCTGCCTGACCATTGGCTGGCCACCTCCGAGCGCGGTGAGACGACCGTGCTGCCGACCAAGGAGAAGTACCTTCCGAACGAGATCTGGGTCGCGTCAGACGGCCGGCTGGTCGGCCGCGGCGAGGGCTTGCGCTGCTGGTTCGTCTCGACACCCTTCGCCTTCTGCATGAGATGCCGTGTCTCCTACGAGCAGGTCCGAGGAAACGACTACGCGAAGCTGGCGACCCTTGACCGTGAGGGGCGATCCTCGGCGGTCACGGTCGTGAGCGCAAGTATCGTCCGCTCACTGAAGGCGCTGAGCCCGGACGAGCTGGCACCCGAGGCCCGCAAGTTGCTCACCTTCGTCGACAACCGCCAGGACGCATCTCTACAGGCAGGCCACTTCAACGACTTCGTTCAGGTGTCTCAGCTCCGCGGAGCACTCTTCACGGCGATGGGTGACTCGCCTGATGGGCTGACGCATGAGGTCCTGGCCCAACGAGTCACGGATGCCTTGCAGCTGACAATGCCTGAGATCGCCGCCAACCCTCTCGCGAGGTTCTCAGCGCGCGACCAGGCCTACCGCGCACTGCGTAACGTCGTCGAGTACCGGCTCTACACGGACCTCCAACGAGGCTTCCGCATCACGATGCCCAACCTCGAGCAGACGGGGCTCCTCCACGTCGAGTACGTCGACCTGCCGGAGATCGCACGCGACAGCGAGTCCTGGGCTGGCTGTCTGCCCGTCCTCCGAGAAGCCGACCCGGCACTGCGGCAGGAGCTAGCGACGATTCTGCTCGATGAGCTCCGCCGCGTGCTCGCGGTGGACGTGGACTGTCTCACCGAGTTCGGCTACGAGCGGATCCAACGTGAGTCGCGACAGCACCTCGCTGGGCCCTGGTCGCTTCCCGAGGGCGAGCGGGTCGTCGAAGTCGGGACCGCCTATGGCCGACCCGGGCGACCCAACCGCCCGCGGGGCGATCTCTTCGTCTCCGGTCGGTCGGCCTACGGGCGGTACCTGAAGCGCGAAGGTGCCGGCCTCGGTCCCACCCTGACGACGGATGACGCGCAGCTCGTGATCGGGGACCTGCTGCGCGTCCTGGAGCAGACGGGCCTGCTCACCATCGTGTCCGATCTCGAGGGCTTCCCCGGCTACCGGCTGAAGGCTTCGGCAATCCGCTGGATCGCCGGCGACGGAAGCAAGGGCGCCGAAGACCCACTCCGGAAGTCCCTGAACTCCGAGGCCAGCGTGAGGGTCAACCCGTTCTTCACAAGGCTGTACCGACAGGTCGCCGAAACGCTCCGCGGCCTCCAGGCCAAGGAGCACACTGCTCAGGTTCCCAGCGAGGTGCGAGAAGAGCGCGAGGAGGCCTTCCGGTCTGGTGACCTGCCGCTGCTCTTCTGCTCGCCCACGATGGAACTCGGTGTCGACATCGCGAGCCTCAACGCGGTGGGGCTGCGCAACGTCCCGCCGACGCCCGCCAACTACGCCCAACGATCCGGACGCGCCGGCCGGTCCGGACAGCCGGCCCTGGTCGTCACGTACTGCGCGACCGGCAACGCCCACGACACCTACTACTTCCGGCACTCGCGCGACATGGTGGCTGGATCGGTGGTTGCGCCCCGCCTTGACCTTGCCAACGAGGACCTCGTCCGGTCCCACGTACACGCGGTCTGGCTAGCCGAGACGGGTCAGTCCCTGAAGTCACGCATCACGGATCTGCTGGACGCAGGCGGTGACAAGCCCTCGTTCACCGTCCTTCCTGACATCTGGCGCGCGCTGACGGAACCAGACGTGCAGCGCCGCGCCACCCATCGCGCGGAGGCAGTCATCGACGAGCTGCGCCGGTCATGGGACGTCGGCACCGAGGAAGTCTCATGGTGGTACGACGGCTGGGTCGCCGACCAGGTGCACCGCGCCCCGCAAACCTTCGACGAGTCCCTTGAACGGTGGCGCACGCTGTACCGGACGGCTCTCGAGGAGTACCACGAGCAGAACAAGCTGGCCATTGACCCCAAGGCCCCGCACTCGAACCGCCAGGTCGCCCAGCGGCGCGCCGCCGATGCGCGCAACCAGCTCGTCCTCCTGCGTAACGAGGACCGCGAGAACGGCCAGACCGACTTTTACTCCTACCGGTACTTCGCCTCCGAGGGCTTCCTTCCGGGGTACTCGTTCCCGCGCCTCCCCCTGGCCGCGTACATCCCCGAAAGGCGGGGCACGGCGGGGAATCGCGACGGTAACTACGTGCAGCGCCCTCGGTTCCTCGCCATCAACGAGTTCGGTCCGGGTGCCCTCATCTACCACGAAGGAGCGCGGTACGAGGTCGTCCGTGTTCAGCTACCGCGCCACGCCGAGCCCGGAGCCGAGACCGAGGAGGCACGTCGCTGCGAGGCCTGCGGCTACCACCACCCCGTCGGCGTCGGCACTGACGTGTGCGACTCCTGCGGCGGGCACCTGGGGCTGAAGACCTACGGGCTGCTCCGACTCCAGACGGTCTTCACCCGACGGCGGGAACGGATCAGCAGCGACGAGGAGGAGCGTCGCCGCTCCGGCTTCGAGCTGGAGATCTCCTACCGCTTTCACGACCACGGAGACCGTCCGGGCCGCATCGACGCACAGGCAGATGCGGACGGGTCGAGCACGGCGCACCTGACCTACGGCGACTCCGCAATGATGCGGATCGCCAATGTTGGCCGCCGGCGTCGGAAGGACACGGCCGACCGTGGTTTCTGGCTGGATCTCACCGAAGGTAAGTGGCTCTCCGAAAAGGCGGCTGCCGACAAGACGGTCGACACGGACGGGATGGCACCCGCCGAGGACGTGCGCCACAAGGCCAAGGTCATCCCCTACGTCGAGGACCGGCGCAACATACTCGTCGTCCGACTGGATCGTCAGGTCGACGAGACGACAGCGACGACCCTGCGATTCGCCCTCGAACGTGGAGCAGAGGCGCACTTCCAACTCGAGGACTCCGAGCTGAGCAGCGACTCCCTCCCCGACCTCGACCAGCGCGGCCGCATGCTTCTGACCGAAAGCGCCGAGGGCGGCGCGGGTGCACTCCGCCGACTCGTGACCGAGCCCGGCGCCCTGGCCAAGGTCGCGCGGCAGGCCCTCGAGGTGGCTCACTTCGACCCTGACACCGGGGAGGACCGTGGACACGCTCCCGGAGCACACGAACGCTGCGAGCGCGCGTGCTACGACTGCCTCCTGTCATATGGGAACCAGTACGCGCACTCGATGATCGACCGCCACGCGGTACGTGACCTACTCCTGGAGCTCAGTCGCTCTCGGACGACGTCGGGTGCAGGCGGGAGGTCCCGTGACGAGCAGCGCCAGAGGCTGGACGCTCTCGCCGACGCCGCGCTCGAGAAGCGCTTCGTCGTGTGGCTCGATGAGCACGGTCTCCGTCTGCCGGACCGCGCACAAGTGACGGTCACTGAAGCCAACGCCCGGCCTGACCTGGTCTTCGACCTCGCCACCGGCCCAGTGGCCGTCTTCGTGGACGGGCCGGTGCACGACACCGACCACCAGAGCGAACGCGACGCCGCCGCCGAAGACCGGCTCGCCGACGCAGGGTGGATGGTGGTGCGCGTGCGTCACGATGCGGACTGGGATGCTGTCGTGGCCCGCTATCCCTCGGTGTTCGGCGCTCGCCGCTCCACCGGCCGGGCATGACTGGAAAGGAACGGTTCATCGGATGACGTTTGCCGTCGGCTCACTCGTGCATGCTCGCGGCCGCGAATGGGTGGTGCTCCCCGACAGCACCGACGACTTCCTCGTCGTGCGCCCCTTGGGGGGCGGAACCGACGACGCGGCCGGGGTGTTTCCTTGGGAGGCCGACGTGCGGGAGGCGACATTCCCGTTGCCCAACCCGGAGGATCTGGGCGACGCCACGAGCGCCGGCCTGCTGCGCACGGCCCTGCGCGTCGGTTTCAGGTCGTCCGCTGGTCCGTTTCGCTCCTTGGGCAATATCGCGGTCGAGCCGCGCGCCTACCAGTACGTGCCCCTCATGCTCGCCCTGCGCCAGGACACGGTGCGGCTGCTCATTGCTGACGACGTGGGCATCGGCAAGACGGTTGAGGCCGGCCTGATCGCTGCCGAGCTGCTGGCGCAGGGCGACGCGCGGCGCCTCGCCGTACTCTGCTCCCCCGCGCTGGCCGAGCAGTGGCAGCGCGAACTGCGAGAGAAGTTCAGCGTCGACGCCGAGCTCGTACTTACTTCGACGGTTCGTCGTCTCGAGCGCGGCCTCATGATGAACGAGTCGCTGTTCGACCGTCATCCGTTCGTCGTGGTCTCCACCGACTTCATCAAGTCGCCAAGCCGGCGTCACGAGTTCCTCAACCACTGCCCCGAACTCGTCATCGTCGACGAGGCGCACACGGCAGTGTCTGATGACGGCGCAGGCGGTCGTCGCGCGCGGCACCAGCGGCATGAGCTGTTGCGCGACCTCGCAAAGAACCAGGACCGCCACCTCATCCTGGTGACCGCCACCCCCCACTCTGGCAAGGATGAAGGTTTCCGCAACCTTCTCGCCCTCCTCGACCCCGCCCTCGAGACGCTCGACCTGGACGAGGTGCGGGGGCGGGAGCGGCTGGCCCGGCACTTTGTCCAGCGTCGACGCGCGGATATCCGCCACTTCCTCGATGAAGACACGGCCTTTCCGAGCGACCGTCAGACTCGAGAGGCTCCCTACAGCCTCAGTCCGGAGTACCGAGACCTTTTCGATCGTGTCCTCGACTACGCCCGCGAGCAGGTGCGTGACGAGCAGGACGGCTCGCTCCGGCAGCGGGTGCGGTGGTGGTCCGCACTGGCCCTCCTGCGGACGCTCGCCTCGTCGCCGCGCGCTGCCGCATCCACGCTGCGCACCAGGGCTGCATCGGCAGAGGCCATGGATGTCGCCGAGGCGGATGCGCTGGGTCGAGCGAGTGTGCTCGACACTGCGGATGACGAGGCACTCGAGTCGGCCGACGTGACCCCGGGCGCTGACAGCAGTATCGATGACTCGCGGGTCGAGGGAAGCCACCGACGGCGCCTGCTCGACATGGCTCGGCAAGCGACTGCCCTTGAGGGCCCGACGACGGACCGCAAGCTCGGCCTGCTCACCAAGGAAATCAAGTCACTGCTCGCCGACGGGTATGACCCCATCGTCTTCTGCCGGTTCATTGACACCGCCGACTACGTGGCCGAGCATCTCGCGGGCTCACTGGGCAGGAGCGTCGACGTGGCGGCGGTGACCGGCACCCTGCCCCCTGCGGAGCGGGAGCAGCGAATCCGCGAGCTGACCGCCAGCGACGCACGCCATGTTCTCGTGGCGACAGACTGCCTGTCAGAAGGCGTGAACCTGCAGGACGCCTTCCAGGCGGTCGTCCACTACGACCTGGCCTGGAACCCCACCCGTCACGAACAGCGCGAGGGCCGGGTCGACCGCTTTGGCCAGCGGATGAACACCGTGCGCGCCGTCACCGTCTATGGAAAGGACAACAGCATCGACGGCATCGTCCTTGACGTTCTCATCCGGCGTCATCAAGCCATCAGCAAGGCCACCGGGGTCTCTGTCCCCGTCCCGAACGGCTCTGACAGTGTCATCGAGGCGCTGCTCGAAGGGCTCCTGCTGCGCGGCCAGGACGCTGACCAGCTGCAGCTCGACCTGGGCCTCACCGAGCGGACCGACGCGCTCCAGCGCGAGTGGGAGTCTGCCGCGGAGAAGGAGAGGCAGTCACGGACGAAGTACGCCCAGGGGGGCATCCACCCTGAGGACGTCGCCGCCGAGGTGGCAGAGGTGAGACGGGCGCTCGGCGACCAGAGCGACGTCGCAGCTTTCGTCGAGGAGTCCCTTCGGGGACTCGGCGCGTCCGTCACCCCTAGCGAAGACGGATTCCAAGCCGTCACCTCGACGCTCACGGCTGGGGTCCGTGACGCCCTTCCTCCGGGGCATGCCGAACCACTGCCGTTCCACCGGCAACTTCCGGCCCCTCGTCATCACGCGGTGCTCAACCGGACCGACTTGAGCGTGGAGGCCGTCGCCCGGCACGTGCTCGACGCTGCACTGGACCCGGCGATGGACCCGACGGCCCGCCCCGCCCGACGCGCCGGAGTGATGCGGACGCGCACCGTCTCCGTCCGAACCACTCTGCTGCTCGTGCGCTATCGCTTCCACCTCGACCTACCCGGTCGCGATGAACTGCGGCAACTCGTTGCTGAAGACGCGCAGGTCCTGGCCTTCCGCGGGTCGCCAGACCAGCCTGAGTGGCTACATCCTCACGAGGTCGAGGAGCTTCTGGGTGCAAGCCCCAACGCCAACGTCCCGAGCGACCAGGCTCGAGACCTCGCCGCTCGCGTGCTCGACAGGCTCGGCGCGATCGGTGACGAGCTCGCGGCTCGAGCCGACGACCGCGCCGATGCGCTCCTCGAAAGCCACCGCCGAGTCCGTGCAGGCGCGGGGGCTGCCCGGCGTGGCCTGTCAGTTCGAGCACAAAAGCCCGTCGATATCCTCGGCGTCTACGTCTACCTGCCCGTCGTCCCGGGAGTCTGACGTGTCCGCGACCGTGCTCTTCTCGGTGTCCACCCGCAGGTGCGACTCAGCTCCTCAGCGCACTGGAGGGTGGCATGCCTGATGGCCAGTGACTTCACGACCGTGCGTACGGTCGGCGGGCTGATCCCGCCTGACCTGCTCAGCCGCGTCATCTCGGGTGACCATCAGCTCTCCGGGCTCAGCTCCTCTGACTACCACCTGGCCGGCGAGTCGCCGCGTGAAGCGGCCAACCGTGCGTGGTCATACCTGACGGGCGTGTGGGTGGCCTACCGGGAGGCCCTCCACAGGCTGCCGGACGGCGATCCGGCCGTCGGTCTCACGCGTGAGAAGTGGTTGCTGCAGCTGCTCCGCGAGTTCGGCTACGGGCGAGTGACGACCACACCCGCCGGGGGGTTGACGATCGCCGATCGCTCCTTCCCCGTGTCGCACCTGTGGGGGTCGACGCCCATCCACCTGCTGGGGTGGGGCGTGGACCTGGACAAGCGCACCAAGGGCGTCCCGGGGGCCGCCGATCGGGCACCGCACGCCATGGTTCAAGAAGCCCTGAACCGCACGGACGACTACCTCTACGCCTTCCTCTCCAACGGGCGGGTCCTGCGGCTACTCCGCGACAGCACGTCCCTGTCAGGGCAGTCGTACCTCGAGTTCGACCTCGAGGCCATGTTCGAGGGCGAGGTGTTCTCCGACTTCGTCCTTCTGTTCCTGCTGCTGCACCAGTCGCGCGTCGAGATCCGCGCCGCCGACGGCGCCGCGTCTGACTGTTGGCTGGAGACGTGGCGAACCACCACGATCGCCGCCGGCACCCGCGCACTCACACTCCTCCGCGGTGGCGTCCAGGCCGCGATCGAAGCCTTGGGAACCGGCTTCCTCCAGCACCCCGCAAGTGTCGAACTCAGGAGACGCATCGACGAGAGGGAGGCACGGGTCGAGGACCTTCACCACGCCCTCCTCCGGCTGGTCTACCGCCTCCTCTTCCTGTTCGTCGCCGAGGACCGGGGCGCCCTGCTCAGCGTCGAGGCGTCCACCGAGGCTCGCAAGCGGTACGTCGACTTCTTCTCGACGGCTCGTCTCCGCCGTCTCGCGCTTCGCCGGCGAGGGACCAAGCACACCGACCTCTGGGCGGCGCTGACGCTCGTCATCACTGCTCTCGGCGACGAGAAGGGGCAGCCGGCGCTGGGGCTTCCAGGCATCGGCGGGCTCTACGACCCGCATGAGGCGGATGCGCTGCTCATGGATGCCCAGCTGCCGAACGATGCGCTGCTGGCGGCGGTGCGGAGCCTCTCCGTCGTTCAGCCTAAGGGCCAGCCCAAGCAGAGCGTCGACTACCGCAACCTTGGCGCCGAGGAGCTGGGCTCCATCTACGAGTCCCTCCTCGAGCTCGTTCCGCGGCACAACTCCGCTGAGCAGGCCTTCACGCTGGAGACCCTGGCCGGCAACGACCGCAAGACCACCGGCTCCTACTACACCCCCTCATCACTCATCGACTTGGTGCTCGACGAGGCGTTGGACCCCCTCCTCGACGAGGCCGAGCGTGCCGCCGAACCTGAGTCGGCGCTTCTCGCCATGACGGTGTGTGACCCGGCCTGCGGCTCAGGGCATTTCCTCGTTGCCGCAGCACGCCGGATCGCCGAGCGTCTTGCGACCGTCCGGACCGGAGAGACCGACCTGACGCCGAGCGATGTTCAGGACGCCTTGCACGATGTCGTTGGCCGGTGCATCTACGGTGTCGACCTCAACCCGATGGCCGCCGAGCTCGCCAAGGTGAGCCTCTGGCTCGAAGCGATGACCCCGGGACGCCCGCTCTCCTTCCTCGACTCTCACATCAAGGTTGGCAACGCTCTACTCGGCACCACTCCCGCCCTTCTAGCGCAGGGCATTCCTGACGATGCCTTCGTTGCACTGACCGGCGACGACAAGCGCGTCGTCACGACGCTCAAGAAGCAGAACAAGCGCGAGCGCGACGAGGGCCAGGACTCGCTGTTCGACGCCACCGAGGCCGCTGTCAGCAACGCTGACCTCCGCTCGGCGCTCAGCGACGCGGTCCCTAAGAAGGTCCGCAGCCTCGTCGACATCCACGAGGCGAGCCGCCGGTATGCCGCGTACCTCTTTTCCCCCGAGCTGGCCCGTGAGCGACTTCGCGCCGACGCCTGGTGTGGCGCCTTTGTCCAACCCAAGACCGACGTGGACGTGCCCATCACGACCAGCACCATCCGAGCGATCGAGGAGGGCACCGTCGACGAACGGCATTCGTCCGCGGTTCAAGCCCGGGCCGCGGAGTACCGGTTCTTCCACTGGTGGCTCGAGTTCCCGGAGGTCTTCGAGGTGTCGGCGGCGACAGCGACCGAGCCGAACGGGTCGCGCGGCGGCTTCACCGCTATGGTCGGCAACCCGCCGTGGGAGCGCATCAAGCTCCAGGAGCAGGAGTTTTTCGCCCAGCGCGACGCGACTGTGGCTTCTGCAGCGAACGCAGTTGCCCGAAAGCGCCTCATCAAGACACTGAGCGAGACGAACCCAATCCTCTCCGCCGAGTGGGAAGCCGCCAGTCGCCAGGCCGAAGCGATGACTCACCTCATTCGGAAGTCCGGCCGGTACCCACTCTGTGGGGTCGGGGACATCAACACCTACTCCATCTTCGCCGAGCTGTTCCGGTCGTCGATCGCCCGCAACGGCCGACTGGGCATCATCACCCCGACGGGGCTCGCCACAGATGCGACAACATCGGCCTTCTTCGCCGACACCGTCAAGCACCAGCGGCTGGCCGCGTTCTACGACTTTGAGAACGAGGCGAAGATCTTCCAGGGAGTTCATAACCAGTTCCGCTTTGCCCTAACCGCCATCACAGGTGGCACTCCCGTCCACGACGTGCACTTGGCCTTCTATACACGTTACGTAGCCGACACCATCGCCCGGCGGTACGCGCTGAGCCCTGAAGAAGTGCTTATGCTAAACCCCAACACAGGCACCCTTCCAGTGTTTCGTACTCGCAGGGACGCAGAGATCACACTCGGCATCTATCGCCGCTTCCCGGTGCTCGTCAACGACGCCGACAACACCAATCCTTGGGGTCTGCGCTTCGCCAGCTTGTTTCACATGGCGAACGACTCGGGACTCTTCGAGACCGAAGAGTCGCTCAGCGATTATGGAGCCGAGTTCGACGGTTGGGCGTGGTCGAAGGGACCCAAGAAGTGGCTGCCGCTCTATGAGGCCAAGATGCTCTCGCACTGGGATCACCGCTACTCGACCTACGAAGGCGCAACGCAAGCCCAACTCAATAAGGGCACTCTCCCGCGCCTCACCGACTCCCAACACGACGACCCAACGAAAGAACCCCTCGCCCGCTATTGGGTCGCCGAGCCTGATGTCGCCGAAGCTATTGGTGACCGATGGGACCGCGGCTGGTTTCTCGGTTGGCGCGACATCACGAACGCAAGCAACGAGCGCACGTTTATCCTGTCCGCTATTCCTCGCTCAGCCGTCGGCGCCCGCTTCAACTTGATTCTCCCTGGCGACAAATCGAATGCGCCCAATCTACAGGCGGCTCTTTCCAGCTACATTAGCGATTTCATAGCGAGACAAAAGATGAGCGGGGCGGCTCTCACTCAGTTCATCATTAAGCAACTCGCCTGCCCGGCTCCGGAAGATTTCACTGTGCCTCTGCCAGGCGTAAGCGACAGTAGCCTTGCATGTTGGATTCGATCGCGGTTACCCGAACTTACATACACCTCTCGACGAATCGCTGCCTACGCCCGCGACTGCACCGGCGCGGAGCCAGCGAGCGATCTTGGGCCGCCCTTCCGGTGGATCCCAGAGCGGCGCGAGGCCTTGCGCGCGGAGCTTGACGCTGCGATGTTTCACCTCTATGGGTTGGCGCGCGACGAGGTCGCGCATGTGATGGACTCGTTCTTCGTGGTCCGCAAGTACGACGAGCGCGACCACGGCGAGTTCCGGACCAAGCGGCTCATCCTCGAGATCTACGATGCGATGGCCGAGGCCGCCGCGGGCGGTGGTGTCTACGAGAGCCTCCTAGATCCTCCGGCCGGAGAAGGGCCACGCCATGCCGCTCGAGAGGAGTAGCCATGTGGATTGAGATCGACGATGACCTCGCGCAAGAGCTTGAGCAGCACATGCACCTCGAAGAGTCCCGCGAGGAGGTGGTCCGCCGCCTGTTGCGTGCAGGGATCCGCTCCTCTGCAATCCAGGGCACGCCCTCCTCTGGGGACGACGGTCGCCGAACTCGACGGATGCGCGCAGGGAGCGTCGCAGACCTGCTGCGCGCGGGGCTCGTCCACGCCGGCGACGAGCTCACCTACCGGCAAGTGCGACAGGGCATCACGCACAGGTCGACGATCGACGAGCGCGGTCAGATCCAGACCGCGCTCGGGGTGGAGACATCTCCGTCGACAGCCCTGCAACAGCTGGTGGGCTTCAACATCAACGGCTGGCAGCACTGGACGCATACGCCATCGGGGAAGACACTGTCGGCCCTTCGCGATGAACTAAGCACATGACCGAGCCGACGACCCCAACTACTGAGCGCGTGCGCCGCCCGCAGCTGCTCCGCCGGCTGTTCGAGATCCTCTCCGATGCCGACGGGCCCATCCCGGCCCGCGAGGCGGTACGCCTCGTCGCCGATGGTGGCTGGCTCAACGCACAGGAGCGCTCCGTCACCGAGCGGGGGGAGACGCGCGCCGGCAACTTCCTGCGCTTCTCCTCCGCGTGGGCGACAGCCATCGGATGGCTGCAGAAGTCGCCAGCAGGATGGGAGCTGACCGAGGCGGGCCGTGTCGCGCTGGCCAACCTCTCACCGGATGAGGATGTCTACGCCCTCGTTGTCGGCAAATACCGTCAGATCCGCCGCGAAAGGCGCGCCGCCGACGAGAGCCAGCACTCGTCCGAGAAGCTCGCGCGCCTCGCCGACGCCTTGGACTTGGTCGACGAGGGCTCATGGACGGCGTACACCGACCTGGCCGAGCTCACCGGCTTGGCCGACCAGAACGTCGGCACCTTCGCGGCCTCAACCGACCATCCCAACGGGCACCGAGTGCTCCACGCCGACGGCCAAGTGTCGGCCTCCTTCCGGTGGAAGGATCCGTCACGAACCGACTCCGCGCGCGAAGCACTGGAGGCCGACGGGATCGAGTTTGATGAGCGCGGGCGGGCCAGCCAGGCGCAACGCCTGACCTCGCATGAACTGCGGGACCTGCTCTCAGAGATCAGCGGTGAGGAGCGTGAGCCTCGCGCCTGGATGGTGCGCGGGAGCAACGTCAACGGGAAGAACCTCGTTCCGACGTGGCTCACCGAGGGCACCTGTTCAATACCGGCGAGCCAGATCCGGTCGCTCCCCCTCCCCGTGTCGCGCGCCGAGATCACGGCCATTGTCGAGGAGGACTACGCGCAGAAGTCGTACACGACGCGGACCGACAAGGTGACCGAGATCGACACCTTCGTCAACCGGCTGCGTGTCGGAGATCTCGTAGCCACGAACTCAGGACCCAACCTGTATGTCGGAACCGTGACGAGCGAGCCCACCTCGCTCAAGAGCCCCGACGACCGGTCCAACGTCCGACGCACCGTCCAGTGGCACAACGCCGACGCCCCCATCGACTATGCGGCCATCCCCAAGACGGTGTCGGCCAAGCTCTCCAGCCAGCACACCATCATCGACCTCACGAGCGACCTCAGTGCACTGCGGTCGCTGCTTGATGGTGACCCCGGCGAGAAGGCGGTGACCGATGAGGTGGTCGTCGATGAGGAGGTGTCGCTGCGACCCGTCGACGCTGACCTCGCCGATCGGCTCCTGGTGGACGCCAGCTGGCTTCAGTCGTGCGTCGACCTCCTCGAGGACCGGCGGCAGCTGATCTTCTACGGTCCGCCCGGAACCGGGAAGACGTACCTCGCCCAGGCGATCGCGCATCACCTGGCGCCGCCAGAGGCCGTCAAACTCGTCCAGTTCCACCCCGCGTACAGCTACGAAGACTTCTTCGAGGGCTTCCGTCCCATCGCGGCGAGTGACGGGTCGGGCTCCGTGGGCTTCACCCTCACACCAGGGCCCTTCCGGCGGCTCGTCGACGCGGCGCGCGAGAACCCGTCTACGCCGTACCTGCTGATCATCGACGAGATCAACCGGGCCAACCTCGCCAAGGTCTTCGGCGAGCTGTACTTCCTTCTCGAGTACCGCGACAGCTCGATCGACCTGCTCTACAGCAGCGGTGACGAGCAGGGCTTCACGATGCCGCGCAACGTCTTCATCATCGGCACGATGAACACGGCGGACCGCTCGATTGCTCTCGTCGACACCGCTATGCGACGTCGATTCGCCTTCAAGGCCCTGCATCCCAGCACTGAGCCCACGAAGAGCATGCTGACCCGGTGGCTGGAGGCCAATGATCTTCCGCAGGATGCCGCTCACGTGCTTGACCACCTCAACGGACTGATCGACGACGAGGACTTCAAGATCGGCCCGTCGTACTTTATGCGTCCCTCTGTACATGGCGAAGGCGGCATGGACGTCGTGTGGGAGACCTCGATCCTCCCCCTCCTCGAGGAGCACCATTTCGGCGAAGGGCGCGACGTGGCGAGGGACTACTCGCTCCGCCGCATCATGCGGTCGTTCGGAACCGAGAATGACGAGTCGTCGGCCGCAGCTCCAGGGGCGACCATGGATGCGCCACAGGTCTCGACGGAACCCGCTGGCGACGAGTAGTGCGGATCGACCTGACCGAAAACGGCCCGCCCGTCGACGTGGCCATCGACGACCGGGTCGGGGTCGCGCTGCGCAACAGCGGCATCGTGACGGCAGTGCCGTCACTCGCAACCGGATGGTGGACCCTTGGTCCCGCGGGGAAGGTCGGGGTCGCCGAGGTCGCCGGGGTCGAGCTGTGGATCGCCCCGAAGCTTGACATCCGCCGACTGTTCTTCCTCATCGGGTTCGCCCGGGACCAGAAGATATGGCGAGATGAGGACCTTGCGCTGCACGAGGAGCCGGACCTGCTCAGTGCCCTTGCGGCGGCCTTCGCGCGACAAGCCAGCCGGGCAACAGAACAGGGGCTGCTGCAGGGCTACCGCCAGGTCGAGGAGGCGCTGCCCGTGCTGCGGGGGCGGCTCCGAAGCAGCGACCAGCTGTCGCGGCGCTTCGGCCTCGCTATCCCCCTCGAAGTGCGGTACGACGAGTACGACATCGACATCGCCGAGAACCGGCTGCTTCGCGGGGCTGCGGAGGTTCTCCTCAAGATCCCCCAGGTCGGGCCGATCGCCCGTCAGCAACTCCGTCGGCTCGTCAGGTCCATGGCCGACGTCACCCCCGCACGGCCAGGTCGGAACCTGCCGCAGTGGCGGGCGTCCCGCCTCAACGCCCGGTACCACGTCGCGCTGCGCCTCGCCGAGCTCGTCCTACGAGGTGGGTCAGTGGACCAGACGGCTGGGACCGTTCTCGTCAACGGGTTCGTGCTCGACATGGCCAAGGTGTTCGAGGACTTTGTCACGGCCTCTCTGGGAACCGCATTGAGCACGCACGGAGGGCACTGTCGCGCTCAGGACCGATGGCACCTTGACGAGGCCGGCCACATCACCATGAAGCCAGACCTCGTGTGGTATCGCGCATCGGGGCATGTAGCTGCCGTCGTCGACGCGAAGTACAAGGCGGAGAAGCCCTCAGGGTTCCCGTACGCCGACCTGTACCAGATGCTGGCGTACTGCACCGCACTCGACCTGGCACGCGGCCACCTCGTCTACGCCAAGGGCAACGAGCCCGCAACGAGCCACGTCGTCCGCAACAACGGCGTCGAGATTCTCCAGCACACCCTCGATCTCACACGGGAGCCAGCGGACCTGCTAGCCGAGACTGCCGACCTCGCTCGCCTCATCGCCGCGGGCATCTAACCTCGCCGAGCCTCCGGGCTGCGCGTCGGCAGCCGCGAGGGCGAGGACATCTACCTTCCCCGTGCGGCGCATTTGGTGACGGTCTCCCCTGGTTGGTCGGCGCCTGGACCATCGCCTCCTGGCTGGTCGACCTCCTCCGGTGAACCGCAGTTGGCGCCGTCTCGCCGGGGTTGCGAGACGGCGCCGCTGGGTCAGGCGGTCAGTTCCACTCCCGCGGTGGACACGCCATGGCCGGACGGGTGCCTGCGCAGGATGCCCCGCCGGTGCAGCCGCCGGCGAAGGAGGCCCGGAACCAAGCACACGATGCGGCGCCACCCGAAGCGGTACGTGAGGGCAAGGCACCAGGCGTCGACAGCCTCGTCGAGCTGCACGGTGGGCAGTGCCGGCCCGGCGGAGAGCACCATGTCCACCCCCAACCCCACGACCGGCCGTCGCCACGCCCCCTGGGTTGCGTCCGCCACCTGCGGCCTGAGGGCGGCGACGGTCGCGGCGAATACCTCGGCGAGCGGCCTGGACTCGCCAACAACCCACGCGCGCTGGCAGGCCAGCGCCTCCTGAGCGTCATGTCCGCGGGCCGCAAGTGCCGCCAGGACCTCGGGCGCGTCGGACGTGCGGCGGGCTACCCGAAAAGGAAACTCCCCCCAGGCGACGAGGGCGGCCGTCGCCGCGGCGTATCCCTCGCGTACTCGTTCGTCGCGCTTGGCACTCTTGTCGAACAGCTTAGTGACCACGACGGTGACGACACCCGTGGTGAAGATGATGCCGAGCAGGGCACCAGTTCCCTGTCCCACCAGGGCGAGCAAGCTCCGCACCACGTCGTTCATCGGGCCCACCGCCGCATGGCGCGCCGCATTGCCTCGCTCGACACCGGCCACACCACACCGTTCTCCGGGCGTCCATGCGGCAGCTCCTCTCCGGGCCAGATCCCGTCCCGGCGGTAGACCTCCTCGCACATCAGGTGCATCCGCACACGTGCGAGCAGCGGTTCAAGGCCGTCGGGCCAGAGCCAGAGCAGGGCGGCGTCATCCCCAGGGAACTGCAGGCACAGCATCTTCGGGTGGAAGTCGTTGCGGTGACGCCACGGCCGTTCGGGACGGCCGAGCGGGTACACCAGCACTTCGCGCTTCCTGGTCACCACGACCCTCACGCGCTCGCTCAAGTGCCCTTCAGCGGCAGCCTCGGGCAGGGGCAGCAGGTCCAGCTCGAGCATCGCCGCCGCGCCGCCGCACAGCTCCCTCCCGACCACGCGGTCCGCGCCCCAGATCACCTGGCCAGCCGCCATGAGCGCTGCCACTTCAGCTGGGGTATCGAGCAGCGCATCCATGGTCGGCACCGCAGCGCTGGAGTGCGGGAACGATGGCGAAAGCTTGGCGTCGCCGGCCTCCCTGTCAACGGCACGCCATGGGCGGCCAGGTCGCACATTGCCTGGCGCGGTCGTCAGCCGACCATCTGCCGTGATGCTGCCGCCGACCAGGCTGACCGTGCGCAGACGCTCTGCAAAGCTGACCTCCGGCACGGGGAACAGGTCGCCGAACACGTCCTGCCACATGCCCATGGCGGCGATCGCGTCTCCGCCCTGCTCCAGCCGCATCGCTTCCTCGGCGAAGCGCTGATTCTGCTGGAAGAACCGAACCACCTGCGCGCGGTCCCTGCTGCTCCACTTGGCGGTCAGGTCTTCCTGGGCAAGCCCGGCGTAGGCACCCGTGAGCTTCTGCGCTCCCGCCGCGAAGATGCGCACTATGGCCTCCTGCGGCGTCAGCCTCGTGGTGATGGCCTCGTACGCGAGGGACTCGACAAGGAGCCCGCAGACGAGGCCCTTGACGTCCCGGTCATGGTCGAGCGAGTGCTTTGCCTGGCGCACCTGGTTCACCCAGACGCCGCCGCAGCCCTGGTTGCGGGCGGCGACCCGGTCGCGCAGACGGCGCACGTCGGACCGCTCGGTCCACTGGTCCTGCTCGCGGTCGGCGATGTAGAGCCAGCCCTGCCCTGCCTCCTCGGTCTCGAACGCGGGGACCAGGTCCAGGGTGAAGTCCACCCCGGGGACGGTCAGCTGCAGCGCGTGCGCCGCCTCCTCGTGCACATCGAAGCGGACGCCGGGAAGCACGCCTGCCCCTTCGATGGCTTGGCGGAATCCGTTGAACGCCCATTGCGACATGCCTTGCTCCGTGCGCAGATGCGCCAGCGAAGCCGGCAGGACCACGACCAGATCGACGTCCTTGAGCGGCGGGCGCATGGTCTTGCGCCCGTACGACCCCTGCAGCAGCGCCGTGTCCAGCAGACCCGCAGCCCTCAGGGCGTCCTCCACGGTCGCCCGGATGCGCCGCGCCTGAGCGTGCACGAGCGCGTCGAGCTTGAGTTTCTCGTCGAGGGCTCGGAAGCCGTCGATCACCTTGTCAGCCATCAGTTTTGCTCCTGTCGTTAGTAAGTCGAACAACACGCCGAAGGTTGGACGCGAACGACAGGAACGTGATCTGATGTGGTCTCGAACACCTGCAGACTTGTTTCTGCCGACGATGCGCCCGGTTCCAGCCGGGCGCATCGTGCTCTTTCGGCACTTGCTTTGCTATTCAGTTGTGAACTCGCAGCGAACGTCGCCCCGGTCTCCGCTGTGGAGACCGGGGCGACGTCCTTATCGCACTATCACTTTCGAAGTGACAAACCGATGAAGAGTGTCACCGCAACTCGTGCGGGACACTGCCGCGCAAGTCGAGATCAGCTGCAGCCGCTGGTGCTGCCGCAGCCTTCGCAGACGTAGCAGGACCCGGCGGGGCGCATCTTCGTCCCGCAGGTCATGCACATCGGCGCGTCGGCAGCCTTGGAGTCACCGAACGCCGCGAGCAGGTCGGCCGAGGAGTGGATCTCCGAGGAGACCTCACGGGCCGAGGCCGCACCCGCCCCGGAGTGCACCGCCGAGGCGTCGAGCTCCTTGCCCTCCCCCGCCGCAGCGGAGGCCGAGGCCTTCGCCTCAGCCGGCGCGACGGCATCCGACTTCTTGGACGACGCACCGATGCCCTGGCTGAGGGACTCGATCTCCTCCTCGAGCTCCTCCTCCGACTCGTCCGACACCGGGGCGTAGGAGCCGGTCTCGAGCTGGCGGGCCCGCTCCTCCGCGGAGTGGATGCCCATGTAGGAGCGGGTGTCGAAGTCGAGGTAGTCCAGGGCCAGCCGACGGAACACGTAGTCCATGAGGCTCTGAGCCATCCGCACGTCGGGGTCGTCGGTCATGCCGGCCGGCTCGAAGCGCATGTTCGTGAACTTCTCCACGAACGTCTCCAGCGGCACGCCGTACTGCAGCGCGACAGAGGTGACGATCGAGAAGGCGTCCATGACACCGGCGAGCGTGGAGCCCTGCTTGCCGAACTTGAGGAACACCTCGCCCAGGCGGCCGTCGTCGTAGGTGCCGGCCGTGAGGTAGCCCTCGGCGCCACCGACGGTGAACGACGTCGTCTGCGAGTGGCGGCGCTTCGGCAGGCGCTCGCGGGTCGGCCGGTAGACGACCTTCTCCACGATCTCCTTCTGCGCGGCCGACACGGCAGCCGAGGCCTTGTCCGCCGCGGCGTCCTTGGCGGTGGACCCACCGTCGGACAGCGGCTGGCCGACCTTGCAGTTGTCGCGGTAGACGGCCAGCGCCTTCAGGCCCATCTTCCAGCCCTGGATGTAGACCTCCTCGATCTCCTCGACCGTCGCCGTCTCCGGCAGGTTGACCGTCTTGGAGATCGCACCCGAGAGGAACGGCTGGACCGCGGCCATCATCCGCACGTGGCCCATCGGGGAGATGGCCCGCGCACCCATGGCGGTGTCGAAGACCTCGTAGTGCTCCGGCTTCAGGCCGGGGGCGTCGATGACGTGGCCCTTGTCGGCGATGAACTCGACGATCGCCTCGACGGTCTCCT
This sequence comes from Fodinibacter luteus, assembly GCF_039541575.1. NCBI lineage: Bacteria > Bacillati > Actinomycetota > Actinomycetes > Micrococcales > Intrasporangiaceae > Fodinibacter (ex Wang et al. 2009) > Fodinibacter luteus. Next base: position 207,058 of record NZ_BAABGM010000007.1, on the reverse strand, counting down.
CGGTGTAGCCGAGCTGGCGCAGGGCCCGCGGGATCGTGAGGTTGACGATCTGCATCGACCCGCCACCGACGAGCTTCTTGAACTTCACCAGCGAGAAGTCGGGCTCGATGCCGGTGGTGTCGCAGTCCATCATGAAGCCGATGGTTCCGGTGGGGGCGAGCACCGACGCCTGGGCGTTGCGGTAGCCGTTCTTCTCACCGAGCTTGACCACGGCATCCCACGCCTTGGTGGCGACGCGGTGGATGTCCTTGTCGAACGTGTTGACCGTGCGGATCGCGTCGTTGGCGGCGGCGTGCTTGCGCATGACCCGCTTGTGGGCGTCGGCGTTGCGGGCGTACCCGGCGTACGGGCCGACGACCGCGGCGAGCTCGGCGGAGCGCTTGTAGGCAGCGCCGGTGAGCAGCGAGGTGATCGACGCGGCGATGGCGCGGCCACCCTCGGAGTCGTACCCGTGGCCGGTGGCCATGAGCAGCGCGCCGAGGTTGGCGTAGCCGATGCCGAGCTGGCGGTAGTCGCGCGTGGTCTCACCGATCGACTCGGTCGGGAAGTCGGCGAAGCAGATCGAGATGTCCATCGCCGTGATGACGAGCTCGACGACCTTCTCGAACAGCTGCGCGTCGAAGGTGTCGTCGTCGCGCAGGAACTTCAGGAGGTTCAGCGAGGCCAGGTTGCACGAGGAGTTGTCGAGGCTCATGTACTCCGAGCACGGGTTGGACGCGGTGATGCGGCCGGTCTCGGGGTTGGTGTGCCAGTCGTTGATCGTGCCGTCGTACTGGATGCCCGGGTCGGCGCACTCCCACGCGGCCTTGGCGATCTTGCCCATCAGCTCGCGGGCGTCGACGGTCTCGATGACCGAGCCGTCCTTGCGCGAGGTGAGGCCGAACTCCTTGCCCTCCTCGACCGCGCGCATGAACTCGTCGGTGACACGCACCGAGTTGTTCGCGTTCTGGTACTGCACGGACACGATGTCCTTGCCGCCGAGGTCCATGTCGAAGCCGGCGTCGCGCAGCGCGCGGATCTTGTCCTCCTCGCGCGCCTTGGTCTCGACGAACTCCTCGATGTCGGGGTGGTCGACGTCGAGGACGACCATCTTGGCCGCGCGGCGGGTGGCCCCGCCCGACTTGATGGTGCCCGCGGACGCGTCGGCGCCACGCATGAAGGAGACCGGGCCGGAGGCCGTGCCGCCGGAGGACAGCAGCTCCTTGGAGGAGCGGATGCGCGAGAGGTTGAGCCCCGCGCCCGAGCCGCCCTTGAAGATGAAGCCCTCCTCCTTGTACCAGTTGAGGATCGAGTCCATCGAGTCGTCGACGCTGAGGATGAAGCAGGCGCTGACCTGCTGCGGGCTGGCGGTGCCGACGTTGAACCAGACCGGCGAGTTGAAGCTGAACACCTGGTGCAGCAGGGCGTAGGTCAGCTCGTGCTCGAAGATCGTGGCGTCGTCGTCGGTCGCGAAGTACCCGTGCTCCTTGCCGGCCTTGACGTAGGTCAGCACGACCCGGTCGATGAGCTGGCGCAGGCCGGTCTCACGCTCAGGGGTGCCCACGGCGCCGCGGAAGTACTTCGTCGTGACGATCGTGGAGGCGTTGACGCTCCAGAAGTCGGGGAACTCCACACCCCGCTGGTCGAAGATCGTCGCGCCGGTCTTCCAGTTCTGCTGGACGACGTCGCGCTTCTCCCAGGTCACCTGGTCGTAGGGGTGGACGCCGGGCGTGGTGAAGATGCGCTCGACGGTGACTCCCCTGCCGCGCGCCGGCTTGCGAGCACCTGCACGTGCTCCTGCGGTCTCGGTCATGCGTTCCCTTCCTTCTGCCCCCCACGGAGGCGGTGGTGACCTGTTCTCAATTGTCCTGCTGGGGTCCGACAGGGCTGGTGACCTGCGGAGATGCTCTCGTGTGGCGGATGCCGTGGATGCCGGTCAGCTGGGACCGGCGGCCGGCCCACCCGCGTGCGCGGACGGCATCCGGCCCGGTGGCTCCTGCCCGGTCGCGTCGCGCTCGGCGCGAAGCAGGGTGATGGCGGACTCGAAGTCCTCGAGGGAGTCGAACGCCTGGTAGACGGACGCGAAGCGCAGGTAGGCGACCTCGTCGAGCTCGCGCAGCGGCTCGAGGACGGCCAGGCCGACCTCGTGCGCGTCGATCTCGGCGCTGCCCTGGCTGCGGATGGTCTCCTCGACGCGCTGGGCGAGCAGGGCCAGGTCGTCCTCGGTGACCGGGCGGCCCTGGCAGGCCTTGCGGACGCCGACGAGCACCTTGGCGCGGCTGAACGGCTCGGTGGCGCCGGAGCGCTTGACGACCGACAGGCTCGCGGTCTCGACGGTGGTGAAGCGGCGCCCGCACTCGGGGCACTGGCGGCGCCGGCGGATGCAGGAGCCGTCCTCGGTGGCGCGGGAGTCCATGACCCGGGAGTCGGTGTGGCGGCAGAACGGGCAGTGCATCGGCGGGACCCCCTCGGCGGAGCTGGTGGTCGCCTTGTGGACGACCCGGTGGACACTGATGTGAACAACCTGTGGAGAACCGTTGTTTCGTGTGCACAAGATGTGGACGAACTACATCGGTGTAACCACTAGATGTAGTGGCCATCTAATCCCGTTGTGACCTGGAACGCAAGCGCTTCGGTCGAACCCGGCGCGTCGGGCGCGTTTGTGCAGGTCACAGGCGTGGGATGCCGTCCGCGCGCCTCGCGCTTGGGCGTGTCGGCGCGTGGCTGGGCACCACTGGTGGGGCTCGTGTGGCACCAGAGGCACCAGATCTGGGCCTTTCGGCGGGTGGCTCGTCATCTCGACCCCGCGGGGCCGCAGGACCGGGCGCCCTACTCCCCCGGGCAGGAGCCCTGGTGCACGAGCGCGGCGGTGACCATCCAGTGCCAGTCGGTCGTGCTGGACCCGCCCCGGGCGCCGGCGCCGCAGGTGCACTCCCAGTGCCAGCGCCCGAGCGCGTCGCACGCGACGGCGGGGTGGTGGCTGCGGCGGGCGGTCCGCCGGCGGGTCAAGGTCCTCATGCCCGGCAAGAGGACCGAGGATGCCGGCTGATACCGCTGCGACACACGGGACCTGCGGGACGCGGGCGCCACGCGAGCCCTCTCGGGGGCCGTGGGGCACGGCATCCGTGGTGCGAGGTCGGATGCCGCGTGTCGGGGGTCGGTGGTTGGCTGGACCCATGGGCGACGACGACCACGTGTGGGAGAGCCATCCGGTGACGCCCGACCGGTTCGAGGACTTCGCCGACGTCATCAACCCCAACCGGCGCGAGTCGCACTGCTGGTGCCTGTCGCACCGCCTGCAGGCCAAGGACATCGAGCAGCTGGGCCACGGCAGCCGGGAGCAGGCGATGCGTGCGCTGTGCGAGCGCGAGCACCCGCCCGGGGTCGTCACCTACCTCGACGGCGTCCCGGTGGGCTGGTGCAACATCGGCCCGCGGGCGCAGATCCCGCGGCTGGCGCGGTCGAAGCTCATCCGCCCGGTCGACGACGTGCCGGTGTGGAGCATCGTGTGCGTCGTCGTCCGCGGCGGCCACCGCAGGAAGGGCGTGACCGGCCACCTCCTCGAGGGGGCGGTCGCGTACGCGGCGGCGAACAGCGCACCGGCCGTCGAGGCGTACCCCGTCGACCCGCCGGGACGGATGGACACGACGATGGCGTTCGTCGGTACGCGGTCGATGTTCGAGCGCTCCGGCTTCGAGGTCGTCGGCACGACGGATGCCGTGGCGAGCGGCATGCCGCGCATCGTCATGCGCCGCACGCTCCGGTGACGGCGGGTCGGGTCAGCGGTCGCGGACGGCGATGACGACGTTGCCGACCTTGCGGCCGCTCTCGACGTAGCGGTAGGCGTCGACGATGTCCTCGAGCGGGTAGGTGCGGTCGAGGACCGGCCGGTAGGCGCCGCTCTCGAGGCGGGCGCGCAGGTACTCGAGCGCCTCCGGCGTCTCGATCGGCAGCGGGAAGACGACCCGGCGGCGGCGCTGGCGCCCGACCCTCGTCGCGAGCGGCAGCGCGAGGTTCTGGGCGAAGGGCCCGAGGTCGGACGAGACGTAGACCCCGCCCGGCACGAGGATCCGCCGGCACGCCTGGAAGGTGCTCTTGCCGACCATGTCGAGGACGGCGTCGTAGGTGCGCCCGGTGCGGGTGAAGTCGTGGGTCTCGTGGTCGACGACGTCCGCGGCACCCAGGCCGCGCACGAGCTCGACGTGCGCGGTTGGCGCGGTGGCCGTGACGTGCGCGCCGAGGTCGGCGAGCAGCTGCACCGCCGCAGAGCCGATGGCGCCGGTACCTCCGTTGACGAGCACCCGCTGACCGGGCTCGAGGCCGGCCCGGCGGATCGCGGACAGGGCGTAGTGCCCGCCCTCGGTCGAGGCCGCCGCCGTCTGGAGGTCGACGCCGGTGGGCACCGCGGCCACGAGCGAGGTGACGCTCACCGCGACGTACTCGGCGTGCGCCCCGAACCGGCCCTCGGCGTACCCGAAGACCTCGTCGCCGGGTGCGAACCGGGTCACCTCGCGCCCGACGCGCTCGACGACGCCGGCGTACTCGGTGCCCCAGATGGAGGTCCTCGGCCGGCGCACCCCCGACACGCCGCGCATGAAGAACGGGTGGGCACCGCGGTAACTGCAGTCGGTGCGGTTGACCGTCGTCGCCCGGACCTGCACGAGCACGTCGTCGGGGCCGACGAAGGGGACCTCGACACCGTCGCGGACGCGCACGACCTCGGGGGGTCCGTACCGCTCGCTCACCGCCGCCCTCATTGGACGGACGCTACTCCCCGGGTCGGGGCTGGTCTCCACGTCGGCGCTGCTCTCCACGGCCTCCGGTGATGCAGTGCGCGCGCTCTGTCGCGCGCCGTGCATCACCGGACACCCCCGAGCGACCACGTCCGCACTCGCGGCGGTCAGTCGCGACCAGACCGCGACCAGGTGGCGTCCCGCCCCGACCGAGTCGCGGTCGGGCGGCGACCACCCCGGCCCACGCTCCTTCCCAGCGGGCACCACCGCCCCGCAGGAAGCACCGGACACTTCGTCCACCACACCAGGGAGAAACGTCATGATCCGTCACACCGCCCGCCAGCTGCTCGCCCCCACCGCCGCAGCCGCACTCATCGTCCTCGCCGGCGCCACCTCGGCGTCCGCCGGCCAGGACGTCGGCACCCGCACCAGCGCCCCGAAGGGCCAGGCCTCGTCGAGCTGCTCGCTCGAGCGGGTCGGCAGCCAGCTCGTCCGCTGCGACGACCTCACCGGGAACGGCGTCGCCGCCCCCGGCTGGATGAGGTCGGGCGGCGCCGCCACCACGGCCGTCAACGCCGGGGTCAGCTCCGCGCTCGTCACCGAGACGCCCGAGGGCGCCAGCCCCGAGCAGGACGCTCTGACCGCGTTCCGTCGCCACGGCCTGTGAGGTGCCCCGACCCTGCCCGGCGGATCCCCGAGATCACTCGGCGTGAGGGCGGAAGTGGCTGCCACGGCCGACCACTTCCGCCCTCGCCGCGGTGACCGCGACCAGGTCACGACCCGGTCGCGACCGGCCGGCACCAGCCTCTGGAGCACCGGGCACAGCACGTGCCCACCCCAGTCGGACCCCGCGTCCGCCGAGCCAAGGAGACCCCGATGTCCGCACGTCGCCTCATCGCCACCGCCCTCTCGACCGCGGCGCTCGCCGCGGGCAGCGCCGTCGTCGCCGCGCCCGCGCAGGCGGCCGGCCCCACCCACACGGTCGAGGACGTCGACTTCACGATCCCCGCACACCCCTACTACAGCGAGGTCTGCGGCTTCCCCGTCGACCTGCACGTGTGGGGCAGCTACAACGTCGTGACCTGGACCGACGACGAGGGACACGTCACGCGGGAGATCCGCAACTACCGCTTCCGCAGCACCTCGACCGCGAACGGCATCACCGTGCACGGGGCGACCCGCGGGCCGGAGCACTGGACCTTCGCCGACGACGGCACCGCCGAGATGCGCCGCGTCGGGGTCACCAACCGCCTGGTCCCCGGAGCGGGCACCGTGACCATCTTCGCCGGCTACGAGGTCGTCCTCATCGACGGTGACACCGAGGTGGTCGCCACCTCGGTGGGTCAGCGCGAGGACGTCGAGCTGATGTGCTCGGCCTTCGCCTGATCGGGATCGGAGGACCACCCGACCGGATGCCGGGTGGTGGCGGAGCGGGGGCCACCACCACCCGGCATCCACAGGGCACCGCCCGGCGCCACACACCTCACCTGAACTCCCGAAAGGCCCGCGACCGTGACCCAGCATCCCTACAGTGAGCCCGTGGACTTCTCGGTCCTCGGGCCCCTCCGGGTGGAGGGGTCGCGGGGCACCATCGAGATCCGGGGGGCCAAGGAGAGACTCCTGCTCGCTCGGCTCGTCGCCGCGGGCGGGCGGCTCGTCCCGACGAGCGAGCTCGTCGACACGCTGTGGGGCGAGGAACCGCCCGCGAGCGCCGCGAAGTCGCTGCAGACCTTCGTGCTGCGGGCGCGCAACGCCCTCGAGCCCGACCGCGCCGGCACGCCCACCCTGCTGCTCACCGAGGGCCCCGGCTACCGCCTGGCCCTCGACCCGTCGCAGGTGGACGCCGAGCGCTTCGCCCGCCTGGCCCGCATCGGCGAGCGAGCGCTGGCGGACGGGCGACCCGAGCACGCCGCCGCCACCCTCACCGAGGCGCTGGCACTGTGGCGCGGACCGGCGTACGCGGGGTTCGAGGGTGCCGCGTTCGCCGCCGCCGAGGCCCGCCGGCTCGACGAGCTGCGCCTCGGAGCGACCGAGGAGCGCATCGCCGCCGAGCTCGCGCTCGGTCGTGCCTCCGCGGCCGTGCCCGAGCTCGAGCGCCTCGTCGGTGAGCACCCGATGCGCGAGCGGCTGTGGGAGATGCTCGTCACCGCGCTCTACCGGGCCGGCCGGCAGGGTGACGCCCTCGGGGCGTACGAGCGGGCCCGGTCCGTGCTGGCCGACGAGCTGGGGGTCGACCCGGGGCCGGGACTGCGGGCCGTGCACGCGCGGGTGCTCGCGCACGACCCGACCCTGGGCTCGCCGACGGTGCGCGCTGCCCTGCCTGCGGAGCTGCGCCCCGCGCGGGCCCTCGTCGGTCGTGACGAGGAGCTCGGCCGGCTGCGCCAGGCGTGGCAGGCCGCGGTGCGTGGCCGCCCCGGGACGGTGGTGGTCCGCGGCCCCGAGGGAGGGGGCGGGACCGCGCTCGCCGCGGCGCTCGCGGCCGAGGTGGCCCGCGAAGGGGCCGTCGTGCGCTACCGGTCGGAGGCGACCCACACGCACGACTCGGGCCGCCCCGTTGCGTCCGGCGGCGTGGGTGCCCTGACCCCCGAGGTGCCGGACGTCACGACCGGGGCGGAGCCGCTCAACGGCATCCCGGTGCTCCTCGTCTCCGACCACACCGAGGCCGATGTCCCGGCAACGCTGACCGTGCGCCTCACGGGGCACCTCGGGTCCGTGCCGGCGGGTGCGGAAGTCGTCGAGCTGCGGCCGCTGTCGCCGCACGAGGTGCGCCAGGTCGTCGCCGACTACGTCCCGGCCGAGGACGCGACCCGCGTCGCGCAGGAGGTGCACGCGCGCACCGGCGGTTGGCCCGGTGCCGTGCACGAGGCAGCGGTCGACGTGGCCCGTGCCCGGGCGGTGCAGCGGGTCGAGGTCGCCGCGGCCACGACCGGGTCGACGAGCGCGGAGCTCGCGAGCGCCCGGGCCGAGCTCACGGACAGCGTCGCCCGGCTGCGTGACACGACCTCCGACGCCGAGCCCCCCGACCCTCGGGTCTGCCCGTGGCGGGGCCTCGCGTCGTACGACGTCGACGACGCCCGGTGGTTCGCGGGCCGCGAGCGGCTCGTGGCCGAGCTCGTGGCGCGCCTCGCCGGCAGCCGGCTGCTGGCCCTCGTCGGGGCGTCGGGGTCGGGCAAGTCGTCGGCGTTGCGGGCCGGGCTGCTGGCGGCACTGGCCGCCGATGTGCTGCCCGGAAGCGGTGGCTGGCGGGTCGTCACGCTGCGGCCCGGGGCCCATCCGATGCGCGAGCTCGCCCGTCGCTCCCTCGGCCCGACCGGGCGCGACGAGGTGGCCGACCTGCTGACCCACCTCGTCACGGCATCCGGTGAGCAGGAGGGGCGCACGGTCGTGGCCGTCGACCAGTTCGAGGAGGTGTGGACGGTCTGCGCGGACCACGGTGAGCGCACGCAGTTCCTCGACACCCTGACCGAGCTCGCGACCGACCCGAGGTCGTCGGTGAGCGTCGTGCTCGCCGTGCGCGCCGACTTCATGGGCGAGCTCGCCGACCACGACGCCCTGCGCGCCCTCGTCAACGACGGCACGGTGCTCGTCGGTCCGATGACGCCGGCCGAGGTGCGACGCGCGGTGGAGCGACCCGCGGCCTCGGCCCGGCTGGTGCTCGACGACGGCCTGGCCGACACCGTGGTCAGCGACGCGGGTGACGAGCCGGGTCTCCTGCCGCTGCTGTCCACCGCGATGGCGCAGCTCTGGGAGCGGCGCGACGGGTCGGCCCTGACGTACTCGGCATACGTGGGGCTCGGCGGGCTGAGCGGGGCGATCGCGACCCTCGCCGAGGAGACCTTCGCCGGCCTCTCCCCCACCCAGCAGGCCGCGACGCGCCTGCTCCTCCTGCGGCTGACCGGCACCGGCGACGGGGCGGGGGTGACGCGCCGTCGCGTGCCCCTGGGCGAGGTCGAGTCGTTGCCGCACAGCGGGATTCGTCAGGTCGTGGAAGAGCTGGCCGCGGCGCGGCTGCTCACCGTGTCCGACGGACACGTCGAGGTGGCGCACGAGGCGCTGTTCCGCGAGTGGCCGAGGTTGCGCACGTGGCTCGTCGAGGATGCCGCGGGGCGGGCCGTCCAGCGCCGCCTCGCCGTCGCGGCGGCGGAGTGGGACGCCGAAGGCCGCGAGCCGTCGGGGCTGTGGACGGGCACCCGGCTCGCGTCGGGGCTGGAGGTCGCCGAGACCCGGCCGGACGAGCTGACGCCGGTCGAGCACGACTTCCTCACCGCGGGCCGGGACGTTCTCGACGCCGAGCAGCGCGAGACGCAGGAACGGGCCGCCTCGACCGCGCGGCAGAACCGCCGCCTGCGCTGGCTCGTCGCCGGCATCGGCGCCGTCCTCGTCGTGGCCCTCGTGGCGGGGCTGCTCGCGTGGCGGTCGCAGCAGGAGGCACAGGCCGCCACCGTCTCCGCGGAGGCGAAACGGCTCGCGGCATCCGCCCTCAACATCGAGTACCCCGACACCGCGCTGCTCGCGGCGGTCGAGTCGACGAGGCTCGAGCAGAGCCCGGAGACCTACGGCGCCCTGCTCACCCTGCTCGCCCGGCAGCCGCAGGTGGTCCACCGGGTTCGCACGCCGAACCGCTTCCTGTACATCGACACCAGCCCCGACGGGAGCACCGTCTACGTCGGGGAGAACAGCCCGACGTTGCACGCGATCGACACCGAGTCGGGCCGGGTGCGCTGGACGACGGAGGTCGACGGCGGCGGGCAGGTGGGCACGCCCGCAGCCACCTCCGACGGGCGAGGAGTCATCGTCCTCGAGTTCGCCGGGGACTCAGGTGTCGTCCGGTTCGACGCGGCCACCGGCGAGCAGGAGTGGGAGATGCGCGACCTCGAGGGGGTGGCCCCGGGGGCGTCGGAGTGGGCCGGTGGCGGTGGTCTGCGCGCGGACGGCCGCTACGTCGTGGGAACGGAGACCCACGCCATCACCCTCGACCCGGCGAGCGGGGCGGTGCTCGACGCGGTCGAGTGGCCGGCGGTGCTGGGGGACACCGAGTTCTTCCGCGTGTGGCCCGACGGCCGGCTCAGCCGCGACCAGCCCGACGCGCCGGGCACGACGGGGATGCTCTTCGACCCCCGCCACCCAGGGCGCGGCGACACCGAGGTCGACGGCGTTCCCTTCGCGTTCTCGCCCGACGGGTCACGCCTCGTCCTCATCCGGCGGGTCGAGGGCGGGACCGACCTTCGGGTCGCCACCACCGCGGACCCGACCCGTCGCACGCCCTGGGTCCGGGTGCCGGCGTTCGTCCGGGATACCGCGTGGTCGCCGGACAGCGGACGGATCGCGGTGACGACGGACGACGGCATCCAGCTGCTCGACCCCGCCACGATGCAGCTCGGGGTCGAGGCCAGCGGGCACAGCGGGGCTGTCATGGCGGCCCGCTTCGCCGGTGCCGGTGGCGAGATGGTGTGGACCGCCGGCCGGGACGGCACCGCGATCGGCTTCGACCTCTCCGGCACCCGGACGCCGATCGCGACCCGGCCCTCCGACCCCCAGCCGCACACGGGCGACTCCAGCTCGTCCTCGGGGCGGGGCGTCTACCTCGACGTGGTGGACGACGACCCGAACAGGGCACACCTCACCGACCTTGCGACCGGCCGGGACCTCGGTGAGCTGGTCCACGACGTGCCCGGCGAGACCACGGGCTGGCCCGCCGGCGCGGAGTTCCAGGCGACGGCCGTCGCCATCACGGGGGACGCGACGACCGCGCTCGTCGGCGTGGAGGGCTTCGTGCGTGCCGAGGAGCGGATGATCGCCGACCGTGGAGCTGTCGCGATCTTCGACGTCGCCACCCGCGAACAGCGCGAGGTCATCGAGCTGCCCTGGCCGGTCCATGCCATCGCCGTGACTCCGGACGGGCGGCGCGCCGTGGTCAACGGGAGACCCGGGTACGTGGTGATCGACCTCCCGTCGCGCACGGTCGTCGGGCAGCCCGTCCCGCTGGCGGACGCCGACCACCTGGAGTGGCTCACCGGCGCAGAAGCCTCACCCGACGGCCGGCTGGTCGCCCTGGCCCGCAACGACGAGGTCGTCCTGGTCGACGTCGCACGCGGCACGGTCGTCCGACGCGGCTCGGTCGCCGGGGAGGACATGGTCCTCGGGCTCGCCTGGTCGGCGGACTCGTCGAGCATCGCTGCGGGGTCGGACTCCGGCTGGCTCCACGTCGTGTCGGCGGAGACCCTCGGGGCCGTCGCCCCACCGCGGCTGATCACCGGCGGCTGGGTGCCCGACCTCGAGGTGAGCCCGGACGGGCGCATCCTGGCGAGCATCGGCAGCGACGGCGACGTCACTCTGTGGGACACCCGCACGTGGCGCCCGTACGGCCAGCCGGTGACCGAGACCGGCAGGTTCGGCTGGCTGACGTACTCACCGGACGCACGGACGCTACGCGTCTTCTTCGAGGAGGTCGGCATGGCGGAGATCTCGACCGACCCCGACGACTGGGTGGATGCCGCGTGCAGCGCCGCGGGGCGCAACCTCACCCCCGAGGAGTCCGCCGTCATCCTTCCGGGTCAGCCGGTGCGGCCCACCTGCCCCGACCTCGCCTGAGGCCCGGAACTAGCCGTCGTAGGGGCCTCCGGTGATGCAGCGCGCGCGCCATGTCGCGCCTCGTGCATCACCGGAGGCTTACGAGCGACCGCTTCCGCACTCGCGGCGGTCAGAGCTCGGGGCCCTTGGCGCGTAGCTTGTCGACCTCGGCCATCGCCTCGCGCAGCTCACCGAGCCAGCTGTCGGCATGCTCGCCGACGAGGCGCACCGACCAGGCGAGCGCGTCGCTGCGCGAGCGCGCCACACCGGCGTCGACGAGGGTGTCGAGGACGGCCCGTTCGGGCTGGCGCAGCCGGGTCATGACCGGCACCGCGAGATGGGTGAACAGGGCCGTCGTGTCGCCGACGCGCGCGCCCCAGGAGACGGTGCGCTGGTAGCGGGCCTGGGCCTCCTGGGCGATGGCGATGCGCTGGTCGCGGGTCTCGGCGCGGAACCGGCTGATCCGCCCCTCGGCCTGCGCGTCGTCGGTGGTGGGGTCGACGCCGGCGAGGGTGCCGATGACGGTGATCTCCTCGCGGTCGACGGTCACGTCGACCGCGTCGAACCAGCCGTCGGGCAGGCGCCCGGTGAACCAGTTCTGCGCGTCCTCGGCGCTCGGGAGGTCGCCCTGCTGCCAGCCGCCGGGGCGGCCGAAGCCGCGACCGCGACCGGCGCCTCCCGGGCCGCCGCCCGGCCCGGGGCGTCCGCCGCGTGGCCCGCGGCCGAAACCCTTCGGGCCGCGGCCTCCGCCGCCGCGCGGGCCGCGCTCGTCGGCCGTGCCGGACTCCGGTGAGGTGTGCGTGTGGGGGTGTCTCATGGTGATGCTCCTTGCTGTGATTACTTCATTACACCTCTGCACAACAGGTCGCGTCAAGGATGTGTTCCCGCTTCCGTTCTTCGCCCGGGTGCTGCCCGCCATGGGTGCCGACGTGGTCGCCCCGGGGTGCGTCCAGCCGTGAGTGCGGAAATGGTCGCCCCGGCAACCGCTTCAGCACCCAACGCCAGGAAATAGGAATCGAGGCGAGCGGGCATGTCGGGGCGTGGTGCCACGATGAGGCGATGAGGCCGCCCACACTGACGACGACGGCGAGATGAGGCCGCGCACCCTCGACCGGGTCCACCGACGCCGGCTCGCGACCCAGCGCCTGTCCGCTGCGGGCCTGCCCCACGGTGCCGACGTCGTCCGGCTGCTCACCTGCGTCCAGGCCCAGGACGCGCCCCTCGCGGCGTGGTCGCTCGCCCTGCGGATGCCGGCCGGCACGACGTACGCCGACGTGCTCGCCGAGCGGGCGGTCGGCGGCTGGGTGCGCACGCACGTCCTGCGACCGACGTGGCACCTCATCGCCCCGGAGGACCTTCGCTGGGTCCAGGGCGTCACGGGGCCACGGGTCCTGACCTCGCTCGCCGGGCGGCACCGTGGCCTCGGGCTCGACGACGCGCTCGTGTCGGAGGCGATGACGCTCCTCGAGGCCCTGCTCGCCGGCCCCAACCCGCACACCCGGCGCGAGCTGCGCACCGCCTTCGCGGAGGTGGGGCTGCCCACCGACGTCGAGCGCCTGGCGCACCTCCTCCTCCACGCCGAGACCCGGTGCCTCGTCTGCTCGGGGCCACCGCGCGGCGCCGAGCACACCTACGTCCTGGCCGACGAGGTCGTGCCTCCCGGGCCCGCGGACTCACTCGTCGGCGAGGACGCGCGCCGCGAGCTGACGCGACGCTTCGTCGCAGGGCACGGCCCGGCATCCGAGCGGGACCTCGCGCGCTGGTCGACCCTCACCCTCGGTCACGTGCGCACCGCCCTCGCCGACCTGGCAGGCACCCTCGAGCACGTCGAGCTCGACGGGCAGCGGCTGTGGTTCGACCCCGACGTGCCCTCCCGCACCACCCGGCCGCATGCGGCCTACCTCCTGCCGACCTTCGACGAGGTGTGCCTGAGCTACGCGGCGACGGGGTTCCCGCGGCGCGACCCCGCAGCAACACGCGCGCGGCTCGTGTCGGAGTCCGGCGGCGGCATCGTCGTCGTCGACGGCGAGGACGTCGGCACGTGGAAGCGGGTCGTCTCCCCCACAGGCGTGCGGGTCACCGTGACCGCCGACGTGCCGCTCGGCACCGACGACCGCACCGCCGTCGAGGAGGCGGCGCAGGCCCTCGCGGGGTTCCTCGAACGGCCGCTCGACCTCGCCTTCGGCGAGCAGTCGGGGTAGGCGGGCGGGATGCCGGCCGCGGCGGCGCGCGCCCGGCATCCGGTCGGCTGTTTATCACGCATGGACATGCCGTGCGGGCCCCCGCTACGATGAAATGCGCGAGAGTGATGCACATCACTCGCTTCGGCCGTGCCGGGAACGCGCGAGCGCAAGGGGGTCCGGCCGATGGACTACGTGCGGCGCAACGTGTGGGAGCTCGGGGGGGACTGGGCCGACGAGGTGCTCTGGTACGCCCGGGGGGTGGCCGCCATGAAGGCCAAGCCCCTCGCGGACCCCACGAGCTGGCGGTTCTACGCGGGGATGCACGGCTTCAACCAGGCGAGGTGGGTCGAGCTCGGGTACCTCTCGGCGAGCGACCAACCGCCGACCCAGGCGCAGCTCACCCAGTTCTGGCGGCAGTGCCAGCACGGCAGCTGGTACTTCCTGCCGTGGCACCGCGGGTACGTGCTCGCGTTCGAGGCGAACATCCGCGCGGTCGTGCAGGCGCAGGGTGGGCCGAGCGACTGGGCCCTGCCCTACTGGGACTACTTCGGCACCGACCAGGCCGCGCTGCCACCGGCCTTCGCCTCCCCCGACTGGCCGGACGGGGTGGGTGACAACCCGCTGTTCGTGTCGCAGCGCTACGGTCCGAACGGCGACGGCGACGTCTTCGTGCCCCTCGACCAGGTCAACCTCGCCGCCCTGGGCGACCCCAACTACACCGGCGTCTCGGGCGGCGGCAGCCCCGGGTTCGGCGGTGTCGACACCGGCTTCTCGCACGGTGGCCCGGTGCACGGCGGCATCGAGACCCAGCCGCACGACTGGGTGCACGGCCTCGTGGGCGGTCAGGACGTCCAGTCACCGTTCACCGTCGGGGCCATGGCCGACCCGAGGACCGCGGGACTGGACCCCATCTTCTGGCTGCACCACACGAACATCGACCGGTTGTGGGCGGCGTGGAACGCGTCGAGCCCCGGGCACACCGACCCGACCCAGTCGACGTGGCTGCAGGGGCCGGCGAGCATCGGGGAGCGGGAGTTCTGCGCGCCCATGCCCGACGGCTCGACGTGGGTCTACACCCCCGGTGAGATGACCGACCTCGACGCCCTCGACTACACGTACGAGGACATCACCCCGACCGGGGTGCCGCCGCTGCCGCCCGTTCAGGACATGGCCGGCAGCGGGGTCGGCGGGCGCGCTGGGCTGCCGGGCGACCGGGTGCCGGGCGACCAGGTGCCGGCCGACGAGGCAGGAGGAGGGGCAGCCGTGCCTGAGGAGACGAACGTCGAGCTCGTCGGCGCGAACGACGAGGCCGTGCCGGTCGGAGCCGCGCCGGTGAGCAGCCGGGTCCGGCTGGACCCGCGGGCCCGGCGCCGGGTCGCCGACAGCCACGCTGGTGCCGGGGAGGCCGACACCGAGGCCACGCCCGTGGCCCCCGACCGGGTGTTCCTCAACCTCGAGAACGTGCGGGGGCAGTCCGACGCGACGGCGTTCAGCGTGTACGTCGGGGTCGGTGACGACGAGGACCCGGCCGACCACCCCGAGCTGCTCGCCGGCAGCATCGCGCCGTTCGGCGTCACCCAGGCCAGCGACGCCGACGACGAGCACGGGGGCGAGGGTCTCACGTTCGTGCTCGAGATCACCGAGATCGTCGACCGGATGCCGTTGGCGGAGGGCCTCGACGTCGACGACCTCCCGGTGCGCATCGTCCCGCGCCGCCCGGTCGGCCCAGAGGGAGAGCTGGAGATCGGGCGGATCTCGGTGTTCCGGCAGGGTCGCTGAGGACCCCGGGCGCGATGACCCCCGAGGCCCGCGCGCGCCGGCGCATCCGCACGCCGGTGCTCGCCGTGACGGCATGCGCCTGGGTCGTGCTGCTCGCGGCCGGGCCCCTCGCCTCGCCCGGTGGGGTGGGGTCTGCCGCGTCGCCGGCGGTCGCGGCATCCTCGGGGCACGTCCACCACCTCGTCGGCTCAACACCGGGCGGGGAGGATGGAGCGGTGGGAGCGTCCGCGGGAGCGGCCGGGGCGGCGGGAGCGTCGGCCGGGGCGGCCGGGGCGGCCGGAGCGTTAGCTGGGGCGACGGGACCCGCGTCCGCCGACCGGCCGGGGGCCAGCGGGTCAGGCGTGAGCGTCCCGGCGTTCCTCGCGGGATGGCTCGTCATGCTCACCGCGATGATGGCGCCGCACACGATGGCGGCGCTGCGGCACGCACACGCCCGCACCCTTCCGCGGCGGCGCCCCATGACCCTGGCCCTCGTGCTCGGGGCCTTCACCGCGACCTGGGTCGGCGGCGGTCTCGTGCTGCTCGTTGCGTCGACGGCGCTGTCGATCCGGGCCGGTCGCGCCGACCTTGCCTTCGCCGTGGCGGTCGTCGTCGCGGCGGTCTGGCAGGTGTCGCCGGCGAAGCAGCGGTGCCTCAACCGGCACCACACCCGTCCCCCGCTGGCGGCCTTCGGGTGGGCGGCCGGCGCCGACGCCATCCGGCTCGGCGGGCGGCACGCGGCCTGGTGCTTCGGCTCGTGCTGGGCGCTCATGCTCGTCGCCCTGCTCGCCCCGGGGTGGCACGTGGCGGTCATGGTCGTGGTCACGGCGTGGATGTGGGCGGAGCTCCTCGACCGGCCGAGGAGCCCGGCGTGGGAGGTCCGGGTCCCCCATCGAGCCGCGCGGGTCGCGCGGCAGTACGCACGCGGCCATCAGCTGGGTCGGCCGGTGGCGGGAGGCGCCTGAGCTCGGACCCGACACCCGGCGTTGGGCTTCGGCTTCGGTCCGTGGCGGGAGCCGCCAACGCACGGACCCACCACCGGGCATCCGCGTCCGGCCCGGGCCGGGACCGCGCCTGTGCTCAGACCCGCTCGGCGATGACGACGAAGTTCGCCTTGCGGTGCCCGTCACCGCGGAACCCGAACGCGTCGTCGCAGGTGATGATCGCCAGGCGCGAGCGCGACGAGTTGGGCCCCCACACCGTCTGGTCCGTGGTGACCTTGACCTTGTCGATCGCAGCCGCCCGGGTCACCCGGTAGGTGATGGATTTCCCGTCCTCGACGACCTTGACCGTGTCCCCCACGCCGACGTCAGCCAGGTCGGCGAACACGTCGGGCCGGCTGCCCGTCGCCACGTGCGCCGCGATGACCGCGGTGCCGACCCTGCCGGGACGAACGCGGTCGTACCCCCGGAACCACATGACGGTGCCCGGGTCGGGATCGATCGTGCCGTTCGAGCTCAGGCCTCCTCCCGCCATCCGGTGGTCA
This sequence comes from Fodinibacter luteus, assembly GCF_039541575.1. Lineage (NCBI taxonomy): Bacteria > Bacillati > Actinomycetota > Actinomycetes > Micrococcales > Intrasporangiaceae > Fodinibacter (ex Wang et al. 2009) > Fodinibacter luteus. The sequence goes on along the minus strand of NZ_BAABGM010000007.1, from coordinate 190,349 downwards.
AGATCGATGGCGGGGATCTGGATCCGCAGGCCGGCCGCCGAGGGCGGTTTCGACGCCGTGGCCGACGGCTTCGGCGAGGCGCTCGTCGCGGACGTGGTCGGCGTGGGGCTCGGTGTGGTCGTGCCGGGCGTCACCGTCGGCGGGGCTGACGGGGCCAGGGTCGCCGCCGTCGCCGACACCGACTCGCCGTCGCGCTGCATCATCCAGGTGAGCAGCGCGACGGCGAGGACGGTCAGTGCCACGCCCACCGCGAGCAGTGGGCGGCGGTTCATCAGCGGTGGTCGCCCTGACGACGGCGGCTGACGACGATCACACCGGCACCGGCGACAAGCGCCGTGGCCGCAGCGGCGAGACCGAGGCCCGCAGCAGAGCCGCTGTCAGAGACCCGGTCGGTCTCGACAACCGGACCCTTGACCGGGGGCTTGGGCTTCGGCTTGCCCGGGGTCTCCTCCTCGGGCTCCTCAGGCTCCTCCGGCTCGAGCTCGGCGATGCACAGGATGACGTGCGAGTTGTCCTTCTTGTTCGAGTGGGCCAACTTGTCGCCGACCTCAGGCTCGACGACAACCTCACTGGCGTCTTCGCCCCCGCCCGCCTTCACAACCCCCAGGACGTAAGCCAAGTCGGCATCATCCACGTCACCAAAGACCTCGTCGATCTGCTCGTCCGTGAAGAAGTCCTCGATCTCGGGGACGACGAACGGCGTCTCGGGCGAGCCCTCGTTCACGCAGAGCGCGAGAATCCCCTCTTCCTCCAAGAGGTAGTTCTCCCAGAACCAGGTCTTGTTCTCGTCGGGATCCACAGGGGCCGCCGAGGCGGGGGCCGCGAGTGCGATGGGGGCCGCGACGAGCGCGGCGGCACCCACGAGGGGTATGAGGGATTTGATGACGCGACGGTGCACGGGCGAGACCTTTCGGCTTGTGTGTGGCCGGCGAGGCGGCCACACCAGTGGTGTACGTGTGCAGATGTAGGGCAGCCCACGGCGACGTGTCACACCCTTGCGCGCTGAACCCTAGGGCCCCGGCCACCTCGGGGGAAGCACCTGCTCCGTGTTGTGGCCGAACGGACGAGTCACCGGAGGCCGAACGATCCTCAGCCCCCGAGTCCTCGCCGCGCCAGGACAGCACGAAGGGCGCCGCTCCCCTGCACGGGGGCGACGCCCTTCGGCGTTCTGAGTCGGGTCGAGGGACTCAGGACACGGGGCGGCAGGCGCGGACGACCGTCGCGCCGGCCGGTGGTCAGGACCGCGGGATGACGAGCTGTTGGCCGGCGCTGATCTGGGCGGTGCTCAGCTCGTTCGCGAGCTGGATGGCGACGATGCCCTGGCTGATCGGAAGCTCGGGCAGCTCGGCGAGCGCGATCTCGGACAGGGTCTGGCCGGGAGCGACCGTCACCGAGCGGGACGGCTCGGCCGCGCCGGCACCCCGAAGCCCGGTCATCCCGAGGGCCGCGGCGAGCGCGACGGCGAGGACGACGAGCGCCCAGCGGCCGCGACGCGTGAGCCGCAGCGCGCCGGCATCCTGCTCACCACCACCCGGCAGGACGACGAGGTGCGGCCGGCGCCGGACCGGCGACCCGGCATCCACGAGGTCGGTGGGCCCCCATGCGAGTGCGCTCATGCTCTCTCCTCCATCCCGACGGCCACGGCCATCGTCGAACCGGTGTTCGATAGAACGTCTGTACGAGTTGTAGCACGGATGTTCGACCGCTTCAAGACACACCTCGAAGAAATGTTTGAAATGTGTGTACGAGACTCGTACGCTGTCCTCATGCAGGAGATCCTGCCGACGAGCACCGACAGTTGGCCCGACCTGCGCAGACACCCGGTCCCGAGGGGGCCGGGGGCGGATGACACCGAAGGGGTCGACATGGCACGTCCGAGGAACGCCGACATCCACGAGATGCCCGACCGCGGCGACGGCGGGGCACTCACCCACCGCCAGCGCAAGGTCCTCGAGGTGATCCGCAACTCGATCGACCGCCGCGGATACCCCCCGAGCATGCGCGAGATCGGTGAGGCCGTCGGGCTGACCTCCCCGAGCTCGGTCGCCCACCAGCTCTCCGCGCTCGAGCGCAAGGGCTTCCTGCGCCGCGACCCGAACCGGCCGCGCGCCATCGAGGTCATCTCCCCCGACACCGCGAGCGACGAGCCGGGCTACCGGGGCGCCCCCGAGCACGACGACGTCGACGTCACGGGTGTCAACGACGCCCGACCCGAGGCCACCTACGTGCCGGTGCTCGGCCAGATCGCCGCCGGCGTGCCGATCACCGCCGAGGAGGTCGTCGACGACGTCTTCCCGCTGCCCCGCCAGATCGTCGGCGAGGGGTCGCTCTTCCTCCTGCGGGTCGTCGGCGACTCCATGGTCGACGCCGCGATCTGCGACGGCGACTGGGTCGTCGTGCGCCAGCAGCCGACCGCCGACAACGGCGACATCGTCGCGGCGATGCTCGACAACGAGGCGACCGTCAAGACCTTCAAGCGCCGTGACGGCAAGGTGTGGCTGCTCCCCCACAACCCCGCGTTCTCACCGATCGACGGCGACCACGCGACCATCCTCGGCAAGGTCACGGCCGTCCTGCGCCGGATCTGAACCCTGCGCCGATCTGAACCCCGCGCCGGATTGTGACGGCGAGGCCGTCAGTCGTCGCGGTCGCCGAGCCAGGCCAGGGCCCGGCGGCAGGATGCCGTGACGTCGTCCGCGAGCCCGGCCTCGTCCCACAGCTCCCACCACTCGTTGTCCTGCGAGCGCACCGCCCGCCGCAGCACCTGGCGCGACTTCTCGACGAGCTCCTCGTCATCGGTCGGCAGCGGCTGGTTGACGAGCCACGCCGGCAGGTAGGGCTCGCCCCGGGCCGCCTCGGGGTTGACCGACGCGCCGACCGCGGCGGCGCCCGCCACCGCCTCGCACATCTCCGGCGCCTCGACGTACCCCGTGGCGAGGAGGACGACGTCGAGCGCTCCGAGCACCCGGCCGGGGCGCTGCGCCCGCGGCAGGTCCTCGAGCGCGTCGAGGAAGTCGAGGGCGTCGTCGTTCTCGAAGGGTCCGGACCCGGTTGCTCCCATGCTCGCAGCGTACGCGGCGCCGGGTCGCGTCCGGCGCCGGCATCCGAGGAGGGCCTACCGCACCCGCTGCCACCACGCCGTGTCGACCCAGCGGTCGAACTTGCGGCCCACCTCGCGCAGGAGCCCAACCCGCTCGAAGCCGACGGCTGCATGCAGCGCCTCACTCGCGGGATTGGGCTGGGCGATGACGGCGAGACACGTGTGGATGCCGTCGGCGTCGACCCGGCGGAACAGCTCGTCGTACAGCGCCCGCCCGATCCCTCGGCCGTGGGCGTCGGCGTCGAGGTAGACCGACGTCTCGCGGGTGCCGTCGTACGCCGGTCGCGGTCGGTACGTCGCCGCATACGCCATCCCGAGCACCCGGCCGTCCTCCTCCGCCACGACGACGTGGTCGCCGGGCCGCCTCGACGCGACGCGCTCGGCGAACAGCGTCGGCGGCTGCGGGTCGACGTCGAACGTCGCGAGGGTGTGCCGCACCGCGTCGTTGTAGATCTCGGCCATCGCGGGCAGGTCCGCCGCGGTCGCCGTGCGGATGACGACGCCACCGGACGCGACGCCACCGGATGCCGTGCGGCTTCCTACCCCGCGCGTCACCTCCGGACCGGGCCCGGCCATCAGGCGGCGAGGCCGGCGCTGACCACCGCGGCGAGGGTCGGCGCGAGGGGCCCGTCGACGCGCAGGGTCATGAGGTCGTCGCCGCGGGTCGGTCCGCGCGTCACGGCCATGACCGGGATGCCGCGCTTCGCCGCGTGGCGCACGAACCGCAGCCCCGACATGACCGCGAGGGAGGAGCCGAGCACGAGGAGGGCCGGCGCGGCATCCGTGAGGGCGTAGCACGCGTCGACGCGCTCGCGCGGGACGGAGCCGCCGAAGAAGACGACGTCCGGCTTGAGCGTGTGGGCACCGCAGACGGTGCAGCGCGGCAGGTGGAAGCCGGCGACGAGGTCGTCGTCGAGCACGATGTCGCCGTCCGGCCGGATCTGGCTGCTGACCCGGGACCCGTCCGGGGCCTCGCCGCTCGCCAGGGCCTCGAAGCCGGGGTTGGCCTCGGCCATCCGGGCCTGGAGCAGGTCCCGGTCGGAGCGGGTGTCGCAGGTGAGGCAGACGACCTCGGCGAGGCTGCCGTGCAGCTCGGTGACCTCGCGGCTGCCCGCAGCCTGGTGCAGGCCGTCGACGTTCTGGGTGATGACCGGCCCGAGGACGCCGCGGCGCTGCAGCACCGCGACGGCGTGGTGGGCGGCGTTCGGCTCGGCGTGGCTGAACCGCTGCCAGCCGATGAACGACCGCGCCCAGTAGCGCTGGCGGGCCTGGCTCGAGCCGACGAAGTCCCCGTGCTGCATGGGCGTGACCCGGCGGGTGCCGTCCGGACCGCGGTAGTCGGGGATGCCGCTGTCGGTCGAGATGCCGGCGCCGGTGAGCACGAGGGTGCCCGGGTGCGCGCGAAGGAGGGCGGCGAGCGCGGCGGCGTCCGGCATACCGCCGATCATCGCATCCGGGACGGACACGACACGCGATCCGGCCGGCACGCGCAGCCGGTCGGCCGACCGGCCGACCGGCCGACCGGTCAAGGCACACCTGAGGATGCCGTCGCGCAACTCGGCTGCTTCTCCGGGCGATACCGCGTTCACGCGTTGCTACTTTCCCTGGTGGCCGCATCTCGCATGCCGGCCGGGCCCGAACCACCGCGGCTGGGCACCACCCGAGCAGCCGCGTCTCTCGCAGGCCACAACGACGTGGCCGTGGAAGGAGCACACCGTGCGCAGAATGATCAGGGGGGTCGTGGCGGGGGCCGCCGCGCTCTCCCTCGCAACCATCGGCACCATGACGACCACCGCGCAGGCGGAGACCACCGGTGACCCCGGTGACCCCACCATCGTCGTCGACCTCAACGACAGCGAGGCCGGCGGCACCTACGAGCAGGAGTTCGAGCGGGTCTACGCCGGCGAGACCGAGGACGGGACCCCCGTCTACATCTACGTGCCCACCGGCGCGCTCAAAGGGGTGGACGGCGTCGGCAGCCTCGATCCGCGATTCGACCCCACTCCCGGTGACGACTTCACGCCGTGCGCCGACAACGCCGCGGCCGACTACGTCATCACCCAGGAGCAGATCGACTACCTCGGCGACGAGCTGACCAACGACATCGTCCCGGTCAACGAGCAGCACTTCGGCCCGATCGGCCTGGCCGACCCTGCCGCCGAGGACAGCGACGCGCTCGTCATGCTCGTCTACAACGTGCAGGACGAGTCCTACTACGACTGCTCGGTCTCCACCTACACGGCGGGCTACTTCGCGCCGGAGTACATCAACGAGGCCGGCATGAACGTCATGGTGATCGACGCCTTCGACTGGGCCAACCGCATCGGGGACCAGTCGTCGAACCCCGACGGGCAGTCCGAGCTGTACGAGGGTGTCATCGCCCACGAGCTCGAGCACCTGCTCATGAACTACTCGGACCCGGGTGAGGTCTCGTGGGTCGACGAGGGGCTCGCCGACATGGCGGTCTTCCTCAACGGCTACGACATCGGCGGCTCGCACCTCACCTACCACCAGGTCTTCCACCGCGAGGCGTCGCTGACCCGCTGGGGCGGTGGGCTCGAGAACTACGGTGCCTCGTTCACCTACTTCCTCTACCTGTGGGAACAGGCCGGGGGGAACGGCGATGGGACCTTCGACGCAGACGGTGAGTACGACGGCGCCGGTGGCGACCTGCTCATCAAGCTCATCTTCGAGAACGAGCTCGACGGGATGGCCGGCGTCCAGGCGGCCATCGACGAGTTCAACGAGCGGACCGGGGCGAAGCTGCGCTCGGCCGAGGAGCTGTTCCAGGACTGGGCCGTCGCCGTCAAGCTCGACGACGAGGACTCCGAGGTCTGGGACTTCATCAACATCGACTTCGGCAACCCGGCCTACACGAGCTGGACGGTCGACATCGCGAACGACGAGTACTGGAACAAGCGCGGGCAGTACATCGGCCGCGTGCCCGAGGGCCGCTGGGCGAACAGCAACCGGGTCCCCGCCCAGAGCGCGCTGCCGTTCGGTGTCTCGTACGAGACCTTCCGCAACCTCGGCCGCAACGTCACCCTCGACTTCGAGGGCAGCCCGAACGAGCAGGTGGCGCCCCACAGCGGTGACACCCACTGGTGGGGCGGTGCGGAGAGCCAGAACGAGAACATCCTCGACGTCGACACCCCCGTCACCGAGGGCGACGTCGTGGACTTCTGGACCTGGTACTTCATCGAGGACGGCTGGGACTACGGCTACGTCGAGGCCCTCGTCGACGGTGAGTGGGTCACCGTGCCCCTGGTCGACGACAGCGGCACGGAGGTCACGACGAGCACGAACCCGCACGACAACAACGAGGAGGGCAACGGGCTCACCGGCACGTCGGGCGGTGCCTACTTCGTCGACGACCCGGAGTACATCCACCTCCGGACCGGGCCGCTGCCCGCGGGCACCGAGGACGTGCGGTTCCGCTACTCGACCGACGCGGCGTACCTCGACACCGGCTTCTTCGTCGACGACGTGTCGATCGACGGTGCGGCGGCGACCCTGTCCTCCGAGCCGGGCCACTGGGTCGAGACCGACGGCGCCCAGGACAACATCTGGGTGGTCCAGATCCTGTCGCCGTGCGACCTCACCCCGTCGGGCGACACCGAGGGCGAGATCGTCGACGACGCGGGCAACCACGTCTACCGGTTCGAGGGCGACTCGATCCAGGAGACGGGCTTCGTGACGACGTGCCTGGCGAACAAGGAGGAGATCAGCGTCATCGTCTCCAACCTGCCGACCGGTGACATCGACGTCCTCGACGCCGGCTACACGCTCCGGCTCACCGGCAGCAACAAGAAGGGCTAGCCGACACGGCATCCGACTCATTGCGGATCACCCACCTCCGGAACGGCCGAAACGGCCCGCGGAGGTGGGTGATCTGCCATCGGTCGAGGCATCACGTGGGGTTGGGGAGGCTGGCATCCGGATAACTCGGCGTTATAGAATGGCTCCATGATCGACGCCGCCGGCCTCCGGGTCATGAAGGCCATCGCCGACGAGGGCAGCTTCACCGCGGCCGCGGCCGCCCTCGGCTACACCCAGCCCGCCATCTCGCAGATGGTGCGACGCCTCGAGCAGCGCACCGGCACGGTGCTCGTCGAGCGGGTCGGCCGCAACGTGCGCCTCACCGAGGCCGGCGAGGTGCTCGCCCGCCATGCGACACCGGTGCTCGCGGCCATCGACGCCGCGGAGGAGGAGGTCGCCGCGATCGCCGGCCTGCGCAGCGGGCGGGTGCGCCTCATGGCCTTCCCGTCAGCGTCCGCGACGCTCGTCCCGCGGGCGCTCTCGCTCGTCAAGCGACGCTTCCCCGACGTCAGCATCACGCTCACCGAGGCGGAGCCCCCCGAGAGCCTCGCGGCGCTCAAGGCCGGCGAGTGCGACCTGGCCGTCGCCTTCGCGTACGAGGGCACCGACGTCGGCCGCGGCGAGGAGGACCTCGACCAGTTCGTCATCACCCCGCTCCTCGACGACGAGGTGCGCCTCGCCGTGCCCGAGGGCCACGACGTCGCCGGCCAGGAGCACGTCGATCTCGCCGACCTCGCCGCGGAGCCGTGGATCGCCGGGTGCCCGCGCTGCCGGGGGCACCTCCTCCAGCTGACCCACGACGCCGGGTTCCGCCCCGACGTCGCGTACGAGACCGAGGACTACGTCGCGGTCATGGGCCTGGTCGCCGAGGGCCTGGGCGTCGCGCTCATCCCCGACCTCATCCTGCGCACCGTGCACCACGGCGACGTCGTCGCGCTGCCGATCACCCCGGCATCGCGCCGGTCGATCATGGCCGTCACGACCTCGGACCTCCAGCGGGTGCCGGCGGTACGGGCCACGCTCGACGCCCTCATCGAGAGCGCCGCCACCCAGTCGACCGCACCGACGGTGCGCGCCCCGGACCCGGCCTTCTCCATCTGAGGGGCGACGCCGGCGTCCGTGTGCCCGGCGGGAGGCGCGCGGCATCCTGACTCGCCCGGGACGCCGCGGCCTCCGTGTTCGCCCGGCGAGCCGCACGGCATCCCCGACCCTCCGGCTGCCGGATGCCGGCCGCTCGCCACCGTGCCACCCCCCGGCCGGCGATCACCGTCCCGTCACGACGACCACCCCTCCCCCGTGCTCGACGACGGCGACGTCACCGTGCTCGTCGGTGCGGTAGACGGCGTACCCGTTGCGGCGCAGCAGGTCGAGGTGGCGGGGCGCCGGGTGGCCGTAGTCGTTGTCCTCCCCCACGCTGATGACACCGACCGGAGCGGCGACGGCGGCCATGAGCGCGTCGTCGAGGTTGGCCGACCCGTGGTGCGGGGTCTTGACGACGTCGAACCCGGCTGCCGCGACCGCCATCGACGGCTCGCGGCGCAGCCGGAGCAGGAGGTCGTGCGCGGCCTCCCGCTCGACGTCACCGAGGAGCAGCGCGTCGACGCCTCCCGTGCGCACGGCGAGCACGACGCTCGCGTTGTTGGCGACCGACCCGTCGGCGATCCGCCGCCACGGGCTCCACACGACGGCGTCGAGGTCGCCGACGGTCAGCCGGTCGCCCGCCCTCAGGGCGTGCACGGGGATGCCGTGGGCCGCGGCGAGTGCCTCGACCGCGCCCGCCGCGTCGGCCGGCTCGCGCACCGGGCTGGCGAGGACCTGCGCGACGCGACGCCCGTCGAGGGCGCCGACGAGGCCGTCGACGTGGTCGGCGTGGAAGTGGGTGAGGACGACGGCGTCGAGGGTCGTGACGCCGAGCCGGCTCAGGCAGCCGTCGACGAGCGGGGGGTCCGGGCCCGCGTCGACGAGCACGGCCCGCTGCTCGCCGCTGCGCAGCACGACGGCATCCCCCTGCCCGACGTCGCACACGACGACCCGCCATCCGGTGGGTGGCCACGTGACGCTGCGCGTCGGGACGAGGGCGGCGGCGACGAGCACGGCCGAGCCGAGCGTGAGCACCGGGTGCGAGGCGACGAGCGCCACGAGTGCGCGGCCGGTGAGGAGGACCCCCAGGGTGAGGGCCGCGAGGAGGACGGCACCCGGCGGGCCGTCCGGCCACGGCAGCGTGCCACCGGGCACCCGGGAGAACCACCGTGCGACCCCCGCGATGCCCCACGCCGGCAGCACCCCGGCCCACGCGACGAGCTCGGCCCCGCGGGCCCACACGACCGACACGAGGGCCGCACCGACGCCGGCGACCGTCGCGACCGGCACGAGCGGGGCGGCGAGGAGGTTGGCGAGGACGCCGACGACGCTCACCGAGCCCTGGAGCACGACGACGAGCGGGGCCGTCATCACCTGGGCGGCGACCGGCACGGCGAGGGCCGGGCCGAGGGGGGCGAGCCGGCGCGGCAGCCGGGCCCCGATCGCGTCGCCCCACGGCCGGGTGAACAGCAGGAGGCCGAGCGTCGCGACCGACGACAGCGCGAAGCCGAACGAGCGGGCCAGCCACGGGTCGACGGCGAGGACGACGACGATCGCGGCGCCGAGCACGGGGGGCCCGGCGGAGCGTCGTGACCGGCTCAGCCCGATGAGGCCGATCGCCCCCATCGCGGCCGCCCGCACGACGCTCGGCTCGGGGCGGGCGAGGACGACGAAGCCGGCGAGGGCCACGAGGGCGAGCACCGGCCGGGCCCGGCGCGGGATGCCGAGGAGCACGCACAGGCCGAGCACCAGACCGGTGACGACGGCGACGTTGCTGCCGCTCACGGCGGTCAGGTGCGTCATGCCGGTGACGCGCATGGCCTCGGTGAGGTCGTGCGGGGTGCGGCTCGTGTCGCCGATGACGAGGCCGGGCAGGAGCCCTCGCGGGTCGGCGGGGGCGTCGTCGACGGCGCCGCGCAGCCCGGCCCGCAGCCGCTCCGCCCCGGCCGCGACGGCCCCGGGGGGTACGAGCAGCTCCGGGACGCCGACGACGGCGAGGGTGGCGACCCGGTCGTCGGCCCGCTCGGTCGGGCCGAGCCGGCCGCGCACGAGGACGGTCGAGCGCCAGGCCGGCTCCGCGAGGGCCGCGTCGCCGGTGAGCAGCACGGGAGCCCCGGTGGCGCGACGGGAGCCGCGGGCGTCGAGCCTGACGATCATTCCTTCGCGCAGCACCCGCGACCGGTCGCCACGGCCCGGCAGGCTGAGCCCGTCACCGGTGAGCACCACGACGGCGGTGACGGCGGCCCGCTCGGCCGAGAGCGTGTCGACCCCACCCCGGGCTCGCACGACGGCGTGACCGGCCGCCGCGACCTGGAGCAGGAAGAGGAGCACGAGCCCGAGCACGAGTGGCCCCCCGACGAACCGCACGGATGCCGGGAGCGCGCGGCGTCCGCGGCGCCCGCCGCGGCGCCCGCCGCGGCGCCCCGGAACGGCGAGGAGCGCGGCGAGGGTCACGGACGCACCTGCCACGACGAGGTGCCCGCTCACCGACAGCCCGAGGGTCGCGGCTGCCACGACCCACGCGAGGACGGCGGGCGCGAGCAGCCGGAGGTCCGTCGGGGCACGGCCCCGAGGCGCGGAGGTCGGGGCGACCGGCGGCCTGTCGGGCGCCACGCCGCTCACGGCACGCCCTGCGCTCGCGGCACGCCCTGCGTTCGCGGCACGCCCTGCGTTCGCGGCACGCCCTGCGCTCGCGGCACGCCCTGTCCGGTCGGGCGCAACGTCGCCCACCGCGACCCGGGACTCCTCGGACGTCACAGCCTGACGAGCGGGGTCAGCTGGGCCAGCAGCTTCTCGCCGATGCCGCTCACCTCGCCGAGCTCGTCGACGCTCGTGAAGCGGCCGTGGGCGGTGCGCCAGTCGACGATGCGCTGGGCCAGCACGGGGCCGACCCCGGGCAGGGTGTCGAGGGCCGCGAGGTCGGCGGTGTTGAGGGGGACGAGCCCACCGGCACCGCCGCCCGGAGCGACCGGGCCGGGACCCGGACCCGCCACGGCACCCGTGTCGACCGGGTCGCCGGGGGCGGGCACCCGCACCTGCTCGCCGTCGACGAGCACGCGCGCGAGGTTGAGCCGGGCCAGGTCGGCATCCTTCGTGGGCCCGCCGGCCGCCTCGACGGCCTCGGAGACGCGCGACCCGATCGGCAGCTCCAGCACCCCAGGCCGGCGCACCTGCCCGACGACGTGCACGACGACGACGCCCGCGGTACGGCCCGCGGCGCCGCCCGCAGCACCGCCCGCCCCGCCGGACTCCGTCCCCCTCCCAGGTCCGCCCTCCGCCCCGGACGCATCCGGACCGGCACCCGGTGCAGGCGCGACGGCCCCCGCGACCGCACCGCCGGCCGAAGGCGTCACCCCGACCGGGACGGAGCCGGCGGCCAGGCCCGTGGGACCGGCCCGCGACCCACCGCCCGGCGCGATGACGGTGCCCTCCCCCGCCGACCGCGCCCACGCCACCCGAAGCCCGAAGACCGCGACCGCGAGCACCGCGACGACGACGACCCCGAGGACGGCCGCCCGCCCCGGCTGCCATCGAGCCCCGACGAGGGCGACGGGCAGGCGGACCCACCCCCGGGGCCCGTCGACCCGGGCGTGCCTGCTCCCGCGCGGCACGTCCTCACCCCGGTCGTCGACGCGCCGGTGCCCGGGGCGCTGCTCGACGGCCCGCCCCGGGCGTCCCTCGTGCGGCCGCCCGGGCGGGCGTCGCTCGTTGTCGGGGGCGCCGGACCGCCGCGCGGCGGGCTCCACGGCGAGGTCGAGCTCGGTCGGCACGTAGGCTCGCGGGCTCGACCGGAGGCGGGCGAGCGCCCTCGGCGAGAGGTCTTCGAGATGGTGACGGCGCGGCATCCCACGACGGTATGGACGGCAGCCCGGCTCGCCGAACGGGCGCCCGGACCTGTGGACGACCCCGCCTCCGGGTCCCCGCTGTGGACGAACCGCCCGTGCACCCCGGGTCTGGTGTCGACGGGGATGCCGGGGTGCGATCAGCCGGTGCGGCGCTTCCACCAGGCGCGGATGTTGCGCCGGTGCCGCGACAGCACGAGGAGCGACAGCCCGAGGAGCCACGCACCGACGACCGGCTCCACGAACGACACGAGCCCGAGCGCCGCGGCGGCCCCCACGACGGCGACGGCGACCATCGTCACGACCGAGGCCTCCCCGACGAAGGGCAGCACCGTCTTCGCGAGCGCGAAGACGACGAGAGCCACGAGCGCCACCACGGGCTCGACGGCCAGCACGGCTCCGAGCGCACTGGCGACGCCCTTCCCACCCCGGCCGCGCAGGAACGGGCTGAACATGTGGCCGAGCACCACGGCCGTGCCTGCGACGACCGCCGGCACGGTGCCCATGGTCCGTAGCACGAGGAGCGTCGGCAGCCACGCCTTCCCGACGTCGAGGAGGAGCACGACCACCCCCCACCTGCGCCCGAGCACGCGGCCGGCGTTCGTCGCCCCCGGGTTGCCCGACCCGGACGAGCGCAGGTCACGACCGAAGGCTCGGGCGAGCAGGGAGGCCGGGTTGACCGAGCCGATGAGGAAGCAGACGACCGCGACGACCGCGACCTGCAGGACGAGCGGCTCCATCGGTCAGCGCGCCGTCCCCGCGTCCCCCGTGTCACCGGCGGTCCCGGTCGGCGAGCCCCCGACGTCCGGGGGGACGACTCGCGGGGCGACCCGCGGGACGACGGCCACGGCGAGCGTCCCCGGCCCGACGTGCGCCCCGACGACCGCCCCGAGCTCGACGACCCGCACCGCCCCGCGGTCCCCGATCCGGGCCCGCAGCCGCTCGGCGAGGCGCTCGGCCCGGTCCGAGGAATCCAGGTGCTGCACCGCGACGTCGACCCCGAGCCACCCCTCGCCCCGGGACCCGTCGCCCGGCGACCCGTCGCCCCGGGATCCGTCGCCCCGGGATCCGTCGTCCCCGGATCCGTCGCCCCCGGATCCGTCGCCCCCCGACCCGTGCCCTCGCGACCGGGTGCCGCGCGTCGCGCGCCGGCCCGCCGCCTCGACGGCCTCGACCGCGAGGTCCTCGAGCCGCGCGATGGCCCGCGACGACGTGCGCACGCGCTCGAGCGGCACGATGTGCCCGTCGCGCAGGCCGAGGATCGGCTTGATCGACAGGGCCGAGCCGACGAGCGCCCCCGCCTTGCCGATCCGCCCACCGCGACGCAGGTACTCCAGGGTGTCGACGTAGAAGACGACGGTCGCTCCGGCGCACGTCGCACGCACGGCCTCCGCGACCTCACGGGCCGTCGCGCCCCCGGCGGCCAGCCGTGCGCCCGCGAGCACGGCGTACCCCATCGCCATCCCGAGGGCCCGGGAGTCGACGACGGTGACCGGCAGCGGTGACTGCGCCGCGGCGAGCTCGGCCCCCCCGATGGTGCTCGACATCTCGGCCGAGATGTGGACCGACACGACGGCATCCGCACCTCCCGCCGCGGCCGCCTCGTAGGCGGACAGGAACGCCGCGGGCGCGGGCCGCGACGTCGACACCGGGATGAACGAGCGCAGCGCCGCGGCGACCCCGGCGGCGTCGATGTCGACGCCCTCGGCGTGCTCGCGGCCACCGACGACGACGTGCAGCGGGACGACCCGCACGTCGAGGCCGGCGAGGAGGTCGGCCGGCAGGTACGCCGTGGAGTCGGTGACGAGGGCGGTGCTCACCCGAGCAGGCTAGTGGTCCGGCCGGCCCGCCGAGCTCGCGCGCTCCGCCGGCTCACGCCCGTCACGCGGCTCACGCCGGCCACGCGGCTCACGCCCGTCCGGCGGCTCACGGCCACCGCCGGCTCACGGCCACCGCCGGCTCACGGCCACCGCCGGCTTGCCTGCGGCCTCAGGCGTTCTGGCGAGCCGCGAGCTTCGCGGCCCGCTCCTCGCGCTTCTCGACGAACCGGGTCGCCTCGGCGTCGAGCGCCCCGACGGCGTCGGAGAGCCGGTCGCGCGCGGCCTCCCCCTCGGCGTCGAGCCCCTCGAGCTCCCACACCCCCCACTGCCGCAGGAGCGGCTGGACGATGTCGTCGTGGTGGATGCGCAGGTCGTAGATCCCGGCCATCGCCATCTGCACGGCCTTGCGCCCGAACCCGGGGATGATCGCGCCCGGCATCTGGAAGTCGACGACCTCGTCGGTGATCGCCCGCATCGTCTGGCTCGGCGTGAGCTCGAGCGCCGCCTGGACGATGTTGCGGTAGAAGATCATGTGGAGGTTCTCGTCCTTGGCGACGCGGGTCAGCATCTTCTCGGCGATCGGCTCGTCGGTGTACCGCCCGGTGTTGCGGTGCGAGACCCGGGTCGCGAGCTCCTGGAACGACACGTACGCGCAGACGTTGAGCAGCGGCTTGTCGCCCGAGTCGTAGCCGGTCTGCATCGTGTCCATCCGCGCCTGCTCGAGCTCGTCGGGGTCGACCCCGCGGGTCACGAGGAGGTAGTCGCGGATGCAGAACGCGTGCCGGCCCTCCTCGGCCGTCCACCGGTTGACCCACTCGCCCCACGCGCTGTCGCGGCCGAAGGCCCGCTCGATCTCGCGGTGGTAGCTCGGCAGGTTGTCCTCGGTGAGCAGGTTGACCTCGAGGGCGGTGCGGGCGATCGGGCTGAGCTGGGACTGCTCGACCGACCAGGGCTCGCCGCCGAGCTCCTTGAAGTCCCGGCCGAGCGACCACGGCACGTACTCGTGCGGCATCCAGTCCTGCGCGGCCTTGAGGTGCCGGTCGAGATTCTCCTCGGCGACCGGCTCGAGGGCGCCGAGCAGCGCGGTGGTGTCGAGATCGGCCATGGGTCCTCCTCGGTGGGGGACGTGACGGCGGTCATGTCCTCGGGACCTCAGCCTGCACCCTCGCGCGCCCCGGGACCACCCGTCCGCGCGGACTTTCCCGGATGCCGTTCGCTCGCCGCGCGCTCACCAGGGCAGCGGTGCGCCCGCCTCCCGCGGGTCGTCGACGGGGACCCAGCCGTGCTCGGGCGTGTGCTCGTACACGGTGCCCGGCCCCTCGTCGGCGAGCACCGCGACGGCGGCGAGCAGTCGGTCGACGTGCTCGTCGGTCGTCGCGAGGCCGGCGCTGACCCGCACCGCGGTGTCGTGCTCGTCCGAGCCCTCGCCGAGGAGGGTGTCGACGAGGATGTGCGCGCAGAACTTGCCGGCGCGCACCCCGATGCCGTGCTCGGCCGACAGCGACGCGGCGACGAGGTGGCTGTCGAGTCCGTCGACGGTGAACGTGACCACCGGGCCGCGCTCGGTGTCGTCGCCGAAGAGCGAGTAGGTGCTCACCCCGTCGATCGCACGCAGCCCGTCGAGGAGGCGCCCCGTGAGCCGGGACTCGTGCTGCTCGATGGCGGCACGGTGCTCGCGGATCGTCGCGCACGCGGCGGCGAGGGCGACCGCGCCGAGCACGTTCGGGCTGCCGGCCTCGTGCCGGGCCGCACCGGTCGTCCACCGCGTCGTGCGCTCGGTGACCTGGACCGTGGCTCCCCCGCCGGCGAGGTAGGGCGGCGCGGCATCGAGCCAGTCCCGGCGCCCGGCGAGCACGCCGGTGCCGAACGGGGCGTGCACCTTGTGCCCGGAGAAGGCGACCCAGTCGACCCCGAGCGCGTCGACGTCGATGGGGCGGTGGGCCGCGGACTGCGCCGCGTCGAGCAGCACGCGGGCTCCGTGGCGGCGCGCGATCGCGGCCAGCCGCTCGACCGGCCACAGCTCCCCGGTGACGTTGCTCGCGGCGGTGAGCACGACGAGGGCGTGGTGCGGGCGGCGCGCGGTGCCGGGCGGCAGCTCGCGCAGCGCGGCGTCCAGGAGCAGCTCGGCGTCGCGGGTGCTGCCCGGGACGGGGAGGCGCACCGTGTCCCGGTGGCGCCACGGCAGGAGGGTCGCGTGGTGCTCGGACGCGAAGACGATGACGGTGGTGTCCCGCGGCAGTGCCCGGGCGAGCAGGTTGACCGAGTCGGTCGTGCCGCGGGTGAACACGACGACGTCGTCCTCGCGCGCGCCGACGAAGCGGGCCACCTCGTCGCGGGCCGCCTCGTAGTGGGCGCTCGTCACCCGCGACAGCCAGCCGGTGCCGCGGTGCACGCTGGAGTAGGTGCGCGTCGCGGTGCCGACGGCGCGGGCGACCCGCTCGAGGGCCGGGGTCGACGCGGCGTGGTCGAGGTTGGCGTAGTCGACCCAGTCACCGGACAGGGTCGGCACGAGGTCGGGGCGCACGACCGACGGCAGGTCGCGGCTCCCGGCGCCGTGGTGACGACCAGCGGATGCCGTGGCACCGGCATCCGTGGACGACCCGGCCGGGCGGGTGGTGGCCGGGAGCGCGTCGTCGGGGACGGCCCGCAGCCGGGGACGGCGGTGGAACGAGGGGGGCGTGCTGCTGGCGATCGACACGGTAGGGGTCTCCCGGGGCTGGAGGACCTCGGGGGCGATCCCGGGATCCCGCGCTTGCCGACGACCAGTGGGGTCGCCGACCAGGTCGTCACCCGGAGCACCCCACCGCGGAAGGAGGGTTGCTGGCCAGCGAGCCGGGGCTTGTCACTGGCACTCATGACCTACGGGAGCAAGCGTAGGAGCGCGACCCGCGGCACGGCATCCCCGGTCCATGACCCGAGACGTGCGGTCGCCGGGCCGCCGCGCCGCAGATCGGCCGGGAAACCGGGCGACCCCGAACACCCCTCCAGAGATCCTTGCACCGCGAAAGGAATTCCTCCACGCGGGCAAGCAAGTCTCCCGAGGTACCCCGTCAGGCCGGGACGACGTTGACGAGCTTGGGCGCGCGGACGATGACCGTGCGGATGCCGTCCGGCACCGCCGCGCGGACCTTCTCGCTCGCGAGGGCGAGCTCGCGCAGGGCGTCCTCGGTGATGTCCGAGGGCACCTCGAGCCGGTCGCGGACCTTGCCGCGCACCTGGACGACGCACGTCACCGTGTCGTCGACGAGCAGGGCGGGGTCGGCGACCGGGAACGCCTCGTGGACGAGCGACTCGGTGTGCCCGAGCCGGGACCACAGCTCCTCGGCGATGTGCGGTGCGAGGGGCGCGACCATGAGCACGATCTGCTCGGCGGCCGCGCGCGGGACACCACCCTCGAGCTTGGTGAGGGCGTTGTTGAGCTCGGTGAGCCGGGCGATGGCGGTGTTGAACCCGAGCCCCGCGTAGTCGGTGCGCACCGCGTCGATCGTGCGGTGGAGCACCCGGGTCGTCACGTCGTCGAGCGGCGCGTCGACGACGACGACCTCACCGCTCTCCTCGTCGACCACGTTGCGCCACAACCGCTGGAGGAAGCGCTGCGAACCGACCACGGCGCGGGTGTCCCAGGGCTTGCTCTGCTCGAGCGGCCCGAGCCCCATCTCGTAGAGCCGGAAGGTGTCGGCACCGAACGCCGCGTACATCTCGTCGGGGCTGACCATGTTCTTCAGCGACTTGCCGATCTTGCCGAACTCGCGCGTCACCGGCTCCCCGTGCCAGGTGAAGACCGGGTGGCCGTCGGCGCCCACGCCCTCCTCGACCTCACGGGCCTCGACGTACTGACCCCGGCTGTCGGTGAACGCCGGCGCCTGGATGTAGCCCTGGCTGAAGTACGTCCGGAACGGCTCGTCGCTGCTCAGGTGGCCGAGGTCGTGCAGCACCTTGTGCCAGAAGCGCGCGTAGAGCAGGTGGAGCACGGCGTGCTCGACGCCGCCGACGTAGAGGTCCACCCCGCCGGGGTCCCGGGTGCCGGGGGCGGCGCCCGCCACGGGCTCCTCGCGCGGGCCCATCCAGTAGGCCTCGTTCTCGGGGTCGACGAGCACGGCGTCGTTGGCCGGGTCGAGGTAGCGCAGGTAGTACCAGCACGACCCGGCCCAGTTCGGCATCGTGTTCGTCTCGCGGCGGAACCGGCGGGTGCCGCGACCGTCGCCGAGGTCGAGCTCGACGTCGACCCACTCCTGGACCCGCGACAGCGGCGGCTCGGGCTCGCTGCTCGCGTCCTCGGGGTCGTAGGTGCGCGGGCTGTAGTCGGGGACGTCCGGCAGCTCGACGGGCAGCATGGCGTCGGGGACGGCATGGGCGACCCCGTCCTCGTCGAAGACGACCGGGAACGGCTCGCCCCAGTAGCGCTGGCGGCTGAACAGCCAGTCGCGCAGCTTGTACGTGATCGTCGCCTCGCCGAGCCCCTTGTCGACGAGGTATGCCGTGATCCGTTCCTTCGCGTCGGCGACGCCGAGCCCGTCGAGGCTCAGCTCGTCGTTGCTCGAGTTGATCGCCGGCCCCTCGCCGGTGAACGCGGTGTCCTCGTCGTGGCCGGGCGTCGGCTGCACGGTGCGGACGATCGGCAGGTCGAAGGCCCTGGCGAAGTCCCAGTCGCGCTCGTCCTGGCCGGGCACGGCCATGATCGCACCGGTGCCGTAGCCCATGAGGACGTAGTCGGCGACGAAGACCGGGATGCGCGTGCCGGTGACCGGGTTCGTCGCCCAGCCCCCGGTGAACACGCCGGTCTTGTCCTTGCCCTCGCTCTGCCGCTCGACGTCGCTCTTGCGCGAGGCGGCCCGCCGGTACTCGGCGACGGCCTGCGCCGGGGTCGCGGCGCCGCCGGTCCAGGCCCCCTTCGTGCCCTCCGGCCACGCGTCGCCGGGGACGAGCTCGTCGACGAGCGGGTGCTCGGGGGCGAGCACCATGAAGGTCGCGCCGAACAGCGTGTCCGGGCGGGTCGTGAAGACATCGATCCCCTGCCCCTCCCCCTCGACGGGGAAGGTGACCCGCGCACCGTGGCTGCGCCCGATCCAGTTGCGCTGCATCAGCTTGACCTTCTCGGGCCAGTCGACCCGGTCGAGGTCGTCGGCGAGCCGGTCGGCGTACGAGGTGATCCGCATCATCCACTGGCGCAGGTTGCGCTTGAAGACGGGGAAGTTGCCGCGCTCGGACCGCCCCTCGTTCGTGACCTCCTCGTTGGAGAGCACGGTGCCCAGGCCCGGGCACCAGTTGACAGGTGCCTCGCTCGTGTACGCGAGGCGGTAGGAGTCGAGGATGCCGGCGCGCTCGACGTCGGACAGGTCGTCCCAGCCTCGGCCGTCGTCGGCGGGCAGGGGCCGGGCGCCCGAGCGGAACTCCTCCTCGAGGTCGGCGATCGGGCGCGCGCGGCCGAGCCCGCCGTCGGGCCGGACCGCCTGCGGGTCGTACCACGCACCGTGGATCTGCAGGAAGATCCACTGGGTCCAGCGGTAGTAGTCCGGGTCGATCGTCTGGACGGCGCGGCGGTCGTCGTGGCCGAGGCCGAGGCGGCGCAGCTGGCGCGCCATGATCGTGATGTTGTCCTCCGTCGTCGTGCGGGGGTGCTGGCCGGTCTGCACGGCGAACTGCTCCGCCGGCAGGCCGAACGCGTCGTAGCCGAGGCAGTGCAGGACGTTCTTGCCGAGCATCCGGTTGAAGCGCGCGAAGACGTCGGTGGCGATGTAGCCGAGCGGGTGCCCGACGTGCAGCCCCGCGCCGCTCGGGTAGGGGAACATGTCGAGGACGAGGAGGTGGCCCCCGGGGTGCGCGGCGACGCCCTGCGGGTCGGCCCACGGACCGGCGGGGTTCGGCGCGTGGTACGTGCCGCGCTCGGCCCAGCGGTCCTGCCAGGCGACCTCGATCTGACCGGCCAGCTCGGCGGTGTAGCGGTGCGGGGTCTCGCTCATCTCGTCCTCGTCGTCTCGGTGCGGTTCGGGGTGCTCGGGGTGCTCGGACCGGAGCGCCGGAGCGCCGAGGCGCCGGAGCGCTGAGCGCCGACCCATGAAAAAACCCCTCTCGCAGGAGGGGTCGCCGCGCGGGCCGTCTGGCCGGCGCGGCTAGGGAAGCAGCTCGAACCTCGTCACGCCCCACAGAGTATCGCAGCGGACGCGAGCGCTGCCGGGCGGTCAGTGGAGTCCGTGGACGACGGCGTGGCCCCGGCCGCGCGCGATGAGCCAACGGTTCACCGGCACGGTGACGACGAAGGCGACCGCGAGCGAGAACGCGAGCGCGCCCCAGAACAGCGTCGAGGACAGGCCCGCCTCCATGGCGCCCGGGACGACGAGCATGACGGAGTTGTCGACGACCTCCATGACGGTGATCGAGACGGTGTCCGCGGCCAGCGTCACGGCGAGCGCGGCCTTGAGGGCCAGACCGGCCCGCAGCACGGGCACGAGGGTGAAGGCGTAGCCGAAGACGAAGGCGAGACCGACCGCCAGGGCGATCGTCGCGACGGTCGACAGGCCGAGGGCCGTGCCGATGACGAGCCCGAGGACCTCGCCGATGGCGCAGCCGATGAGGCAGTGCAGCGTCGCGGTGGCGGCCTGGGACCACGAGGCCCGGCGGGACGGGGTGGCTGCGGCGTGGTGCTGGTGCTGGTGCTCGTGCTGGTGCGTTCCCATGGTGTCCATGGAGAGTCAAACAGATACCCCCCTGGGGTATATTCCACTTCGCCACGCCGGCTGAGCGCTCACTCCGTCGGGCGGTGTCCCCACGTCGTCGCCGAGGCGAGCACCTCGGCGGCCGGCCCCACCCCGTCGGACGTCGTCGGGCTGGTCAGGCAGGCGGCGGCCGAGGCCACCCCGAGCGCCAGGCTGCGCTCGACGGGCCACTCCTCGTGGATGCCGTGGAGCACCCCCGCGGCGAAGGCGTCTCCCGCGCCGGTCGTGCTGCGCACCGCGTCCCGCGGGACCCGGACCGACCCCTGCCGCCACACCCGTCCGCCGGGGGCGGCCGCGACGCAGCCCGCCGGGAAGTGCACGACCGCCAGCCGCCGCACCCCGCGGTCGACGAGGCCGAGGGCGAGGCGTTCGAGCCCGGGCCACGGCACGGACTCGTCGGCGCCCTCGGCCGCGAGGTCGGACCCGAGGAGGGCTGCGGCCTCGAGGTCGTTGATGACGATGGTGTCGAGGTGGGGCAGGCACGGCGCCGCGACCTCGGCCATCCGGGCGGGGTCGAGGCTCACGAGCTCGAGGTTGGTGCGGATGCCGGCCACCTGCGCCCGCTCGAGGAGCCGCACCCAGCCGTTGCGCCCGTCCGCGCCGGTCTCGTCGAGGCGCGGGTGGAGGCCCGGGGCCCCGAGGTGGAGGATCCGCGCCGCCGAGCCCTCGACGTCGAGCAGGTCGTCGGTCAGCAGGGCGTTGGCGCCCACGTGGTGGAAGAAGGTGCGGCGCCCGCCGTGTCGCTCGACCATGGCGTCGGTGAACGACGTGTCCGCGCCGGCGACGCGCACGAGCCCGGAGGCGTCGATCCCGGCCGCCCGGCACGCGGCGAGGATGTGGTCGCCGTTGGCGTCCTCGCCGACGACCCCCGCGAAGGCGACCGGGAAGGGCGCCCCGAGCCGGGTCAGGTCGACGGCCATGTTGAGCCCCGGCCCGCCCGTCCCGAGGGAGAACTCCTCGATGATCGCGATGTGGTCGAGTGGCGGGTAGTGGTCGATGACCTTGCTGAGGTCGACGACGGCCGTGCCGGCGCAGAGCACCCCGTGGCGGCCGCCGGCCCCCGCCGCCGGTGACCCAACCGCCGTGGGCGCAACCGTGGACTCGGCCGCCGTGGCCGCAGCCACCGTGGACTCGGCCGCTGTTGACCTGGCCGCGCTCTCGTCGGGTGGTCGCCCCATCGCGGGCCGGCTCACTCGTCGCGCAGGACGCGCTCGGTGACCTGGAGGTCGGTGTCGAGCGGCCGGTGCGACTCGATGCCCGCAGCGGCGAGCGCCTCGTGGTAGGTCCGCACCCCCTGCTCGGGGGAGAGCTCCCCGCGCAGGACCCGGCGCATGGCGGCGAGCAGGTCGAGCTGGGACTCGGCTCGTTGGATCTTGCGCCCGAACAACGACACCCGGGCCCCGGCGGCCTCGGCCCGGTGGAGCAGCTCGAGGGCGTCACGCGTGGTCCCGGCCGACCCGCCGAGGATCCCGACGACCACGGACGGGTCGTGCTCGACGAGCTCGGCCACGGCATCCCGGCCGTTGTACGCCATCTTGAGGAAGACCGGCCGGTGGGCGGCGGTGACCCCGGCGAGGAGCCGGATGATCGAGTCGTTGACGAAGGCCGGGACGTCATCGGGGGCCAGGCCCTGCGGTGCGTTGGGGTTGAAGACCTCGAGGAAGTGGCGCATCCCGAGGTCGGCAGCCTCGAGCCGGAACTCGCGGTAGGCCTCGAGCGTCGCGAGGTCGTGGTCGACGTCGTTGTTGAGGGTCACCGAGTACAGGACGAGGTCGCAGAACCGGCGCACCGACGCCAGGTGGGCGGTGCGGAACGGTCGGGACATCCGCGCCGCGTAGACCGAGCCGCGCGCGCTCCAGATGTCCGTCGTGTCGTTGGCGCGCACGGCGAGGGTGACGTCGTCGCCCAGGGCGCCCTCCCCCGCGAGGACCTCGCCGTTGCTCGCGGACGTGAGGAGGATGTCGACGGCGCCCGCCTCGACCTCGGCACGCATCGCCGCGAGGTAGGCGGCCCGGGTGCGGTGCACGCCGGGCAGGCTGCGCGGCTGCGGGTCGCGCGCCACCGGCCCGCCGGCCATCACGCCGAAGGCCATGTCGGCGTCCTTCGCGTCGGCCACGACGAAGTCGTCCGGGGTGTACTGACCAGCGTGGATGCGCTCGAGCTTGCGGTCGAGCGCGCGCTGGACGGCGGGCGTGTGAGCGGCGTCGGACATGGGGCCAGCCTCCCACTCCCCGACTCAGGAGGCGAGGAGACCGAGCAACCCCCAGACGATGAGCACCTGGGCGCCGTGGTAGGTGACCATCGTCACCGGGTGGCTCCACCGGTGCGGCTGGACGAACCGTCCCATCGCGAGCACGGTGTCGCTGACGACGAACAGGCTCACGCCGAGCCCGACGAGGAGGCTGCCCGTCGCCCAGCCCGTGACGGCCATCGCACCGATGACGAGCATGTACGTCGCGACGGCGACGGCCAGTCCCGGGCCACCGTCCGCCGTGGCGCCGGGCAGGATGCGCCGGCCGACGGCCAAGGACCCGGCCACGACGGCGACGCCGGCCCACCCCCACGTCGGGTGGTCCAAGCCGGCCAGCACGAACGACGCGACGAAGGCGAGGTGGCCCAGGAGGAACGCCATGAGCCCGCCGGCGAACCTGCTGGGCGAGTCCCGCAGGAGGAGGACGTCGCCGACGAGCCCGAGCGCGAGGGCCAGCAGGAGCCATCGACCGGATGCCGTGTCGCCGGCGCCCCCGAGCGTCGCCACCGCGAGCAGGCCGATCATCGCGGCCGGCTTGGCCCAACGCTCGACCTCGGCACGGCTGCGGGCCACCGCCCACCAGTCGGCGACCATCGCGGCGGCGGTGAGGGCGGCGGCGAACCACCCGGCCGACACACCGGCATCCTGCCAGCCGCCGGATGGCGGCGCCGCCGCATCCCACACACCTCACCCCAAATGTCCTTCCCGACCGGAGGAGTTCCTTTCAGCGCGAAAGGACCGCGGACCTTTGCTTTCGGGGCGAAAGGAATTCCTCCGGTCGTGTAAGAGGGCTGGGTGGGTTGGTGCCTGTGGATGGTGAGCACGCCGTCGGCGCGGGCTCGGCATCATGAACAGCACGGGGTCCGGGGGGAAGGGGGTGGCAGCAGTGCCGGCACGGGGGAAGGACTGGGCGAGGCGACGCGGCATCGGCCCGAAGGAGCGGGAGTGGAACGAGCCGTGGGAGCGTCTTCGGACCGCGATCGTGCTCCGGCACGGGCTGGACGTCGATCCCGGTCGTCGCTTCGAGCGACCGGACGAGGACGACACGCGGAACCTCGCGCTCCTCCTCCGGCAGGCCAGCGCGGCCCTCGACGCCGACCTCACCCGCATCCTGTCCACCGCCGCCCCGGGGCTCTCGCCCATCGACCTCGACGCCCTTCGTCGCGTCGCCGAGAAGGCCTCGGCAGGGATCAACCTGTCCGAGTACCTCCGGGTGCCGCCGGTGAGGGTCTCCCGCATCCTCGACCGGCTGGAACGTGCCCGGCTCGTCATCCGTGTCGAGAGCCACCTCGACGGCCGGGTGCGTCGCGCCGAGCTGACAGAGGCCGGTCGCGCGCTCCTCGACACCATCGACGGCGACCTCGACGGCCTGGCCAGGCTCTGGCTCGACGAGATCGACGACGGCGCCGAGCGGGCGCTGCTCCCGTTCATCGCATCGCTCGCCGAGCTCACCTGACCGTCCGGCCGAACCGGCCCTCTCGCGACACCGCGTCAGGCGTGCCGCCGGAGCTCCAGCCGCCCGTCGTCGATCCGACCGAGCCGCATGACGGCCAGGTCGTACAGGTAGCTCTGCACGACCCGCCACGGCCGCCGCCGGCCCTGGCGCGGCAGGAGGTGGGCTGCGCGCTGGACGTACCCCGAGGTGAGGTCGAGGACCGGGCGGTCGCCCGGGTCGGCCTCGTCGTAGCGCGGCGTCGCGACGGTGTACCCGTGCCGGTCCATGAAGCGCACGAGCGAGCAGGACCACCGGGCCGAGAGGTCGGCGCGCAGGGTCCAGCTCGCGTTCGTGTACCCGACGGCCATCGCGAGGTTCGGCACACCCGAGACCATGACCCCTTTGTAGACGTACCTGCGCGACAGGTCGACCAGCTCACCGTCGACGACGACTTCGGCGCCGCCGGCGACCTCGATGCGCAGCCCGGTCGCGGTGACGACGACGTCGGCCGGCAGGTGCTCCCCCGACGCCAGCCGGATGCCGTCGCGCTCGAACCGCTCGACCGTGTCCGTCAGGACCTCCGCCCGACCGTCGGAGAGCACGTCGAACAGGTCGCCGTCCGCGGCGACGCACAACCGCTGGTCCCACGGGTCGTACTTCGGCGCGAAGTGGGTGTCCACGGCGTACCCCTCGGGCAGGCTGCGCAGCGCCCGGCGCCGCAGCAGGCGGCGCCCGGCGAGCGGGTACCGGCGCAGGAACTGGTAGCCCGCCGTCGAGAGCACGACGTTCTTGCCGCGCACGACGCGGTGCGCCACGGCATCCGGCAGCATCCGCCGCAGCCCGTCGGCGACGACGTCCCGGCTGGGGACCGCGGTGACGTAGCCCGGGCTGCGCTGGAGCATCGTGACGTGCGCCGCGCCGGCGTCGACGAGGGCCGGCAGGAGCGTCACGGCCGTGGCGCCGCTGCCGATGACGACGACGCGGCGGCCCGCGACCGGCATCCCCTGCGGCCAGTGCTGGGGGTGGACGACCACGCCGGCGAAGTCCTCCCGGCCCGGGAAGTCGACGACGTGACCGCGGTCGTACGCGAAGTACCCCGTCGCGAGGTAGACGAGGCGGGCGCGGTGGCGAACGAGCCCCTCGGACGTGCGGGCCGTGACCGTCCACCGCGCGTCGTCCGAGGACCACTCGAGCCGCTCGACGCGGTGGCCGTGGTGGATCCGTGCGGTCACCCCGTACGCGTGCGCCGTCTCGTCGACGTACTGCCGGATCTGCTCGCCCGACGCGATCGAGGTCGGCCCGCGCCAGGGGCGGAACGGGAAGCCGAGCGTGTACATGTCCGAGTCGGACCGGATGCCGGGGTAGCGGAAGAGGTCCCACGTGCCCCCGACGGCGTCGCGCGCCTCGAGGACCGCCCAGGCCGTGCCCGGGCAGCGCATCGACAGCCGGCAGGCCACGTCGACGCCCGACAGGCCGGCCCCGACGACGAGCACATCGACGTCGAGGGGCGGCGGCGCCATCGGGTCGAGGGGCGGCGGCGCCATCGGGTCGAGGGGCGGCGGCGCCATCGGGTCGGGCACGGCCACAGGGTAGGCCGGCCAGTCAGCCGAGCAGGCCCTTGCGCTTGAGCCACGGGTACGGGTTGACCGGGTTGTCGCCGCCCGTGGGGTGGATCTCGAGGTGCAGGTGCG
The DNA here is from genome assembly GCF_039541575.1 of Fodinibacter luteus. NCBI lineage: Bacteria > Bacillati > Actinomycetota > Actinomycetes > Micrococcales > Intrasporangiaceae > Fodinibacter (ex Wang et al. 2009) > Fodinibacter luteus. The sequence continues at coordinate 164,598 of NZ_BAABGM010000007.1, read as the reverse complement.
AGCCGAACGAGTTGCCGGTGTTGCCGACGGCGCCGACGACCTCGCCGGGCATGACCCGCTCGCCGGGGCTGACGCTGATCCGGCTCAGGTGGGCGTACCAGGACACCGTGCCGTCCCAGTACCGGATCTCGACCTTGTTGCCGAAGCTCGGGAAGTAGCCGGCCTTGAGGACCGTGCCGCGGGACATCGCGTAGAGGGGGGTGCCGGTGCTCGCCCCGACGTCGAGGCCGTCATGGGTCTTGCCCCACCGCCAGCCGTAGCCCGAGGTGATGTTCCACCGGGCGATGGGGCGCACCCAGCGCTTCCCTTCCCGGGCGGCCTTCACGCGGGCCTTCGCTGCGGCGGCCTTCGCGGCGGCCGCCTTCTTCGCGGCTGCCTTGGCGGCGGCCTCCTTCTTCGCGCGGGCCGCGGCGGCCTTGCGCTTCGCGTCCCGGGCGGCCCGCTGCTTGGCCTCGACCCGACCCTGGAGGGCGGCGGTCTGCATCGCCGAGGCCTGACGCCGCTGGGCGAGGTCGGTGAGCGCGGCCGCCTCCGCAGCCGCCTCGCTGCGCACCGCGAACTGCTGCTCGGCGGACAGGTCGAGGGCGGTCGACGCGGGCGCGGCCTGCACCTCGCTCCCCGGGCCGAGGGCCCCGGACGGGCCGACCGTCGCCCCGGCGGCGGCGAGCACGAACGCAGCGGCCGTGGCCCGCGGCAGCCTCGAGGACGCACGCAGGCCCGGCACGAGCGGGGCGGACGGCACCCGGCCGGGCAGCGGGGCACGGCGCGATGCGCGGTGGCGCCCGGCGTAGCGGGACGTGGGTGGCGCGGGGTGGCTCACGGGGCGGACCTCAGGGTGGGGGCGGGAGGGAACGGCCGGGAAGGGAACGGCGGGGGACGGGACGGCGAGGAGGTCGCCCACCCTAGCGTGACCATTTCGTGATCTTCACCCCCTCGTTCCGCCCTGTGGACGACGCACCAAGCCGTCGAGGCCTTGTCTAAGGTTGCGCTCGCCCCTCGGCTCGAGGACGTCCCCGTCGCCGCCGCGTGTGACCATGGGGGCATGACCACGATCTCCGACTTCACCGCCACGACCCTTGCTGGCGAGGAGCGCCAGCTGTCCGACTTCGCCGGGCAGGTCGTCCTCGTCGTCAACACCGCCAGCTCCTGCGGCTTCACCCCGCAGTACACCGGGCTCGAGGCGCTCTACCGCGACCTGCGCGACGAGGGCTTCGTCGTCCTCGGCTTTCCCTGCAACCAGTTCGGCGGCCAGGAGTCGGGCACCGAGGCCGAGATCGGCGAGTTCTGCCAGGTCAACTACGGCGTGACCTTCCCGATGTTCGCCAAGGTCGACGTCAACGGCGACGACGCGCACCCGCTGTTCGAGTGGCTCAAGAGCGAGAAGAAGGGCCTGCTCGGCGGCCGGATCAAGTGGAACTTCACGAAGTTCCTCGTCGGCCGCGACGGCCGGGTCATCGAGCGCTACGCCCCCAACACCGAGCCGGCCGCTCTCGCCGACGACATCCGCGCCGCCCTGACCGCCGAGGCTGCATGAGCCCTTGGCTCGTCCTGATCCCGATCGGGATCTTCGTCGGGTTCATCGCGTTCGTCTGGCACCGGCTGGCCGTCGCCCCCGGGTGGCGGCCGCGCTGGGTCAGGTATGCCGTGGCGGGAGTGCTCGGCGTGCTCACCGCCCTCGTGTTCGCCGGGTTCGACGCCTGGGGCGGGTCGTTCACGCCGGCGCAGATGCGCCCGGCGGTGTGGGCCGGCCAGGCGTTCCTCGCGAGCTGCCTCTACCTCTTCCTCGGGCTCGTGCCGGTGTGGCTGGCGAGCGTCGCGATCTGGCTCGTCGGCCGGCGCGATGACCACGGGCGCGACACCCGGCGTCGGCTCAACCGGGTGGCGTCCCCGCTCGTCGCGGCTCTCGCGGTGGGCGTCACCGCCTACGGCGCGGTCGAGGCGGCCAACCCCGCGGTGACGCGTTTCGAGGTCGCCTCGCCCCAGCTGCCGGCCGAGCTCGACGGCGCGACCGTCGCCCTCGTCACGGACCTGCACGCCGGAGCCGTGCGCAGCGCCGACTTCACCCAGCAGGTCGTCGACCTCGTCAACGCCGAACGACCCGATGTCGTCGTGGTCGCCGGTGACCTCGTCGACGGCACGGCGGCGCGCTACGCCCCGGAGATCGCCCCATTGGCCGGCCTCGAGGCACCCCTCGGCGTCTTCGCGACGACGGGCAACCACGAGATGTTCGAGGACACCGCCAACTGGGTGCGGGCGTTCGAGGACGTCGGGCTCGACGTGCTGCGCAACGAGTCCGTGGTCCTCGGGCGCGACGGGGCGACGATGACGCTGGTCGGCGTCGACGACGCGACCGGCGAGGGGACGTTCGCCCCCGACTACGACGCGGCGCTCGCCGGGGTCGACCCCGACGGGTTCACGCTCTTCGCCGCGCACCAGCCGGTCCAGGCCCGCGAGGTGGAGGGGCGCGGGGTCGACCTCCAGGTGTCCGGGCACACCCACGGCGGTCAGATGTGGCCGATCAACTACCTCGTGCCCCTGCAGCAGCCGATGCTCGAGGGGACGGCCCAGGTGGCCGGCACGACGGTGCTCACCTCCCGGGGGGTCGGGGCGTGGGGCCCGGCGATCCGGGTCGCCGCCCCCCCGGAGGTCCCGATCGTCACCCTGCGACGGTCATGACCGGGCCGGACCTCGTCGTCGGCGACGACGGGCTCGCGCGCCCCGCCTGGGCCTCGGCCGACCCGATGCTGCGCGAGTACTACGACACCGAGTGGGGGATGCCGGTCCGGGACGAGCGCGGGATGTTCGAGCGCCTCTCGCTCGAGGCCTTCCAGTCCGGCCTGTCGTGGGCGACGATCCTGCGCAAGCGGCCAGCCTTCCGGGCCGCCTTCTCCGGGTTCGACCCCGAGGCCGTCGCCGGCTTCGGCGAGAGCGATGTCGAGCGGCTCATGGCGGATGCCGGGATCGTGCGCAACCGCGCGAAGGTGCTCGCGACGATCGCGAACGCCCACGCGACCCTCGCCCTGAGGTCCGGGCCGGACGGGGACCTCGCGGCCTTCGTGTGGTCCTTCCGCCCGGCCGATACCCCGCGCCCGACGACGCCGGCCGAGGTGCCGACGACCTCCCCCGAGTCGCACGCGCTGTCGAAGGCGCTCAAGCAGCGTGGCTTCGCCTTCGTCGGCCCGACGACGATGTTCGCGCTCATGGAGGCCGTGGGCCTCGTCGACACCCACCTCGTCGGCTCGCACCGTCGCGGCAGCAGCGGCGTGTGGCCGGCGTGACGGCGCGCAACCACTCGCGCGGCCGTCGGACGCTCACAGCAGGGCTGCGCGGCGGTGGCGCCTCGTGGCAGGAGCAACGGGTTCCCAGGTGGGGACGCGCGGGTGGCCGTCCGCTACGGCATCGCCCGCCGGCGGCTCGAGCCAGTCGGCGTACTCCGCCCTGATCCTGGCCGCGACGATCATCCGCTGCCATCCCTGCGGGGCGGCCCAGTCGGTCAGGGCCGTCTCCGGCACTGCGGGCAGGGAGGTTGACACGCCTCTTCGCACGGCCTCGCCGAGGCTGCGGAAGCCGTAGGCCCCGAGCGCAGCCGTCACGACGAGGGCGAGCAGCAGCGTGCCGACTCCCGCCGCGCCCCAGCCGACGGAGTCCATGGCCGCCACGGCCACCGTCCACACCTGCAGGCCCGCGGCGAACACGACGATCCCGGTCGACAGGATGAGACCGCCGACGGTCACATCCGTCACCCGCTCGCCGACCAGCTTGAGCACCGTGTTGGCGATGCCGACCAGGGCGGCAGACACCAGGCCCGCGACGGTCATCACGCCGAGCGCAGCCTCGGGCTCCTCGCCGAGCACGGCGGTCAGGGCGTCGGCACTGCCGAGGAGCGCCACGAGTGCCGTCGAGGCCACGGTGATGTTGGAGACCCAGGAGTCCTTGAACGACCACCCCGCCTCGAGGTTGCCGACGACCGACCGCAGCCCGTAGACCGGTGGCTCGAGCGCGGGCTTCCACGGGAGCTCCTCAGCGACCAGGCCCCGCATCCGGGCGCCGACGATCTGCTGGACGTCGCGGTACGCCGCGTTCCGCTTCGCCTGGGCCGTGGGATGCCGTTCCGCCGACTCGGCGCCCTCTCGCTCCGTCCAGCCGCGCAGGGCGACCGTCACCGCGAGGAGCAGCCCCACGAAGATGCCCCACCAGAGCGGGGCCCAGTTCGACGGCTCGTCCTGAGGCGGTGACACGACGGTGGCCGGAAGGACTCCGGCGTCGGCGCTGGGACTCAAGGTGACGGCATCCGGGCCGGTGTTGATGACGGCGATCGTCGCGGTGGGCACACCGTCGTCCCCGCGCGTGGCGACGGTCTTCGCGTCGACGACGAGGTCCGCCGCGGCTGCGGGCATTCCCGCGAGAGCCAGGGCGACGAACCCCACGGCGACGATCCCCCGAACCATTCCACCATCGTGCTCCCGCCGGCCCGGCCTGTCAGGCGCTTGGTGAGAACCACGCCCGTGCGGACGGGCGACCTCACGGTCAGACGACGAGACCGCGTGAGTCGCTCGGCGGATCGCCGCGCCTCGGCCCGTTCGGCGGCTCGTAACCCGGTGGCACGGCGAGCCGGACGGCAACGCCGTCGGCCCCGCGCCGGAGCGGCGGCGCGGTGTCCCCGGCATCCTCGCGGGTCAGCTCGAGGCGCTGCTTCTCCTCGCGCACGTGCGAGTACGTCGGCCGGAAGAACGCGACGAGGTCGTCGAACACGGCGCCGACCGCGCGTGAGCCAACGGAGAACATGCCAGCCACGGTACGCCTGCTCGTCGGCCTCCCGGCATCCCTCACCGGCCGGGGCGGCACGCCATCCACGGGCCAGGACGACGACGGGCCCGGCAGCGCGTGCCGGGCCCGTCGATCGTGGGTGGAGCTGAGGGGATTCGAACCCCTGACCCCCTCCATGCCATGGAGGTGCGCTACCAACTGCGCTACAGCCCCGAGTGGGTGACCCCGAGGGGTGCGACGGCGAGTTTACCCATGCCCCCCCGGGGCCGACCAAATCGGCGTCAGGCCGGGGACGAGCCCGCGTGGGACCGCGTCGAGGACCCCTCGCCGGCCGAGGTGTTCCACGTCGTGATGCGCCATCCCCCGCGCCCCTCGGCGAGCTCGGCCCAGTGGCAGTTGCCCAGCCCGCCGAGCACCCGCCAGGCCAGGCCCTGGTCGAGGCCGAGCAGCCACGCGGCGAGAGCCCGCCCGGCCGCTCCGTGCGTCGAGACGACGAGGCACTCCCCCGGCCCCAGGGTCGCGAGCTGCTCGGTGACGCCCTCCCCGACCCGTTCGGCGACCTCGGTGAGGTTCTCGCCGTCCTCCCCGCGCCGCACGTCCTCACCGCGCAGCACCGCCGCCTGGGTGTCCGGCCAGCCCCGGGCGACGTCGTCGGCCGGCATCCCCTGCCAGGCCCCGACGTGGATCTCGCGGAAGCGCTCGTCGGTGCGCACGACGAGCCCGCAGGCCCGGGCGACGTGCTCGGCGGTCACGCGGGCCCGCTGCAGGTCGCTCGACACGATGCGGGACGGCCGCAGGGCCGCGAGCACGGGCGCCGCCTCGCGGGCCTGCTCGACCCCGCGCGCCGACAGCGCGGTGTCGAGGTGTCCCTGCCAGATCCTCGCGACGTTGTGCTCGGTCTCCCCGTGGCGCAGCACGACGACCCGACGCGCCCCGCCGCTCACCGACGGCTCACGGACGGCTCACCGGCCGCCCTGCTCGGTGCCGACGACCCCGAGGTCGATGCCCGGGCAGTCCTTCCAGAGCCGCTCGAGCTCGTAGAAGGCGCGCTCGTCGTCGTGCTGGACGTGCACGACGATGTCGACGAAGTCGATGAGCACCCAGCGGCCCTCGCGCTGGCCCTCGCGCCGGACCGGCTTGACGCCCATGTCGCGCAGGGTGTCCTCGACCTCGTCGACGATCGAGCCGACCTGCCGCTCCGACTCGGCGGAGACGATGACGAAGACGTCGGTCAGCGCGAGCTGCTTCGAGACGTCGATGCCGGTGATGGTCGTCGCGAGCTTCGCGGCGGCGGCGGCGGCAGCCGCCCTGGCGAGCTCGAGCGAGCGGTCGGTCGCGGTCACGGGGCTCCTCGGTGGGGTGCGGTGGCCGCGGACGGTGCCGGCGCGGCATACAGGTGGTGCTTGGAGATGTACTGGACGACGCCGTCGGGGACGAGGTACCAGACCGGCTCCCCGGCCCGCACCCGCTGACGGCAGTCGGTCGAGCTGATCGCCATCGCGGGCACCTCCTGCAGGTCGACGCGGTCGGCCGGCAGGCCGGACTCGGACAGCTCGTACCCGGGGCGGGTCACGCCGATGAAGTGGGCGAGGCCGAACAGCTCGTCGGCGTCCTTCCACGACAGGATCTGCGCCAGGGCGTCGGCGCCGGTGATGAAGAACAGCTCGGCGTCGGGGCGCTGGGCGTGCAGGTCGCGCAGCGTGTCGATGGTGTACGTCGGTCCCCCGCGGTCGATGTCGACCCGCGAGACCGTGAAGCGGGGGTTCGATGCAGTTGCGACGACCGTCATGAGGTAGCGGTGCTCGGCCGGGGCGACGTCTCGCCCCTCCTTCTGCCACGGCTCACCCGTGGGGACGAAGACGACCTCGTCGAGGGCGAGGAGCGACTGGACCTCCGAGGCGGCGACGAGGTGACCGTGGTGGATGGGGTCGAAGGTCCCACCCATCACCCCGAGCCGCATGCGAGCGTGGCTCAGTGGTGCGCGGGGTGCTCGGGCCAGTGCGGGGAGTCCTGGCCGTCGCCCTGGCCGTGGTCGGTCGGGCGGACGTACTTCTGGGCGGTGCCCCGGAAGGACCAGGTGACCCCGAGCAGGAACGCGAAGGCGACGAGCGCGATGACGCCGAAGAGCCACGGGGGCATCGGCAGCTCGCTGTGCGCGGCCTCCTCGGCGAGGATGCGGGTGACGGTCATCGACATGCGGGCCAGCCTAGCGCCTCGGCTGTCCACCGGTGCCGTCCACAACCCTGTGCACGAGCCAGGGCCTCACGCCTACACCCTGTGGACGAGGTGACCGCTCCCCGGACAGGTTCGACATTCCTCTTGGATCCTGTTGCACGGCACGGTCGTCCGGGACTACAACAGTGTCCACGCCTCCTCGGGGACCGGCCGGCGCACTCCGTCGGAACGGGCCCGCGGTGGCAGGTCGTACGGATAACGGCACACCGCTCCCGACCGGTCCCGGCCGGGACGTGCAGGTCCTCCCGGGGGCAGGCACGACGCGCGCGACGGCGCGGGGTGCCGCGGCCGACGGCCTGAGTCGAAGTCCGTCCCCCCGGGGGTGGCGCCACCGTCGCGTGGCAGACCGTGCGGCTCGCCGCACGGACCGACCGGCTCGACACGTCGGCAGCTCGCCGACCGGGGGCCTCCGAACTCATACTCGGAGGCCCTCAGCCGCGTCCGGATGCCGTGCCGTCACCCGGGGTTCGTGCGGTGCCACCGCCCGCCGACACCTACCCTTGGCCCATGCCCGACGCAGCCGTCGACCTCAGCGTCGTCATCCCCATCTACAACGAGGAGGCCGTGCTCCCGCTGCTCGTGGAGCGGCTGCGCCCGGTGGCCGAGAGCTGGGGGGTCACCCACGAGGTGCTCTGCGTCGACGACGGCTCCACCGACGCCACTCCGGTGCTGCTCCAGCGGCTGCGGCGTGAGTGGCCCCAGGTACGCGTCGTCCGCCTGCGGGCCAACGCCGGGCACCAGGCCGCGATCTCGGCCGGGCTCGCGCGGGCGCGCGGGCGGTGGGTCGTCACGATCGACGCCGACCTGCAGGACCCACCGGAGGTGATCGGCGAGATGCTCGCCGTCGCGCGCTCGCAGGACGTCGACGTCGTGTACGGCGTGCGCCACGACCGCTCGAGCGACACCCGCTTCAAGCGCTGGACCGCCCGGGCGTTCTACCGGTCGATCCGTGCCCTGTCCGACGTCGACGCCCACGTCGACGCCGGGGACTTCCGCCTCATGTCCCGGGCGACGGTCGATGCCGTCAACGCGCTGCCCGAGCACGACCGGGTGCTGCGCCTCGTCGTACCGGCCCTGGGGTTCCCGAGCGCGTCGGTCGGCTACGCACGCGCGCCCCGGGCCGCCGGCGCCTCGAAGTACCCCCTCGGGAAGATGATCCGGCTGTCCGTCGACGGAGTGACCGGGTTCTCCATCGCGCCGCTGCGCTTCGCCACGTGGCTCGGCCTGCTCGGCGGGCTCGCCGCCATCGGGGTGCTCGTCTTCGCCGTCGTCGAGATGCTGCTCGGCAACACGCTGCCGGGCTGGACGTCGACGGTCGTCATCGTCGCCGGGGTGGGGGCGGTGCAGCTGCTCGCCCTCGGCATCCTCGGGGAGTACGTGGGGCGCACGTACGCGGCCCTGCAGGCTCGTCCCACGTACTTCGTCGCCCACGACTCGCTCGAGACCGAGCCGGACGGGAGCCGGGGGTCGGGCCCGGGCCCTCGTCAGACCCTGACCTGACCGTCCCCCTCGACGACCCACTTCGTCGTCGTGAGCTCGGGCAGGGCCATCGGGCCGCGCGCGTGCAGCTTCTGGGTGGAGATCCCGATCTCCGCACCGAAGCCGAACTCGCCGCCGTCGGTGAAGCGGGTGCTGGCGTTGACCATGACGGCGGCGGCGTCGACCTCGGCCGTGAAGCGCCGGGCGGCCGCGCGGTCCTCGGTGACGATGGCCTCGGTGTGGCCCGACCCGAAGCGGCGGATGTGCTCGAGGGCCTCGTCGAGGGTGTCGACGACCCGCACGCTCATCTCGAGGGCGAGGTACTCGGTGGCGTAGTCCTCGTCGGTGGCGCCCTCGTGGGGCACGCCGGCGACGTCCGCGGCCACCCCCGAGCGTGCGTCGGTGTGGAGGGCGACGCCGGCCCCGGACAGCTCGGCGAGCACCTTGGGGAGGAACTCGTCCGCGACGTCCCGGTGCACGAGCAGCGACTCGGCGGCGTTGCAGACACTGGGCCGGTGGGTCTTGGAGTTGACCGCGATCGCGAGCGCCTTGTCGAGGTCGGCGGCGGTGTCGACGAAGACGTGGCAGTTGCCGACGCCGGTCTCGATGACGGGCACGGTCGACTCGGTGACGACGGTCTGGATGAGGCTCGCCCCGCCGCGCGGGATGAGCAGGTCGACGAGCCCGCGCGCCGTCATGAGCGCGCGGACGGCCCCGTGACCCCCTTCCAGGAGGGCAACGGTATCCGGTGGCAGACCTTGGGCCGCCAGCGAGCTGCGCAGGACGTCGACGGTGGCCCGGTTCGTCTCGGCGGCGGCGCTGCCGCCGCGCAGGATGACGGCGTTGCCCGACTTCAGGCCGAGGCCGGCGGCGTCGACGGTGACGTTGGGGCGGGCCTCGTAGATCATGCCGACGACGCCCATGGGCACGCGGACCTGGCGGATCTGCAGTCCGTTGGCGAGCGTGGACCCGCGGACGATCTCGCCGACCGGGTCCGGCAGGGTCGCGATGTCGCGCAGCGCCTGCGCGACGGCCGCGACGCGTGGCGGGTCGAGGCGCAGCCGGTCCTGGAGGCCGGCCGGCATCCCGGACTCCCGTCCGCGGGCGAGGTCGCGCTCGTTGGCGGCGACGATGTCGTCGGTCGCGGCGTCGAGGGCGTCGGCGAGGGTGCGCAGGGCGGCGTCCTTCTCGGCGCGGGAGAGCAGGGCGAGCCGGCGCGACGCGGCGCGGGCTGCCTCGGCGAGGGTGCGGACCCGCTCGACGTCGGCGGGGTCGATGCCGGAGGTGCGGTCAGCCATGGGACAAGGGTATGCCGGTCGCGGACGGGCGCGCCGGGGGCGGCGGGCCTGCTCCGGGGGCGGCGGGTCGGCGCCGGGGGCGGCAGGTCCGCGCCGGGGCGGGTCTGCGCCGGGGGCGGCGGGCCTGCTCCGGGGGCGGCGGGTCGGCGCCGGGGTCGGCGGGTCGGCGCCGGGGTCGGCGGGTCGGCGCCGGGGTCCGCAGGCCTGCGCTCGGGGGTCGGCGGGTTCCCACACGTGTCTGAGGGGCAGCAGAGGAAGACACTCGGGGGCACTATTGAATGCATCCCCTCAGCGAGCAGACACCGAAGCGCTCCGCGGGGCGCTATTGCTCGTCCTCGCGAGGCACACCGAGGGGCGCTCGCCGACCGCACGCACAACCCGATCTGCTCGCGGAGCGCACGCACACCCCGATCTGCTCGCGGAACGGACGCACACCCCGATCTGCTCGCGGAACGCAGGCACACCCCGATCTGCTCGCGGAGCGCACGCACACCCCGATCTGCTCGCGGAACGGACGCACACCCCAATCTGCTTGTTGACGGGACGCATCCGATGGCCCGGAAGGTGCCCGGGGACTTGCTTCCTCACGGCGAGCATTCGATAGTGCCGCAACGGGCACTCCTGACGGCCGGGCCACCGCCGGGCGACGACCTCGAATCACCGCCAGCCGGCCACCGCCGGGCGACGACCCCGGAACACCGCCAGCCGGCCACCGCCGGGCGACGACCCCGGAACACCGCCAGCCGGCCACCGCCGGGCACCGACCCCGGGTCGCCGCCAGCCGGCCACCGCCGGGCACCGACCCCGGGTCGCCGCCGCACGGCATGCCTGCCGCACGGCATCCCTGCCGCAGCCCCCACCGCGGCACCACCGGTCTGGGAGGATGACGCGGTGACGACGATCCTGTCCATCCAGTCCTCGGTGGCCTACGGCCACGTCGGCAACTCGGCCGCCGTCTTCCCGCTCCAGCGGCTCGGCGTCGAGGTCTGGCCGGTCAACACGGTGCACTTCTCCAACCACACCGGGTACGGCGCCTGGCGCGGCCCCCTCATGCCGCCCGAGGACGTCCGGGAGGTCGTGACCGGCATCGAGGAGCGCGGCGCGCTGGGCGACGTCGACGCCGTGCTCTCCGGCTACCAGGGCGGCGAGCAGATCGGCGAGGTCATCCTCGACGCGGTCGCCCGCACCAAGGCCGTCAACCCGGCCGCCGTCTACGCCTGCGACCCCGTCATGGGCAACGCGGCGTCGGGCTGCTTCGTGCACCCGGCGATCCCGGTGCTCCTGCGCGAACGGGTCGTGCCGCAGGCGGACCTCATCACCCCCAACCAGTTCGAGCTCGGCTTCCTCACCGAGACCGACCCCGGCGACCTCGACTCCACGCTCGACGCCGTCGACCGGGCCCGCGCCATGGGCCCGAGCACCGTGCTCGTCACGAGCGTGCTCCGCCCGGACCGGCCCGAGGGCACCATCGAGATGCTCGCCGTGCACGGCGACGGCGCCTGGCTCGTGCGCACCCCCCACCTGCCGATCAAGGCGAACGGGTCGGGCGACGTCACGGCCGCCCTGTTCACCGCACACCTCCTCGACACCGGGGATGCCGCCGTGGCCCTCGGCCGCACCGTGTCGAGCGTGTTCGACCTCCTCGAGCGCACCCACGGCTCCGGGCGCCGGGAGCTGCAGCTCGTCCAGAGCCAGCACGAGATCGCCCACCCGCGGATGCAGTTCGAGGTCGAGCAAGTCCGCTGACCGCCCAGAAAGCCGTCCGCTGACCGCCCACCGAGCGGCCCGCTCACCGAGCAGCCCGCTGACCGCTAGAGCACGACGAGGTCGTCACGATGGATGACCTCGCGCTCGTACTCCGGTCCGAGCTCGCGGGCGAGGTCGCGGGTCGAGCGCCCGAGGAGGCGGGGCAGCTCGGTCGCCGCGTAGTTGACGAGCCCGCGGGCGATGACGGCGCCACCGGGCTCGCACACGTCGACGGGGTCCCCGGCGGCGAAGGCGCCCTCGACCCCGGTGATCCCCGCGGGGAGCAGGGACTTGCGCCGGTGGGTCACCGCGGCGACCGCACCCTCGTCGAGCAGGAGCCTCCCCCGGGCGGTCGTCGCGTGCGCGAGCCACCGCTTGCGGGAGGCCCGGGTCGCCGCCGCGGGCGCGAACACGGTGCCCACGTCGCCCTCGGTCAGCGCCGCCGTGACGTCGGCCAGACGGGTGAGCATCGTCGGGATGCCGGCCGCCCCGGCGATGCCGGCCGCCTCGACCTTGGTCACCATGCCGCCGCTCCCGACGGCCGAGCCGGTGCCGCCGATGCGCACGGCATCCAGGTCGGCGCTCGTCGCGACGAGCGGAACCCGCCGGGACCCGCCGTGCGCCGGCGGTCCGTCGTAGAGCGCGTCGACGTCGGTGAGCAGGACAAGGCCGTCGGCACCGACGAGGTCCGCGACGAGCGCGGCGAGCCGGTCGTTGTCGCCGAACCGGATCTCGTGCGTGGCGACGGTGTCGTTCTCGTTGACGATCGGCACGATCCCGAGCTCGAGGAGGCGCTCGAGGGTGCGCCTGGCGTTCGTGTAGTGGGTACGCCGGGTCACGTCGTCGGCCGTGAGGAGCACCTGGCCGACGGTCAGCCCGTGCCCCCAGAACGCCGCCTGGTAGGCCGCGACGAGCGCGCCCTGCCCGACGCTGGCTGCCGCCTGCTGGGTCGCGAGGTCGGCCGGGCGGCGGTCCAGGCCGAGCGGCCCGATGCCGGCGGCGATGGCTCCGGAGGAGACGAGCACGACCTGCCGGCCCTCGCGCCGCCGCGTCGCCAGCACGTCGACGAGGTCCCGGAGGGCGTTGAGGTCGAGGTGCCCGCCGTCGGCACTCGTCAGCGATGACGACCCGACCTTGACGACGAGGCGCTGCCCCTCCCCGAGCGTGCGGCGCAGGGAGGATGCCGGGTGGCCTCGGTCGTCCTGCGGGCTGCTCACGGCCGCGAGTCTAGTGAGCGACCCGTGTCGGCCCGGGCGCGGTCCACGAGCCCCACGGCCGCCGTCAGTCCTCCTCGCGCACGCTCGCCCAGTGGCCGGCCCGCCGCTCCTGGGCCAGCTCGTCGCGGGCCACCGTCTGGGCGTCCTTGCGCGCGTGGAACTCCTCGCGCTTCTCCGCCCGGGTCTTGCGCCCGCCCTCGTTCTCGAGGCGGACGTCCGATCCGCGCGGCCCGGTGAGCAGCTCGGCCCCGGCGCTCATCGTCGGCTCCCAGTCGAAGACGACCGCGTCGTCCTCCGGGCCGATGAGCACGGTCGACCCCGACACGGCGCCCGCCGCCAGGAGGGCCTCCTCGACACCGAGCCGGTTGAGCCGGTCGGCGAGGTAGCCGACGGCCTCGTCGTTGGCGAAGTCGGTCTGGCGCACCCACCGGGTCGGGCGCTCGCCGATGACCCGGAAGACCTCGCCGTCCGTCGTGTTCTCGCGCCGGACGTGGAAGCCGGCGTCGTCGACCGCAGTCGGCCGGATGACCACCCGCTGCCGCTCGGGCACGCGGGCCGCGATCTCGGCGCGCGCGGCGGCCACGTGTCGGGCCAGCGCGAAGCCCAGCTCCTTGAGCCCGATGTGGGCGACCGCGGAGACGATGTGCACCTCGAGACCGCGCTCCTCGAGCATCGGCTGGACCATCTCGGCGAGCTCGCGCGCCTCCGGCACGTCGGCCTTGTTGAGCACGACGACGCGGGTGCGCTCGGACAGCGGCCGGCCGCCGAGCGAGTCGTCGGTGACGTACGCGGCGAGCTCGGCCTCGATGACGTCGAGGTCGGTCATCGGGTCGCGCCCCGGCTCGAGCGTCGCGCAGTCGACGACGTGGACGAGCACCGAGCACCGCTCGACGTGGCGCAGGAACTCCAGGCCCAGGCCCTTGCCCTCGCTCGCGCCCGGGATGAGCCCGGGCACGTCGGCGATCGTGTACCGCTCCGACCCGGCCGTCACGACGCCGAGGTTGGGCACGAGCGTCGTGAACGGGTAGTCGGCGATCTTCGGGCGCGCGGCGGACAGCACCGAGACGAGGGAGGACTTGCCGGCGCTCGGGAACCCGATGAGCGCCACGTCGGCGATCGACTTCAGCTCGAGCACGATGTCGAGCGACTCCCCCGGCTCGCCGAGCAGCGCGAAGCCGGGGGCCTTGCGCCGCGGGCTCGCGAGCGCCTTGTTCCCGAGACCCCCGCGGCCGCCGCGCGCCACGACGAAGGTCGTGTCGGGCCCGACGAGGTCGGCGAGCAGGGTGCCGTCGGCCGAGGTGACGACGGTCCCCTCGGGGACCTTGAGCACGAGGTCGGCGCCGTCGGCGCCGTTGCGCTCGTCGCCGGCGCCCGGCCGGCCGTTGGCTGCGCGCCGGTGCGGGGTGTGGTGGTAGTCCAGGAGCGTCGTGGCCTGCGGGTCGACGGCGAGGACGACCGACCCGCCCCGGCCCCCGTTGCCGCCGTCCGGGCCGCCGAGCGGCTTGAACTTCTCACGCTTGACCGAGGCCACGCCGTGGCCACCGTTCCCGGCGGCGACGTGCAGCACGACGCGGTCGACGAAGGTCGTCATGCCTGCGCTCCTTCAGTCCTTCTCGGTTCCTCTGGGATGCCGCGAGGGGCGGGCCTGCGCGGCCCGCCCCTCGACGACGTGGTCATGCGGCCGGGTGGTGGCACCCGGCCCGAGCGTCACTCCGCGGCGACGGTCTCCGCCGGGACGATGTTGACGGTCTTGCGGCCCCGCTTGGAGCCGAACCTGACCGCACCCGCGACGAGCGCGAAGAGCGTGTCGTCGCCGCCACGGCCGACGCCGTTTCCGGGGTGGAAGTGCGTGCCGCGCTGGCGGACGAGGATCTCGCCGGCCTTGACCTCCTGGCCGCCGTAGCGCTTCACGCCGAGGTACTGGGCGTTCGAGTCGCGACCGTTGCGGGTCGAGGACGCACCCTTCTTGTGTGCCATGTCAGTAGTCCTTCGAGTGAGTTCCGGGCGGCGATCAGGCGTCGATCGCGGTGATCTTGACCTGGGTGAGCGGCTGGCGGTGGCCCTGGCGCTTGCGGTACCCGGTCTTGTTCTTGTACTTCAGGATCGTGATCTTGGGGCCCTTGGCCGCCTTGACGACCTCGGCCGTGACCTTCACCTTGGCGAGCTTGCTCGCGTCGCTCGTCACGGTGCCCCCGTCGACGACGAGCAGCGGCTGGAGCTGCACCTTGTCGCCGGCCTGGCCGATCCTGTCGATGAGCAGGACGTCACCGACGGAGACCTTCTCCTGGCGACCACCTGCGCGCACAATCGCGTACACAGTCGTACTCACTTTCGCTACGGGCACATCTCCTGGATGACCGGCCGATCGCGACCCCGTGGACGACACGGGACATCAGCTCGGTGGACGCACCGACGGTCCAGCCTACCGGGGCCGTCGGAGGCCTCCAAATCGCGAGGGCTCCGACCGCCGTGCGGCTCAGGCGCCCGGCTCGTCGGAGGACGGACCCTCGGGCTGGGCGGCCCGAGGCGGGCCGGCGGGCGCGACGACGCGGCCGCGCTTGCGGCGCGCTCGGGGTGCTGGGGGCGGCTCGGATGCCGGTCCCGTCCCGACCGGTTCCTGCGCCGTCCCGGTGCCGACCGGCTCGGGCGCCGTCCCGGGGCCGACCGGCTCGGGCGCCGTCCCGGTGCCGACCGGCTCGGATGCCGGGGGTGCGGGGGCCTTGGCGTCGGGCTCGTGCGCGGTGAGGGCGTGGGCCACCGCGGAGGCGACCCCGGCCACGGTCGCCAGCAGGCCGGTGTGCGCCGGCGGGCGCTCCTCGTCGACGGGGGCAGGGGTCGGCTCGACGACCGCGTCGGCCTCCGCCGACGGCTCGGGTGAGGCGCCGGCATCCGACGGCTCGACCACCGGGGCGGCCTCCGCCGACCCCGCAGCCGCACCGGCGTTCGACGACTCGACGGCCTCGGCCTTGCGCAGCGCGGCGGCGTGCGCGGCGGCGGCGATCTGGGCGGCCGTGGGACCCGACGGGGTGCGGGCCTCCTCCGCCGCACCGTGGTCGGAGCCGGAGCCGGAGCCGGTGGACCCGGAGGCGCCCCCGGCGGTGCCACCCCGGCGGCCACGGCCCGAGCGCGACCCACCCTGCCCGGACCCGCCGGAGTCCGACGAGCCACCGCGGTCGACCGGCTCGGTGTGCACGACGATGCCGCGGCCGGCGCAGTGCTCGCACGGCTCGGAGAAGACCTCGATGAGGCCCGATCCCACCCGCTTGCGGGTCATCTGCACGAGGCCGAGCGACGTGACCTCGGCGACCTGGTGCTTCGTGCGGTCGCGACCGAGGCACTCGAGGAGGCGCCGGACGACGAGGTCGCGGTTGGACTCGAGCACCATGTCGATGAAGTCGATGACGATGATGCCGCCGATGTCGCGCAGCCGGAGCTGGCGGACGATCTCCTCGGCGGCCTCGAGGTTGTTCTTCGTCACCGTCTCCTCGAGGTTGCCGCCCGAGCCGACGAACTTGCCGGTGTTGACGTCGACGACGGTCATCGCCTCGGTGCGGTCGATGACGAGCGACCCGCCCGAGGGCAGCCACACCTTGCGGTCCATCGCCTTGGCGAGCGCCTCGTCGATGCGGTGCGCCGCGAAGACGTCCTCCTCGGCCGTCCAGCGCTGCAGGCGGGGTGCGAGGTCGGGAGCGACGTCCTCGACGTACTGGCTGACCTCGGACCACGCCTTGTCGCCGGAGACGACGAGGGAGGTGAAGTCCTCGGTGAACACGTCGCGGATGACCCGCACCGTGAGGTCGGGCTCACCGTGCAGCAGCGCGGGAGCGCCCCCGCTGCCGGACTTCTTGGCCCCGGCCGACTCGGCCCGCGCCTTGATCTTGTCCCAGATCTTCGTGAGGCGCTCGACGTCGGCGCGCAGCTCCTCCTCGGAGGCGCCCTCCGCGGCGGTGCGCACGATGACACCGGCCGAGTCGGGGACGACCTGCTTGAGGATCGCCTTGAGGCGGGCCCGCTCGGTGTCCGGCAGCTTGCGCGAGATGCCCGTCATCTGCCCCTCGGGGACGTAGACGAGGTAGCGGCCGGGGAGGCTGACCTGCGAGGTGAGCCGGGCGCCCTTGTGGCCGATGGGGTCCTTGGTCACCTGGACGAGGACGGTGTCGCCGGAGGTCAGGGCGTTCTCGATGCGGCGCGCCTGGCCGCCCTCGAGGCCGGCGGCGTCCCAGTTGACCTCGCCGGCGTAGAGCACGGCGTTGCGGCCCTTGCCGATGTCGACGAACGCTGCCTCCATCGACGGCAGGACGTTCTGGACCCGGCCGAGGTAGACGTTGCCCGCCATGGATGCCGTCGTCTCGCGCGAGACGTAGTGCTCGACGAGGACGCCGTCCTCGAGCACGCCGATCTGGGTGCGGTCGCCGCGGCCGCGCACGACCATGACCCGCTCGACGCTCTCGCGCCGGGCGAGGAACTCGGCCTCGGTGATGACGGTGCGCCGGCGGCCGGCCTCGCGGCCCTCGCGGCGGCGCTGCTTCTTGGCCTCGAGCCGGGTCGAGCCCTTGACGGCCGTCGGCTCCTCACGCTGCGAGCGCGGCTCGCGCACCCGGGTCACGGTGCCGGGCGGGTCCTGGTCCTCACCATCGCCCGACGAGCCCCCGCGGCGGCGGCGGCGACGACGCCGGGTCGAGCCGCCGTCGGCGTCGGCGTCGTCCTCGGCCGGGCCGGTGTCGTCGGTCTCGTCCCCCTCGGCGGAGGTGTCCGCGGATGCCGTGCCCGCCTGGTCGTCCTCGGCCTGGCTGCGTCCGCGACGGCCCCGGCCTCCGCGGCGGCGCCGGCTGCGGCCACCTGCCTCGGCCTCGTCGCCCCCGCGCTCGTCGGTCGGGCGCTCGGCCTCCTCGCCCGCCACCTCGGCGGCCTCGGCGTCGGCCGACGGCTCGCCGTCGGCGTCGCTGGCCTCGTCGGCCGCGGGGCGCTCGACGGGGGCCTGGGCCGGCGACGTGGCCCGGCGGCGGCGCGGGGCGACCGGCTCCGGGGCCTGGAAGAGCAGGCCGAAGCTCGGGACGACCGGGGTGGGAGTCTCCTTCGGGGCCGGCTCGGTGGATGCGTTGGGCGTCGCCTCAGCGGTCGCGTCGGCGGCCGGCTCGGTGGTCGCGTCGGCCTCCGGGGTCGCCTCGGCCCACGCGGTCCCCTCCTCGTCGGCCGCAGGGCCGGCCACGTCCGTCGGCTCCTCGACGACGGGCTCCACCTCGAGGGCGAGCGTGTCGGCGCCGGGCTCCACCCCGTCGACGGGCTCCTCGACGAGGGCCTTCGTACGGCCCCTCGCCGTGGCGCCCTTGGCCTTTGTCTCCTTGGGCTTGGCTCCCTTGGCCTTGGCCTCCTTGGCCTCCTTGGCCTCCTTGGCCTCCTTGTCCTCCTTGGCCTTGGCCCCGGTCGTCGTCGTCCGCTTCGCCGCGCGCTTTCGCGGCGACGGTGCCGCGCTCGCGTCCAGCTCGGGCCCGTCGGCGACCGCCTGCGCGGGGGCGGTCCCGACGTCGTCGTCCCGGGCCTCCTGCGGGGCGGGGGTCGCGGCCTTCTTCGTCGCGCGGCGTCGCTTGGGCCTCTCGACCGGCGCCGTCGGCTCGACCGTCGGCTCGGCGGGTGCGGCGCTCGCGTCGGAGGTGGCGGTCGGGTCGTTCTCGGAAGCCATGAGGCCCCTTTCGTCACCCACGCGACGACGACCACACCGGTTCCGGCCGCTGGGACCGTCCCTCGTCGATCGCGTGGTGCGATCGGATCGTGCGGGGCGCACCCCGACACGGAAGTCGACTGCTACCCCGGAGCGGCTCGCGCGGGAGGCGCGGCACCTATCCGGAGCCGGCGGCGTCCTTGTCGGCGGCCAAGGGGTCGGCCACCCCAACAGCTGCGTCGGTCAGAGGGCCCTGGGCCAGCCGGGTCACCAGGGGTGGGACCGGCGGCGAGAACCCTGTCACTGCGCGCAGTGCGGTCAGGATGTCGTCGGGGCGTACGGACGGTGTGGTGTGCCGTACGACCATGCGAAGTATCGCACACCCCTCCTCGTCGAGCCCGGTGACCGCCATCGCGAGCACGGCGCCGCGCGTGTCGAAGGTGCGCGGCCCGGTCTTGAAGGTCCGGGTCGCCTCGGCACGGTCGCAGGCGAGGTACCGCGCGACCGCCGCCGTGACGGCATCCGGGTCGGCGCCGCGTACGACGAGCCGCCACTCGCTGGCCTGGAGCCGGTCGGCGAGGGAGCCCGGGCCGGCCTCGACGACCTCGAGGACGTCCAGGCCCTCGGGCAGGGCCTCGTCGAGGGCGGCGCGCACGGCCTCGGGGTCGACCCGCTCGGTGACCCGGATCTCGAAGTACTCGGCCTCGCTCGCGGTGCCGGTGGGGGCAGCGTTCGCGTAGGAGACGAGCGGGTGCGGGTGGAAGCCGGCCGAGAAGGCCATCGGCACGTCGGCCCGGCGCAGGGCCCGCTCGAGGGCGCGGGAGAAGTCGCGGGTCGAGGAGAAGCGCAGCCGTCCGCGCTTGGCGTACCGGATGCGCAGCTTCTGCACCGCCGGGGCGGGCGGGGGTCCCTCGGGGGTGCGCTGGCGGGCCATGGCCCCCGAGCCTAGGAGGGCTCGCCGCCCGCGGACGAATCCCGGCCGGCGCGGCCGGCGCGGCCGGCGCGGTCCGGACCCGACCCGCGCGACGGCATCCAGTGCGGATACCGAAGGGACCCAGCCCGTTCGGCCACTGATCCGCGCGTGGGTGCGCCTTCCCGTTTCGCCATCGGTGGCGCTACCGTGCCTGCATGCCCGAGATCGACCGTGCCCGCCTCACCGAGCTCATCGCCGCCGAGCAGGCGACCTACACGCAGCGCCACCCCCGCAGCCGCGAGCTGTTCGAGCAGGGCACCAACCTGTTCGGCAAGGTGCCGATGACGTGGATGAACAAGTGGACCGGGGGCTTCCCGCTCTACCTCGACCACGCCCGGGGCAACCGGATCTCGGACGTCGACGGGCACACCTACGTCGACTTCGCCCTCGGCGACACGGGCGCGATGGCCGGGCACTCCCCCCGCGCCACCGTCGAGGCCGTCGCGCGCCGGGTGGGTGACCTCGGCGGCATCACGACGATGCTCCCGAGCGAGGACGCCCAGTGGGTCGGCGCCGAGCTGACCCGCCGGTTCGGGATGCCGTTGTGGAGCTTCACGCTCACGGCGACCGACGCGAACCGCTGGGCGGTGCGCCTGGCGCGGCTGGCCACCGGGCGGCCGAAGATCCTCGTCTTCGGCTACTGCTACCACGGGTCGGTCGACGAGACCTTCGCGATCCCGGGCCCCGAGGGCAAGGCGCAGTCACGGCCGGGCAACGTCGCTCCCCCGGTGCCGCTCGAGCTGACGACGCGGGCCGCGACGTGGAACGACCTGGCCTCGGTCGAGCGCGAGCTCGCGCACGGCGACGTCGCCGCCATCCTCACCGAGCCGGCGCTGACGAACATCGGCATCGTGCTGCCCGAGCCCGGCTTCATGGAGGGCCTGCGCGGGCTCGCGACGCGGTACGGCGCCCTGCTCATGATCGACGAGACGCACACCTTCTCGGCCGGCTGGGGCGGTGCCACGCGCGAGTGGGGCCTGGAGCCGGACATCTTCGTCATCGGCAAGTCGATCGGCGGCGGCATCCCGTCGGGCGCGTACGGCATCTCGAGCGAGGTCGCGGCGGCCGTCACCTCGCACACGGATGCCGGGGACGCCGACCTCATCGACGTCGGCGGGGTGGGCGGCACCCTCGCCGGCAACGCGCTGTCGACGGCGGCGATGCGGGCCACCCTCGGTGAGGTGCTCACGGAGGAGGCCTTCGCCCGCATGGTCGAGCTCGCGACCGCCTTCACGGACGGGGTCCAGGCGACCCTCGACGAGCTCGACGTGCCGTGGTCGGTGAGCCAGCTCGGCGCCCGCTCGGAGTACCGCTTCGCCCGCCCGGCGCCGCGCACCGGAGAGGAGTCGGCCGCCGCCCACGACGACGACATCGACGCCTACATGCACCTCGCGATGTGCAACCGCGGCATCCTCATGACGCCCTTCCACAACATGGCGCTCATGTGCCCGGACACGACCCGCGCCGATGTCGACCGGCACACGGCGACCTTCCGCGAGGTGGTCGAGGCGCTCTACGCCTGACCCGATGCCTGACCCGCCGCTCGGCTGCGGCGCACCCGGCCCACCGCCTCGACGACGCTCCACGCGAGCACGACGACGACACCCACCGCTGTCGCCACCGTGAGGTCGCGCTCGGCGGAGGCCCACCCACCCTCGACGAGCGCGGCGACGAAGTCCGGGTTGAAGAGCCGGTCGTCGAGCAGGAGGACGAGCACCGGCACCGCGAAGGCGAGGTCGAGCAGTACGTCGGCGAGCGCCAGCCCCGTCGACCAGGCACCACGACGGTGCGCGGCGACGACCACGACGGCCTGGGCGGCGAGCACGAGGAGCAGCCAGGGCAGCGGGCCGGCCCACAGGGCGGGGTCGAGCACCGGGACGGACTCCCCGTCGCTGAGCACCGGCGAGCTCGTCTGCTGCCAGAGCAGGGCGAGCGCCGCCGCGGCGAGGAACGCGACGGACGCCACCGTCTCGCCGAGCCCCACCCCACCGGCCGCGTCGTCGTCCGGCAGCTGGTCGGGGCTCCAGTCGAGCTCGACGCCGTCGACCGTCCCCCGTTCGGCGAGCGCGAACACGACCGTCACCCAGAGGACGACGTTGACGGCGACGACGAAGCCGACCCACAGGGCACCGACGACCGCCGGGCCCACCCCCTCGCTCGCGACGTCGGCGACGAAGAGCCGGACGACGAGGTTGATCGCCGTGACGAGCGGCACGAGCGTCGACAGCAGCAGGGTGAGCACCCGGCGCCACTGCGGGTAGACCCGCGGGCCGATGAGGTACAGCGGGCGGCCGCTGTACCCGGCCGCGAGCCGCACCGGGTGGCCGAGCTCGAGGAGCACGGCCCGCTCGGCCTCCTCGCGTGAGCTCGCGGCCCCGGCCTCGAGGCGGGCGTCCACCATGTCCTCGATCGTGCCGCGCAGCTCCTGCTCGACGTCGCTGCGCTGCCCGTCGTCGAGCTGGCGGACGGTCGTGTACACGTAGCGGTCGGTCAGTGACGAGGTCATCGGGAGGTCCTCTCGTACAGGCCCGGTGGGGCGGCTCGTGGTGGCGTCGGCCGAGGTCGGGTTTGGCGGCCTCGGCCGTGGTCGGGGTTGGGCGTCAGCCGAGGTCGGAGATGGCGGCGTCGAGGGCGTGCCAGTCGGCCCGCAAGGTGGTGAGCACCGCTTCCCCCGCAGCGCTCGTGCGGTAGAACTTGCGCGGCCTGGACTCGTCGGTGTTCCACTCGGAGGTGAGCAGGCCCTGCTTCTCGAGCCGGCGCAGCAACGGGTAGAGCGTGTTGGCGTCGACGCCGAAGCCCGCCCGGCCGAGCGTCTCGAGCAGCGCGTAGCCGTAGCCGGGGGTGCGCAGCGTCGCGAGGCAGGCCACGACGACCGTGCCACGCCGCAGCTCCTGCAGGTGGCCCGACACGATCTCGTCGTCGAGGGTCACGCGTCACACTTTAGTGTGTGACACACATCATCGTCAACCGCACATGCCCCTCCCCTCGACTCCGTGCGACCTCCCCGCGGTTTTGCCCGCCCCGGGCCGCGAGAACCGCCAGGAGGTCGCACGAGGTCGGTGGAAGCGGCGGCGGTCGGGGTGGGCGGGTCGGGCGGGGAGGGGTCCCCCCGATGCCCGCCTCAGTCGCCGAAGCGCTCGCGGATCCGCACGAGGTCGACGGCGTGGGCGTCGAGGGCCCGGTCCTCGTCGTTGACGGGCACCCACGTCGGGCACGGCACCGCCCGGCGGTCCTCGTCGATGCCGACGAAGACGGTGCGGCAGAAGGTCGTGAGCTCCATCCCCTCGGGCCCCCGGGCCGGGTCGCCCGAGCGCACGTGCACCCCGACGTGCATCGAGGTCTGCCCGGTGTGCAGGAGCCGGGCCTCGACCTCGACGACGTGGCCGATGCGCAGCGGGCGGTAGAAGCGCACCCCGCCGGTGAAGATCGCGACGTTGTTCGCGTCGCCGGTCCACTGGGTCGCGAGCACGTGGGCGGCCTCGTCGATCCAGCGCATGACGATGCCGCCGTGCACCTTGCCGCCCCAGTTGACGTCGGTCGGCGCGGCGAGGAACCGCATGACGACGCGCGGTGCCGACCCGGCATCCGTGTACGTCTGCCCGGCCATCGCGGCCTCGACCTCGCTGCGCAGCTCGGCGCGGCGGGCGGCCCACCTCTGCTCGAGCTCCTCTCCCAGGGTCCGCGGCACGAGCTCGCGGACCGGCGTGGAGCGCCCCTGCTCGTCGACGGCGACGAAGATGATGAGGCAGCGCGTCGCGGGCTCGAGCTCGCGGGTGCGGGGCTGGCCGGACGCGACGTCGACGGTGATGTGCATCGACGTGCGCCCGGTGTGCACGACCCGGGCCGTCACCTCGACGAGCTCGCCGACCTCCACCGGCCGGGTGAACCGGACGTTCCCGACGTAGGCCGTGACGGCGTACGTGCCGCTCCAGCCGGCGGCCGCGGCGTACCCCGCCTTGTCGATCCACTCGAGGACCCGGCCGGCCGAGACGGAGCCGGAGCGCCCGGCATCCGTCGGTGCGGCGAGGAAGCGCAGCGTGATCTCGGCGCGCGGGTGGGCGGTCTCGGGCACCGGTGTCCTCCTCGGCGGAGCGGGGTCGGGTGCCCACTCTCCCACCGGTCGGGCGCGAGCCGCACCACGACGTCAGGTAGCGGCGCGGAGCGGACGTCAGGTCCCGGCCGCGGAGCGCAGCACGCCCACCTGCTCGGGGCTGCCGAAGACGATGAGGGTCGCGCCGGGCGCGAGCGCGGTGCCCGGCGACGGGGTCGGGAGGAACGCGCCCTTGCGCGGCAGTCGCACGGCGAGCAGCTGCGCGCCGCACAGCCCCGGGATGTCGGCCTCGCCGACGGTGCGACCGGCCAGCGGGCTGTGGTCGCCGAGCCGCACCTGCTCGATGCGGAAGTCGAGGTCGTCCTCGTGCATGACCTCGTCGAGGAACTCCGCGACGTCGGCGTAGAGGGCGAAGGACGCCATCCGCCGCCCCCCGATGAGCTGCGGGTTGACCGCCCGGGTCGCCCCCGCGAGGACGAGCTTGTCCTTGGAGTCCACCGTGCGGGCCCGGCTGATGATGACGAGGTCCGGGCGCAGGGCCCGGGCCGACAGCGTCGCGTACATCGTCTCGGCGTCGCTGGCGAGGGCGCAGATGAGCGCCCGGGCGTGCTCGATCCCCGCCTCGAGGAGGGTCTCGTCGCGCGCTGCGTCGCCGAGGACGTGGGGCTCGGTCACCCCCTCGAGGCGCGACGCGTCGCTGTCGACGACGACGACCGCGTGGCCGGTGTCGACGAGCTGGCGGGTGGCGGACCGGCCGACCCGGCCGTACCCGCAGACGATGACGTGGTCGCGCAGCCGCGCGATGTCCCGGTCCATGCGACGCCTCCGGAGGTGCTCGCGCAGGTGGCCCTCGGTGACCCCCTCGAGGAGGACGCCGAGGTTGTACAGCACGGTCCCCACCCCGAGGACGATGAGGACCATCGTGAAGACCTGCCCCGTGTCGTCGAGGGGCCGGACCTCGCGGAAACCGACCGTCGCCACCGTCGTGACGGTCTGGTACATCGCGTCGAGGACGCCGAAGCCGAGCGCGACGTACCCGACCGTGCCGACGGCGGTGACGAGCGCGAGGAGGGTGACCGCCACCGCGATCCGGCGGATGGCGTCCCGGCCCGAGGCGGTGCCCAGGAGCAGGCCGCGACGGCGGCTGCTCGTGCTCGGCGTGGCCACGGTCTCATCCTGTCACCGCGGCCGCCGCCCCCGTCCCGTGGTGCGGGCGAGGACACACCGGCTCAGGGGTGGGCGTGCTCGGCCATCCGCGCCCGCCCGGAGCCGAGCACCGTGAGCGGCAGGAGCGTCTTGCCGGTCGGCCCGATCTCGATCTCGGTGCCCATCTGGGGGCAGACGCCGCAGTCGAAGCAGGGGGTCCACCGGCAGTCGTCGACCTCGGTCTCGTCGAGGGCGTCGAGCCAGTCCTGCCAGAGCCACTCCTTGTCGAGCCCGGAGTCGATGTGGTCCCAGGGCAGGACCTCGCTCTCCTCGCGCTCACGGGTCGTGTACCAGGCCACGTCGATGCCGAAGGCGGCCAGCTCACGCTCGGCCGCGGCCATCCACCGCTCGTAGGAGAAGTGCTCGGACCACCCGTCGAAGCGGGCGCCGTCGCGCCACACCGCCTCGATGACGCGGCCGACCCGCCGGTCGCCGCGCGAGAGCAGGCCCTCGACGATGCCGGGCTTGCCGTCGTGGTAGCGGAAGCCGATCGCCGAGCCGTAGCGCCGGTCGGCGCGCAACGCCTGGCGGAGCTTGTCGAGCCGGGCGTCGGTCTCGTCGGCGCCGAGCTGCGCGGCCCACTGGAACGGCGTGTGCGGCTTGGGGACGAAGCCGCCGATCGAGACGGTGCAGCGGATGTCGCGCCGGCCGCTCACCTCGCGACCGGTGTCGATGACCCGCTTGGCGAGCTCGGCGATCTGCAGCACGTCCTCGTCGGTCTCGGTCGGCAGGCCGCACATGAAGTAGAGCTTGACCTGCCGCCAGCCCGCACCGTAGGCCGCCGCGACGGTGCGGATGAGGTCGTCCTCGCTCACCATCTTGTTGATGACCCGGCGGATCCGCTCGGACCCGCCCTCGGGCGCGAAGGTCAGCCCCGACCGGCGCCCGTTGCGGGTCAGCTCGTTCGCGAGGTCGATGTTGAACGCGTCGACCCGCGTCGAGGGAAGGGAGAGCCCGGTGTTCGTCCCCTCGTAGCGGTCGGCGAGGCCCTTGGTGACGTCGGCGATCTCGGAGTGGTCGGCCGAGCTGAGCGAGAGCAGGCCCACCTCCTCGAAGCCGGTCGCGGCGAGCCCCCGCTCGACCATCTCGCCGATGCCGGTGATGCTGCGCTCGCGCACGGGACGGGTGATCATGCCGGCTTGGCAGAACCGGCATCCGCGGGTGCAGCCGCGGAAGATCTCGACCGACATCCGCTCGTGGACCGACTCGGCGAGGGGCACGAGCGGCTGCTTCGGGTACGGCCACGCGTCGAGGTCCATGACGGTGTGCTTGGCGACCCGCCACGGCACCCCGGGGGCGTTGGGCGCGACCCGCTGGATCCGCCCGTCGGGCAGGTAGCCGACGTCGTAGAAGGCCGGCACGTAGACCCCGCCGGTGCGGGCGAGGCGCAGCAGCACCTCGCGGCGGCCACCCGGCATCCCCTCGCGCTTCCACGCGCCGACGATGTCGGTGATGGCGAGCACGGCCTCCTCGCCGTCGCCGACGACGGCGGCGTCGACGAAGTCGGCGATCGTCTCGGGGTTGAACGCCGCGTGCCCCCCGGCGACGACGACCGGGTGCGACTCGTCGCGGTCGGCGGCGTGGAGCGGGATGCCGGCCAGGTCGAGCGCGGTGAGCATGTTCGTGTAGCCGAGCTCGGTCGAGAACGACAGCCCGAACAAGTCGAAGTCGCCGACCGGCCGGTGCGCGTCGACGGTGAACTGCGGCACGCCGTGCTCGCGCATGAGCGCCTCGAGGTCGGGCCAGACGGCGTAGGTGCGCTCGGCGAGGGCGTCGGGCCGCTCGTTGAGCACCTCGTAGAGGATCATGACGCCTTGGTTCGGCACGCCGACCTCGTAGGCGTCGGGGTACATCAGGGCCCAGCGCACGGTGCAGTCGCCGCCGACGTCCCAGGGCTTGACGGTCGAGTTCAGCTCACCGCCGACGTACTGGATCGGCTTGCTCACCTGCTCGAGGAGGGGCTCGAGGGAGCGGAACACTGACTGACCGGGCATCCCTCAAGGGTAGGTCGCCGGGGTCAGGGCCCCAAAACGCCCGGACGACGCTCGCCCGGCGGCTGCCGGCGTGCTTGGGTGGGGGCATGAGCACCGACATCGACGTGGACCTCGTCGTCCTCGGCCTCGGGCCCGGGGGCGAGCTGCTCGCCACCGAGGCGGCCCGCTCCGGTCTGCGGGTCGTCGGGGTCGACGAGCGGCTCGTGGGGGGCGAGTGCCCCTACTTCGGGTGCGTCCCCTCGAAGATGGTCGTCCGCGCCGCCAACGCACTCGCCGAGGCACGTCGCGTGACCGGCCTCGCGGGCGGTGCCGAGGTCTCCCCCGACTGGGGGGTCGTCCACGCCCGGATCCGCGACGAGGCCACCGACGACTGGGACGACGGGGTCGCCGTCGAGCGCCTCGAACGGGCGGGGGTCCGCTTCGTGCGGGGTCACGGGCGGCTCGTCGCCCCGGGCGTCGTCGAGGTGGGCGGGACGCGGTACGTCGCGGCGCGGGGGGTCGTCCTCAACACCGGGACCTCACCGGACGCGCCACCGGTCGCCGGGCTGGCCGACACGCCGTTCTGGACCAACCGCGACGTACTGCGCACGGCCGAGCTCCCGGCATCCATGGTGGTCGTCGGCGGTGGCGCGATCGGCGCCGAGCTCGCCCAGGCGTTCGCCCGCTTCGGGACCCGGGTCAGCCTCGTCGAGTCGGCGCCGCGGGTGCTCGCGCCCGAGGAGCCGGAGGCGTCCGCCGTCGTCGCGCGGGCGCTGTCCGCCGACGGCGTGCAGCTCGTCACCGGCGCGACGATCGGCTCGGTCGCCCACGCCGACGGCCGCTTCACGGTGGCCGTCACCGACGCCGAGGGCACGGCGCTCGAGCTGTCGGCGGAGCGGCTGCTCGTCGCGGCCGGGCGACGGCCGAACCTCACGGACATCGGCCTCGAGGCGGTCGGGCTCGACCCCGACGCCGGGGCCGTCGACACCGACCTGCGGATGCGGGCCGGCGAGCGGCTGTGGGCCATCGGGGACATCACGGGCAAGGGCGCCTACACCCACATGTCGATGTACCAGGCGCGGATCGCCCTGCGCGACATCACCGGCGCCGAGGGGCACCGCGCCGAGTACCACGCGGTGCCGCGGGTGACGTTCACCGACCCCGAGGTCGGGTCGGTCGGGTTGACCGAGGAGCAGGCGCGGGACGCCGGCATCGACGTCGCCGTCGGGGTGGCGCCGCTCGAGGAGTCCGCCCGCGGGTGGATCGCCCGGGCCGAGGGGGTCGTCAAGCTCGTCAAGGACCGCGACGCCCGCTACCTCGTCGGGGCGACGTCGGTCGGCCCGGCGGGGGGCGAGGTGCTGTCGCTGCTCGCGGCGGCCGTCCACGCCCGCATCCCGGTCTCCACGCTGCGCGGGATGCCGTTCGCCTACCCGACCTTCCACCGCGCCGTCGAGGCGGCGCTCGAGGACCTGCGGCAGTAGCCGTGTCGTGGGCCGGACGGGGTGGCCGGGCCGGAGGGTCCGGAGGGTCTGGTGAGTCCGGTGAGTCCGGTGAGTCCGGTGAGTCCGGTGAGTCCGGTGAGTTCGTTGAGTCCGGGGCGTCCGGGCGGGTCGCAGCCGCGATGGCGGCCCAGCCCCGGGACCGCTTCCTCCCCCGCTCGCAGCGCCGTCGGGCCGGGTACGACGGGCCGCTCGACATCGGGCACGGGCAGACGAACAGCCAGCCGCGCACGGTGCGGGCCATGCTCGAGCTGCTCGACGTGCGGCCCGGCCAGCGCGTGCTCGACGTGGGCTCGGGGTCGGGGTGGACGACCGCGATCCTCGCCGAGCTCGTCGGCCCGACGGGCTCGGTGCTCGGCGTCGAGCTCGTGCCGGAGCTCGTGCGGACGGGGGCGGGCAACGTCACCGCGGCCGGGGTGCCGTGGGCGCGGGTCCGTCAGGCGGACCCGGGCGTGCTCGGGGCGCCGGACGACGGGCCGTTCGACCGGGTGCTCGTGTCCGCGATGGCGGCCACCCTGCCGGTCGAGCTCGTCGACCAGCTCGGCCCGCACGGCATCCTCGTCGTGCCCGTGCACGGCTGGATGCTGCGGGTCGAGCGCGACGACGAGGCGCCGGACGGGGTCGTCGTGACCCGGCACGGGGCGTACGCCTTCGTGCCGCTCATCACGGGGTGAGCGTTCGGGGAGCGGCGTCACCGGGATGCCGTGCTGTCAGGCACCGCGTGGCGGACGCCGCCCCGGGCAGGGCGTCCACCCGTTCCGACCGTCTGCGGTTCGTCGCTCCACCCGCGCGCGCCCACGCCGTCGGCTACCGCCTCGTAGTCGTCGCTCCAGCAGCGACTCCTGAGCGGTAACCCACGCCGCACCAGATCCGGCGACCCCGACCGCACCCAGCCACCCGCACCACCGTCGCCTACCGCCTGGTACTCGTCGTTCCCGCAGCGAGTCCTGAGCGGTGACCCACGCCGCACCAGGCCCGGCGACCCCGACCGCACCCAGCCACCCGCGGCATCAGCCACGACGTCATCGTCCACATCCGCGCCCCGCCCGGAGCGCCGTCCACAGCCACAGCCGCCCCCACCACACCACGCCGGCCGAACGCGACCATGACCCATGCCCGAGTTCCCACCAGTCCTGCAGGCCGTGCTCGCGCGCCAGGACAACGTCGTCACGCGTGCCCAGCTGTTCGAGCACGGCATCACCTACCCCACGGTGCGGTGGAACGCCGGGCGCGGCTGGCGGATCCTGCTCCCCCAGGTCTACGGAACCTTCCGCGAGCAGCCCACGGTGCGTCAGCGACAGGTCGCCGCACTCCTGTGGGCCGGGCCTGGCTCCGTCCTCGCCGGCCCGACCGCAGCCCGGCTGCACGGCGTGACCTCCGCCGAGCCGCTCGCCCGGGTCCACGTGCTCGTGCCGGCGCCACGCAGCAGTCGCACGAGCGGGTTCTGCGAGGTACGCCGCACCCTCCTGCACGATCCCTGCATCGTCACCCGCGGCCCGCTGCGGCTGTCCTCACCCGCACGCGCCGCCGTCGACGCGGCCCGCGCCGCCCGCACCCCGGATGCCCGCGCGGCCATCCTCATCGAGGCGGTCCAGCGTGGCATCGCCTCCGTGGACGACCTCGCCGAGTGGGTCCACCGGCTCCGACCGCGGGATGCCGCCTCCCTCCACGCTCCGCTGGCCGAGGCCGCGTCCGGGGCCTGGTCGGTGCCCGAGTCCGAGCTCCTCGACCTCGTCGCCACCTCGCTCGTGCTGCCGACCCCGTGGCCCAACCCGGTCGTGACCTCACGGGAGGGTATCCCGCTCACGTCACCGGATGCCTGGTTCGACGACGTCGGCATGGCCGTCATGGTGCACTCCTACCGCTACCACGGCGAGGGGGACGCCTGGGACGACACCGTCGACAAGGACGGCGACCTCGTCGGAGTGGGGGTCGTCGTCGCAGGAGTCACGCCACGCCGGATCAGGGAGCGGCCGGATGCCGTGCTCGCGCGCCTCGAGCGTGCGTACGCCAGCGCCCGTACGCGGCCGCGACCCGCGGTTCGGGCGGTGCCTCGCCACCTGGCAGCGCTCCGGGGCACGGCGACCCCGCCGGCAGGTCCTCCGGCCCGGGGGTGACGCATCGTCGCCGGGTGGCACGTCGCCGCCGCTCCCGCGTTGTCCCTGGGCCGCGGCGGCGGCCGTCCACGTCATCGGACCCGCGCGCGATGGGCGTCGGGCCGCGGTGGTGCGTCGACGTCATCGGACCCGCGCGCGATGGGCGTCGGGCCGCGGTGGCGCGTCCACGTCACCGGACCCACACGCGATGGACGTCGGGCCGCGGTAGCGCCGCCACGTCGTTGCCTACCGCCTGGTACTCGTCGTGCGAGCAGCGAGTCCTGAGCGGTAACCCACGCCGAACCCGTCTCGCCGAGGAGCCGCACGACGCAGAGCACCCCCCGGCCCCGGGCACGACCACCCCGGCACGACCCGCGACCGCACCCCGGAACGTGACAGCGCCCTCCCGACCGGGTCGGGAGGGCGCCCTCACGGGTGTCGAGGCGCCTCAGCCGGTGTAGTGCGCGTCGAGGTGGTGCTTGTACTTGTCGGCGACGACCTTGCGCTTGAGCTTCAGGCTCGGGGTGAGCTCACCCTCCTCGACGGTGAGGTCGGTCTCGAGGATGGTGAACTTCTTGATCGTCTCCCAGCGGTTGAGCCCGGCGTTGAGCTGGTCGATGTACCCCTGGACCATCTCGCGGCACGCGTCGGAGGTGACGATCTCGTGGTAGGGCTTGCCCTCCATGCCGTTCTGCGCCGCCCAGCCGGCGATGGCGTCGGGGTCGAGGGTCACGAGCGCCGAGACGAAGTTGCGGTCGGCCCCGTGCACGACGAGCTGGCTCGCGTAGGGGCACAGGCCCTTGAAGGTCGACTCGATGATCGAGGGCGCGACGTACTTGCCGCCGCTCGTCTTGAACAGGTCCTTCTTGCGGTCGGTGATCCGCAGGAAGCCGCGGTCGTCGAGCTCGCCGATGTCACCCGTGTGCAGCCACCCCTCGGCGTCGATCGTCTCGGCCGTGGCGTCGGGGTTGTTGTGGTAGCCCTCCATGTTGCCCGGGCCCTTCAGCAGCACCTCGCCGTCCTCGGCGATGCGCACCTGGGTCGTCGGCAGCGGCCAGCCGACGCTGCCGTAGCGGTAGCCCCGCGGCCGGTTGACGAAGGATGCCGCGCTCGTCTCGGTCAGGCCGTAGCCCTCGAGGATCTGCATCCCCATCGAGTCGAACCACCGCGCGACGTCCTGGTTGAGGGCGGCCGAGCCCGAGATGAAGAACCGGACTCGTCCACCGAAGCGCTCGCGGATCTTGGTGCCGATGACCTTGTCGGTGATGGCGTACTTGGCCCCGAGGAGCCCCGAGGGGTTCTTGCCCTGCTCGCGCAGCTCGCTCACCTCGCGGCCCACCTCGCTGGCCCAGGTGAAGAGCTTGGCCTTGAGCCCGCCCTCGGCCGCCATCATCATCGTGATCCGGCCGTGGGCCTTCTCGAAGATGCGGGGGGCGGCCCCCATGAACGTCGGCTTCACGACGGCGAGGTTGTCGACGATCTTGTCGATGCGGCCGTCGATGGCGGTCGGGAAGCCGATCTGCAGTGGCAGGGTGAGCAGGACCTTGCCGAAGACGTGGGCGAGGGGGAGCCAGAGGTACTGCAGGTCGTCCTCGGCGAGGATGTTCGTGCTCGCGACCGCCGCGCCCTCGTACGTCCAGGCGCTGTGCCGCAGCCGCACGCCCTTCGGCCGGCCCGTCGTGCCGGAGGTGTAGATGATCGTGGCGAGCTGGTCGTGCTGGATGCCGTCGATCCGGGCGTCGATCGCCCCCGGGTCGCCGGCCAGGTACTCACGCCCGAGCTGGCGGACCTCGTCGAGGGTGAGCGTCCAGTCGTCGGCGTCGGCGACCCCGTCGAAGACGACGACCCGCGTCACCGCGGGGGTGCTCGAGCGGATCGAGCGCAGCTTGTCGAGCTGCTCGGCGTTCTCGGCGAAGACGACCTTCGCGCCCGAGTCCGCGAGGATGAAGGCGACGTCGTCGGCCATGGTCGTCGGGTAGATCGTCGTCGTCGCACCACCGGCGACCATCGTCGCGAGGTCGGCGAGGGCCCACTCGTACCGTGTGCTCGACGCGATGGCCACCCGGTCCTCCGGCTCGACCCCGAGCGCGATGAGTCCCGCGCCGATCTCCCGGACGATGACGTCGAGCTCGGACCAGGTGACCGTCACCCAGTCGTCCCCGGAGTCGGAGACGACCGCGTGGATGTACGCGGGCCGGTCGGGACTCGCGCCGACGCGGTCGCGGAACAGGTGCGCGACGCTCTGGGCCTCGTGGTCCAGGACGGACTGGTCGACGGGCTCGTCGGCGGGCGAGTGGATCTGGGGTGACGCGGTGAGCATGGTGGCATCGTCCTCGACATTGGGGGCGTGGTGCCGCATCCTGTCACACGGTTCAACCGGATGGGAACGTCTTGTTACCGGCGGGTCGCCTTCGTGGGGAACGTCTCACCCGGGCACGGCCCGGGCGTGCGCGGCGTCGACGAGACCGATCGCCAGCCACGCCACGAGCATGGAGGATCCACCATACGAGACGAAGGGCAGCGGCAGGCCGGTCACCGGGACGAGGCCGAGGTTCATCCCGACGTTCTGGAGGATCTGGACCGCGAACCACGTCGCCACGCCGACCCCGACGAGCCGCCCGAACGGGTCCCGCGCCCGCGCCGCGACGACGAGCACCCGCACGACGACGAACCCGAGGAGGACGAGCAGCCCGCTCGCCCCGACGAAGCCGAGCTCCTCGCCGGCAACCGAGAACACGAAGTCGTTGAGCTGGAAGGGCACGTAGCCGCCCTGGGTGCGCTCCCCCGCCATGAAGCCCTGCCCCCACATCCCACCCGCCCCGATGGCGAGGCGCACCTGCCGGGTCTGGTACCCGGCGCCCTGCGGGTCCGACGACGGGTCCGCGAAGGACGTGAGGCGGTCGCGCTGGTAGTCGCTGAGCAGCGGCGTGGTGAGTGCGACGACGACGAGGGCGACCCCCAGGACCGCCGCCCCGACGAGCCACCGGCGCGGCACACCGGCCACGGTGACGACGACGACGCCGAGCGCGACGACGACGGCCGCCGACCCGAGGTCGGGCTGGAGCAGCACGAGGCCGGTCGGCAGCGCGACGAGCCCCCCCGCGAGGAACACCTCGCGGGTCCCGGGCGCCAGGCCACGCTCGGCCTGCCCTGCGAGCAGTGCCGCCAGGGCCAGGCACAACCCCACCTTCGCGAGCTCGGCGGGCTGGAGGGTGAACCCGCCGACAAGCGGGATCCACGAGCGCGAGCCGTTGACGGTGCGCCCGACCGGGGTCAGCACGGCCAGCAGCGCGAGGAGCGACCCGGCATACGCCCACGGCGCCGCGAGTCGCACCCGGTGCTGCCCCAGCCGGCTCACGAGGAGCGCCGTCGCCAGCCCTACGGCCGCGGTGAGCAGGTGCCGGACGAGGTAGGCCGTGCCGTCGGTGCGGCTCGTGGCCGACCAGACGAGGAGGGCACCGACGACCGACGCACCCCCGGCCGCGACGTAGAGCCCCAGGTCGTGCCGGGTCAGGCGGCTCAGGCGGCTCAGGCCGGGACGATCTTCGACAGCAGCTCGCGACACCGCTCGACGTCCTCGCCCATCGCCTCTCGCAGCTCCTCGACCGAGTCGAAGCGCAGGGTGGGGCGGATGTGGGCCGTGAACTCGACCATGACGCGCTCGTCGTACAGGTCGAGGTCGTCGCGGTCGAGCACGTACGCCTCGACGGTGCGCCGGTCCGTGGTGTCGAAGGTCGGGTTGGTACCGACGCTGATCGCGGCCGGCATCGTGCGGTCGGGTTCGCCGTCGCGCCGGTCGAGGCGGGTGAGCCAGCCCGCGTAGACGCCCTCGAGGGGCACCAGCCCGAGGCTGTCGGCGGACAGGTTGGCCGTCGGGTAGCCCATCGCGCGGCCGCGGTGGTTGCCGTGGACGACGGTGCCGACGACCCGGTGCGGGCGCCCGAGGATCCGAGCCACCTCCGCCACCTCACCGGCCCGCAGGTGGGCCCGCACGACGGTCGAGGAGAACCGCTCGCCGTTGCCGACGTCGTCGAGCGCGATGACCTCGAAGCCGAACTGCTCCCCGAGGTCGGCGAGGGTCCCGACGTCGCCGGCGTTGCGGTAGCCGAAGCGGGTGTCCATGCCGACGACGACGCAGCGGGCGTCGAGCCCGCGCACGAAGACGGCCCGCACGAAGTCCTCGGGCGTCTGCTTGGCGAACTCGGCCGTGAAGTCGAGGACGAGGAGCCCGTCGATCCCCATCTCGGCGATGAGGTCGTCGCGCAGCTCGCCGGGCGCGATGAGCTCGGGCGCCACCTCGGGGCGGAGCACCGCGACCGGGTGCGGGTCGAAGGTGATGGCGACCGACGGCAGGCCGAGGCGGTGGCCCGCCTCGACGAGGGCGGTCAGCACCGCCCGGTGGCCCCGGTGGACGCCGTCGAAGTTGCCGAGGGTGAGGACACAGGGGCGCAGGGCCTCGGGCGTCCCGGACGGGTCGGTCCATCGATGCACGGGGACCACTCTACGAAGTCGCCGGGGAGAACACGACGAGGCTGCGTGCCGTGGGACGCGTCTCGTCGAGCATCGCGACGAGGCTGCCGTCCGGGCCGATCGCGGCGACCGGCTCGGCGCGCCCCGGTTCGGCCGACGGCAGGCGCTGGCCGAAGCCGAGGGCACGCGCCTGGGCCTCGTCGACCTCGCGGACCGCGAAGGCCGCGCGCGCGGCATCCGCGATGGGGGTGACCGGCATCCGCTCGCCCTGGCGGGCCTCGAGGTCGCCGAGCGGGTGCGCGTCGGCGAGGCGGAAGCCGCCGACCCGGGTGCGGCGCAGCGCGGTGAGGTGGCCGCCGGTGCCGAGCGCGGCCCCGAGGTCGCGCGCGAGGGCCCGAACGTAGGTTCCGGAGGACACCGTGACCTCGATGTCGACGTCGAGCACCGGTGTGCCGTCGACCTCGAGCGGGCGGGCCTCGCCGACGGCGAACCGGGAGACGGTGACGGGGCGGGCGGCCAGCTCGACGGCCTCGCCGCTGCGCACCCGATGGTAGGCGCGCTCGCCCCTCACCTTGATGGCGCTCACCGCGCTCGGGACCTGCGCGATCTCGCCGGTCAGGCCGGCCGCCACCCCCGCGACGGCGTCGCGCGTCGTCCCGGCGGCACCCGGGGATGCCGTGACCTCGCCTTCCGCGTCGTCGGTCAGGGTGGCCTGGCCGAGCCGCACCGTGGCCGCGTAGTCCTTGTCGCAGCCGACGAGGAAGGTGAGCAGGCGGGTGGCGCGGCCGACACCGAGCACGAGCACGCCCGTGGCCATCGGGTCGAGGGTGCCGGCGTGGCCCACCTTGCGGGTGCCGCACAGGCGTCGGGCCCGGGCCACGACGTCGTGGCTCGTCCAGCCCGCCGGCTTGTCGACGACGAGGATGCCGTCCGAAGTCGGCTCAGGCGGTCCGACCATCGGGCTCCTCGGCGGCCGTGTGCTCGACCGCAGCACGGGTCTCGCGGGTGGTCGCGCCGGTTTCGCCGGCCTCTCCGGCCTCGCCGGCCCCTCCGGCCCCTCCGGTCACGGCGGCCTCTCCGGCGGTCCCGTCAGCCTCGTCGGCGACGTCGACTTCGTCGGCCGCGTCGGCGTCGTCGCGGTCCTTGCGGTACGGGTCGGCGTCACCCGCGTACCGGGCGCTCGCCGCGGCCGCAGCCACCTGCGCGTCGCGCTCCTTGGCCTCCTTGAGCAGGTCCTCGAGGTGCGCGGCGGTCTCCGGGATCGCGTCGGCGACGAACTCGAGCGACGGCGTGAGCCGGATGCCGAGCTGCTTGCCGACGAAGGAGCGCAGCTTGCCCTTGTTGACCTCGAGGAGGCGGGCAGTCTGGGCGCGCTGGCCGGCATCCCCGAAGACGGTGTAGAAGAGCGTGGCGTGCTGGAGGTCCCCGGTCACCTTGACGTCGGTGATCGTGACGAAGCCGAGGTCGGGGTCCTTGACGATCGCGTCGAGGTTCGCGGCGGTGAGCGTCTTGATGCGGTCGGCGATCTTCTGGGCGCGTGCGGTGTCGGCCACGGCTCCTCCTCAAGTTCGTCGGGACGGGCGGCACCAACCCTAGTGACCGGTGCCGGGGACGGGAGCGGGCGGCATACCGGTCGGTATGCCGCCCGCTGACCAGAGGGACGGGCCCCACGGGTGATGTGCGCGTCAGGCGCG
The DNA here is from genome assembly GCF_039541575.1 of Fodinibacter luteus. Lineage (NCBI taxonomy): Bacteria > Bacillati > Actinomycetota > Actinomycetes > Micrococcales > Intrasporangiaceae > Fodinibacter (ex Wang et al. 2009) > Fodinibacter luteus. The sequence continues at coordinate 128,235 of NZ_BAABGM010000007.1, read as the reverse complement.
CGGCGTCGCCCGCGCACGGGTCCGACGCTCCGCGTGGCCGCGTGCGACCCGCCGCGTCACGCGCGGGGCTTCGCCCACGCGGAACGTGGGACCCGCCGCATCTCGGGGGACGAGATGCGCTCGAAGCCTCGCGCCCTCGCTGCGCTCAGGCGCGTGGCTTCGCCCACGCGGAACGTGGGACCCGCCGCATCTCGGGGGACGAGATGCGCTCGAAGCCTCGCGCCCTCGCTGCGCTCAGGCGCGTGGCTTCTCCCGCATCTCGTAGGTGCTGATGAGGTCGCCGAGCTGGAGGTCGTTGAACGACCCGAGGTTGATGCCGCACTCGAAGCCCTCGCGGACCTCGGTGACGTCGTCCTTGAACCGGCGCAGGCCGGCGATCTCGACGTTCTCGGCGACGACGACACCGGCCCGGGTGATCCGTGCCCTCGTGCCGCGCTTGATCTCGCCGCTGCGGACGATCGACCCGGCGATGTTGCCGAACTTGCTGCTCCGGAAGATCTCGCGGATCTCCGCGGTGCCGAGCTCGACCTCCTCGAACTCCGGCTTGAGCATGCCCTTGAGCGCCTGCTCGATCTCGTCGATCGCCTGGTAGATGACCGAGTAGTAGCGGATCTCGACGCCCTCGCGCTCGGCGACCTCGGCGTTCTGGCCCTCGGCCCGCACGTTGAAGCCGATGATGATGGCGTTGGACGCCATCGCGAGGTTGATGTTGTTGAGCGTGATCGCGCCGACACCGCGGTCGATGATCCGCAGGTCGACCTCCTCGCCGACGTCGATCTGCAGCAGGGCGTCCTCGAGCGCCTCGACCGAACCCGACACGTCACCCTTGAGGATGAGGTTGAGGGTGTCGACCTTGCCCGCGGCGAGCGCCTCGTTGAGGTCCTCGAGCGAGATGCGCTTGCGGGCCTTGGCCAGGCTGGCCTGGCGGTCGGCGGCCTCGCGCTTCTCGGCGATCTGGCGCGCCGTGCGGTCGTCGGGGGCGACGACGAAGGTGTCGCCGGCCCGCGGGACCGAGGAGAGCCCGAGCACCTGGACCGGACGCGACGGGGTCGCCTCCTTGAGGTGGTTGCCGTGCTCGTCGAGCATCGCCCGGACGCGGCCGTGGGAGGAGCCGGCGACGATGGCGTCACCGACGTGCAGCGTGCCCGACTGGATGAGCACGGTCGCCGTGGCGCCGCGCCCCTTGTCGAGGTTGGCCTCGATGGCGATGCCGCGGGCGTCGCGGTCGGGGTTGGCACGCAGGTCGAGCGCCGCGTCGGCGGTGAGCAGCACGGCCTCGAGCAGCTGGTCGATGTTCTGCCCCTGCTTCGCGGAGACGTCGACGAACATCGTCTCGCCGCCGTACTCCTCGGCGACGAGGTTGTACTCGGTGAGCTGCTGACGGATCTTGGACGGGTTGGCGCCCTCGACGTCGATCTTGTTGACCGCGACGACGATCGGGACGTCGGCCGCCTGGGCGTGGTTGAGCGCCTCGATGGTCTGCGGCATGACGCCGTCGTCGGCGGCGACGACGAGGATCGCGATGTCGGTCACCTTGGCACCACGGGCACGCATGGCGGTGAACGCCTCGTGGCCCGGGGTGTCGATGAAGGTGATCGCCCGGTCGACGCCCTCGTGCTCCTTGTGGATCTGGTAGGCGCCGATGTGCTGGGTGATGCCGCCGGCCTCGCCGGCCGCGACCTCCTCGTTGCGGATCGCGTCGAGCAGCCGGGTCTTTCCGTGGTCGACGTGGCCCATGACGGTGACGACCGGCGGACGGGCCTCGAGGTCCTCGTCGTCCTCGCCCTCGATCCCCGTCTCCAGGTCGATGTGGAAGGAGTCGAAGAGCTCGCGCTCCTCCTCCTCGGGCGAGACCATGCGGATGTCGTAGCCGAGCTCGCTGCCGAGCAGGCGGAAGGTGTCCTCGTCGAGGCTCTGCGTCGCCGTGGCCATCTCACCGAGGTGGAACAGCACGGTGACGAGGGCGCCCGGGTTCGCGTCGATCTTGTCGGCGAAGTCGGACAGGCTCGAGCCCTGACGGATCTGGATGACGGTCGAGCCGTCGCCGCGCGGGACGCTCACGCCGCCGATCGACGGGGCCTGCATCTCCTCGAACTCCATGCGCTTCGCGCGCTTGGACTTGCGGGCCCGGCCGGGCCGGCCGCCACCGCGACCGAAGGCGCCCTGGGTGCCCCCACGGCCGCCGGGACCGCTGCGGAACCCACCGGGGCCACCGGGACGTCCGCCGAAGCCACCGGCACCGCCGCCGCCCGGACGGGCGCCGGGACCACCGGGGCGCGCGCCACCGCGGGCGGGACGCTCACCGGGCCGGGCGACCGCGGAGCGGTCGGGCATCATGCCGGGGCTGGGGCGCGGACCGCCCGGGCGCGGACCGGCCGCACCGGGGCCGCCGGGGCGCGGCCCGCCGGGGCGGCTCTGCGGCCGGGGCATGCCCTGGCTCTGGGCGAAGGGGTTGTTGCCCGGGCGGGGGGCTGGCTCGCGGGTGCGACCCATGCCCTGGCTCGGGGCGAACGGGTTGTTGCCCGGGCGGGGGGTGCTCGGGCGCGGGGCGCCGGGGCGCGGCGCGGTCTGACCGGCCCCACCCTCACGGGCGGCCGGGGCGACGGGCGCCGGGGCTGCCGGGGCTGCGGGAGCCGTCGGTGCAGCCGGCGCGGGAGCGGCCGGCGCCGCCGGCGCCGAGGGGGCCGGGGCGGAGGCGGCGGGGGCCGACGGAGCCGCCGGCGTGCCGGCCGCAGGGGCGGTGGCGGCGGGCGCTGCAGCGGCGGCAGCAGCCGCCGGGGCCGCAGGTGCCGCCGGGGCTGCGACCTCCGGAGCGGGCGCGGGGGATGCCGGGGCGGCCGGACCGGGTCGGCCCGACGGGGACCGACGGGTGGCGGGCGCCGTGGCTGCAGGAGCCGCGGCCACGGGGGCCGGGGCGGCCGGGGCCTCGTCGGGGAACTTCTCGCGGTATCGCCGCACGACGGGCGGCTCGATCGTCGAACTGGCGCTCTTGACGTACTCGCCCATGCCGTTGAGGCGCTCGAGGAGGACCTTGCTGGTCACTCCGAGCTCCTTGGCGAGGGCGCTCACACGGACTTTAGACACTTCTCTCCTGTCCAGGTCCGTGCTCTTCGCGCGGACCGTCGTTACAGCTGGGGGGTGCTCATCGCTGAGTACTCATCGGGTGCTCATCAGCGTCAAACCCGCTTTCGGTTCGTGCTCTCGGACGGTGGTTCCTGTGCGTGGGCCCTGACCCAGTCGTCGACCGCGGAGTGGTCGATCGGCGTGCTGCTACGCAACGCGCGACCGAACGCCCGGCGACGGACGGCGAGGTCGAGACACGAGACGACCGGGTGCAGCCAGGCGCCACGCCCCGGTCGACGGCGCTCGGGGTCCGGTAGGACGACGGTGGTGCCGTCCGCTCCGGGCCCGAGGACCACTCGCAGGAGTGCCGACCGGCTATCCGCCCCACGACACCCGATGCAGGTGCGCACCGGGTGGCCGGGCCGGAGTCCAGTCCGGTCGGTCTGCACCAGTCTACCGCCTAGGCGCGACCCGGCGCGTCACCGGAGCGCGCGGGCGCCTCCGAGGTGCTCTCGGTGTCGGGGCGGATGTCGATCCGCCACCCGGTGAGCTTCGCCGCGAGGCGGGCGTTCTGGCCCTCCCGCCCGATGGCGAGCGAGAGCTGGTAGTCCGGGACGACGACCCGCGCCGAGCGCAGCTTCGGGTCGACGATCGTCACCGACGACACCCGCGCCGGCGACAGCGCCGCCGCGATGAACGTCGCGGGGTCCTCGGACCAGTCGACGATGTCGATCTTCTCCCCGTGCAGCTCGGCCATGACGGCCCGGACGCGGGCCCCCATCGGTCCGATGCAGGCTCCCTTGGGGTTCAGGCCCGGGACCGTGGAGTGGACCGCCATCTTCGTGCGGTGCCCCGCCTCCCGAGCGAGCGCCTCGATCTGCACGCTGCCGTCGGCGATCTCGGGAACCTCGAGGGCGAAGAGCTTGCGCACGAGGTTGGGATGGGTGCGCGACAGGCCGATCTGCGGGCCGCGCAGCCCCCGCTTGACCGACACGACGAAGCAGCGCAGGCGCTGGCCGTGGACGTACTTCTCCCCCGGCACCTGCTCGGCGAGCGGCAGGATGCCCTCGACGCTGCCGAAGTCGACGGTGACGTGCCGCGGGTCGGGGCTCTGCTGGATGATGCCGGCGACGATGTCGCCCTCGCGCCCCTTGAAGTCGCCGAGGATGGCGTCGTCCTCGATGTCGCGCAGGCGTTGGACGATGACCTGGCGCGCGGTGGCGGCTGCCACCCGGCCGAAGCCGGTCGGGGTGTCGTCGAACTCCGGGCCGAGCTCGCGTCGGGGGCGGGCGGGGTCGCCGTCCTCGTCGACCTCGCCCTCGGCCGGTGGCACCTCGATCTCCTCACGGGCCCAGATGACGACGTGGCCGGTCTTGCGGTCGAGCTCGGCACGGGAGTGGCGGTAGTGGCCCTCGGTGCGCTGGTAGGCCAGGCCGAGCGCCTGCTCGATCGCGGGGATGAGGATGTCGAGGGAGATCCCCCGCTCACGCTCCAGGGCGCGCAGGGCGGCGAGGTCGATGTCCATGTCAGCTGTCCTTGCTCTCGTCCGGGCGGGCGAACTCGACCTGCACCGCGGCACGCTCGAGACCGGCATACGGCAGGGTGACGGTGCGGGCCGGCGTCGAGCGGGTCGCGGCGACGGCGAGGGTGACCTCCGTGCCGCTCGCGCTCGTGACCCGACCCGTGACGTCCTGGCCCTCGTGCCGGGCGGAGACGAGGCGGCCGACGTTGCGGCGGAAGTGGCGCGGCTCGGTGAGCGGCCGCCCGACGCCGGGTGAGGAGACCTCGAGGGTGTAGGGCTGCTCACCCATCTCGGCCGAGGCGTCGAGGGCGTCGCTCACGAGGCGCGTCGCGTCGGCGACCTCGTCGAGGGTGAGGGGTGGGCTGGGCTCGGTCACCGTGTCGGGGCCGTCGAGCGCACGGTCGACGAGCACCTTGACGACGCGACGACGGCCCGCCGGGGTGACGACGACGTCCTCGAGGACGAGGCCGCTCGCGTCGAGCGCCTCGTGCAGGGTGGGGCGGATGCCGTCCGCGGTGGTCATCTGGACCCTCCCTCTCTTCAGTTGGTCGCCGGCGTGCGGCCGTCGCCACCACTGTAGGACAGATCACGGAAGCGCCCGCACCCCGTGCGATGATGCGCCCATGCCGGACCGAGCACGTGCGGGGGTGCCCCGGCGCACGGTCATCGCGAGCGCCCTCTGCCTCGGGGTCCTTCCGTTCGCCGGCTGCGGCATCCGCCTCGAGGACGACGCGCCGCGGGTGCCCCTCGTGCCGACCCGCACGCCGGTGCCCGTCGAGGCCGAGCTCGTCGCGCTGACCCGCGACACGCGAGCGCTCGCCGCCCTCGCCGCGACCGTCGCCGGCCCGCTCGCCGCCGACCTCACGACGATCCACCGCCGCCAGCACACGGTGCTGCGCACGACGCTGCTGCGTCGGCAGGTCCCCGCGGCCGAGCTGGACGCCGACCCGTCGCCGGCCGCCTCCCCCCCGCCCAACGCGGCCTCCCCGTCAGGGGACCCGGTCCCGTCGTCCGGTGCGGCTCCGTCAGGTGCGGCCCCGCGCGCGTCCGCGTCGCCCGGCGCGTCGGCATCCCCGACCCCGTCCACCTCCGCGAGCCCGAGCGCGGCATCCCGTCGTGCGGCGCTCGGGGATGCCGAGGGCGCCGCAGCCGAGGCGGCGGGCACCTTCGCGGGGGTCGAGGAGGACCTGCGGGCCACGGTCGCGGCGCTCCACGCCCAGCGCTTCGCGGCGGCGACCCTGCTCTCCGGTCGGGAGCCGGAGGTTCCGGGCGACCCGGTCTCGGGGACCGCCGTCGCGGCCCTGGCCGCGTCGACGTCCGCGGCCATCTACTTCTTCGAGGTGGTGAGCGCGCGGTCGAGCGGTCGCCAGCGCGAGCGCTCCGACGAGACGCTGGCGGTCCTGCGCGACCTGCGGACCGACCAGCTCGCGGGCGGGAGCCGGCCGGACGACGCGATCGGGCACCCTCTCCCCTTCGAGGTCGAGACGACGGCGGACGCGGCGCGGCTGGCCCGCGAGGTGCTCACGACGCTTCGTGCCGGGTACGGGGAGCAGCTGGCTCCGCTCGTCGGGTCCGAGGGCGCTGCGGGGTTGGCGGCGGTCACCCGGTGGCTGGGCACGGTCGAGGTCGAGGTGCACCGGTGGGGGCTGGAGCTCGTGCCCTTCCCCGGGCTCGAGTGACGGGCGAGCGGCTTGGGTGACGAAGGGCTGCAGCGGACGGGGGGTCGGCGGGTGACCGGGGGTCCGACGAGGAGCTCGGGGTCGACGAGCGACGGGGCCCCACCCGCCGGCGGCGGCCCAGGACGCGACGGGGGCGGGCCGGGATCCAGCGGCCGTAGGCCGGCATCCCCAGGGGGCGGGCGCGCATCCAGCGGCCGTGGGCGCGCGCTCGCCGAGGGTGGGCCCGCCATCCCGGCCGACTGGCTGGCCTGGATCTCCCGCCTGCCGGCAGAGGGCGGGCCGTCGGGTGCGGACTGGGCGCGGCGCGCGCAGCGGCTGCTCGGGGAGGCGTTCGAGCGCTGGGGTCTCGTCACCGACGGGCCGCTGCGCACCGGTTGGACCGCGGTCGTCGCTCCGGTGCTGCGTGACGGCGAGCCGCTCGCCCTCAAGCTGGTGCGGCGCAGCCGGGACACCGACGGCGAACCCCTGGCCCTGCGCCACTGGGCCGGGAACGGCGCGGTCCGGCTGGTCGCAGCCCTGCCCGGCGACGGCATGCTGCTGCTCGAACGGCTCGACCCCGACCGCGACCTGCGTGGTCTGGACACCGATTCGGCCTGCGAGGTCATCGGAGGCCTGCTGGCACGCCTGCACGTCGCAGCTCCCCCGGCGCTCGACCCGCTCAGCAACTGGGCCGCCGGGTGGCTCGACGAGGCGGGCCGACGCCAGGCGCTCCCCCGCCGGATGGTGGCCCGGGCTCGAGGCTTGCTCGCCGAGCTGTCGACGGACCCGTCGTGCGACGCCACGCTCGTCCATGGTGACCTGCACTACGAGAACGTGCTCGCCGGGACCCGGGAGCCGTGGCTCGCGATCGACCCGCAGCCGAGGGCGGGGCACCCCGGTTTCGAGCTGCACGCGGTGCTCCGGAACCGGCGCGACGAGCTGGGGACCGGCGCCGCGCTGAGGTGGTCGGTCCGGCGCCGCACCGAGGTGCTGTGCGAGGCGGCGGGCATCGACGAGGACATCGCCCGCCGCTGGACCATCGTGCGGTGCGCCATCGAGGCGGTGTGGGCGCTCGAGGACGACAACGCCGACGAGGTGACGTTCTCGATCGCCCTCGCCAAGGCCCTTGACGACTGAGGAAGGCCCTGGACGACTGAGGCCCATCGAGCAGGACCCGTGCACGAGGACGACCGACCGGTGCCCGTTCTGAGGGCCACGGAGTGGTATCGGTTCGGACCCGCATCCCGGTCAGAACGGCGGGTCGTCGTCTGGGTTCCGTCGCTGGGTGCGTCCGGGTCGGCGGGTGCGGCTCCGGCACCCCGAACCACTGCCGACGTCGACCCGGATCGTGCGCAGGGCGAGGTCCACCCGGACCGCTGTCGCGCACGGCGGGAGCGGGGGGTGCGCGGTCGCCACGGCGTGCTCGAGGACGAGGTCGAGCGCCCCCTGTGGCTGCCAGTCGTCGCCCGGGCAGCACGGGGCCGGCGCGGGGTCGGTGGCGCCGACCGGGGTTGCCGGAAGGACGACGGGGGTGAGCCTGTTGAGCGCGTTCGTGGAGCGGACCCGACCGGTGGGGTCGGTCCAGGTGGCAACGGCGTCCGGGCGAAGACGCACCCTCCATCCGGGCCGCTGCTTGATCCGGTGGTGCCGCCTGCATACGGCCATGAGGTTGCGCGCCGCGGTCGGTCCGAGCGGCCAGGGCCGCACGTGGTCCAGATCGCAGAACCGCGCGGCGACCGAGCACCCCGGGAAGCGACACCGTCCGTCGCGGGCGCGCACGAACGCCGCGAGACGGGCGCTCGGCCGGTAGCCGCCTGTGGCCAGCGTGTCCTCGGGGTCGGTCAGGGCCCCGGTGACCGGGTGGCACACGAACGGGATCACCCATGGCGGACTCGCGGCCCCGGGCGCGGCCCTCCCCAAGCCGCGCAGCCACCCTCGCGGCACCAGGAGCGGCTCGAACGGACGCGAGCCCTGGACCTCCACCAGGTCGTCGTCGGAGATCGACCGTCCGCCCTCGGCAGAGCCACCCTCCGGGCTGCGGGGGTTCCTCGCCGGCATCGGCTCGGGACCCGGCACGTCCGAGTGCGGCTCGGCGTCGAGGTCATCGAGCGTCTCCCGCTCGGCCGCCGGCTCGCTCGCCCCACCCGTCTCCCGCTCGCTCGCCCCACCCGTCTCCCGCTCGCTCGCCCCACCCGTCTCGCGCTCGCCCGCCGTACCGAGATCCGGTTCGTCGCCTGAGCCAGTCGGGGCCCCTGCACCCCGCGGCTGAGCTGCGGGTTCGTCGGTGGGAAGGTCGGCGGGAGTGGTCAGGGAGAGCACGGCCTCGACGGTGGCGTTCCCGGTGACGAGATCGGTCAGTGCCTTCGCCCGCGCGCGCTCGATGCCCTGGCACACTCCATCCGCGACGTACTGCTGGGCCAGCGCGTCGATCGCGGCCCAGGCCCCGGCGGCCTCCTCGGAGGGAAAGGTGCCGTCCCACCGGTCCAGACCCGGCTCGTCAACCCAGCGCCGCAACCCGCTGCGAGCCCTGGCCCGCCGGGCCCGCTCCACGAGGAGGTCGGGGCAGATCCGGGCCAACACCTGCCTCACCCGTCGGCGCAGGTCGCCGCCGGTCTCCCTCTCGAAGTACTCCTGGAGCGCCTCGACGACCGCCGCCGCCACCTGCGGGGGCGCCAGGTCGAGCTCGTCGGCGACCACACCCGCCCGATACCCGTCCAGGCGCCCGGCCCGCATCGCCTCGTGCAGGCCCGCGAGCCCCGTCGAGGACGAGGAGCCGCTCGGCCCGTCGGCGGCCCACCGCACCGCGGACCCCATCCGTCGGGCCGCGTGCTGATGGGTGGCCGCCAGCGCGGGCGCCGCCAGATCCGGCGCGTCGAGTGCCTGGTGCCCGAGGGGGTGCGCCCGCTCCACGAGGGTGCCGTCCTCGGCGAGCTCGACCTCGATGCACGCCAACCTCGCCAGTGCGGCGTCCTGCGCGGCGGTCAGCGAGTTCACCACCGCCTGGCACTGCGCGACCAGGCCCACCCACTCCGCGCTCGGGAGTCCCGACGCCGGGGACGCGGCCCGCGCGTGCACGTCCGCCAGCCACGCCGTCGCCTCGGCCGGTAGGCCGGACGGCAGCACCGGCGCGGCCTTCCCGGCCACGCCCGGGAGCTCAGCGGCCGGGGCGACCCCGGGGCGCCCGACACCCTCGGGCCCATCGGCGAGCGCCGGGCCGTCGGCAGCGCACGACCCGCCGACACCCCACCGGCCACCGGCCCCGTCCGCGAGCTCCATCGCCCCTGCCCTCCTCTCCACGCCGCACCCACCCCACCCGACGCACCGACCACCTTGACCGGGAATCGCTGCGGGACAACCCCTTCCCCAGCGCGACTCCGACTCCTCGTCGACACGTCATGTCTACCAGCGACCACCGACAGCCCTTCCCGACCCGGCCAGCGCCGACCGCCGAAGAGTCGGCGACGCCCGCCCGCCGGCATCCGACGCCGCCCACCGGCCGGCATCCGAACGCCTCCCCGTCACCCGTCCGGCATACCGTGGACGAATGGCGAACCGGCTCGCACACTCCCTCAGCCCGTACCTCCTCCAGCACGCCGACAACCCGGTCGACTGGTGGGAGTGGGGCGACGACGCCTTCGCCGAGGCTCGCCGTCGCGACGTGCCGATCCTGCTCTCCGTCGGGTACGCCGCCTGCCACTGGTGCCACGTCATGGCCCACGAGTGCTTCGAGGACGACGAGGTCGCGGCGACGGTCAACGCCCGCTACGTCGCCGTCAAGGTCGACCGTGAGGAGCGGCCGGACGTCGACGCCGTGTACATGGCCGCCACGACCGCCCTCACCGGCAGCGGGGGCTGGCCGATGACCTGCCTCCTGACGCCCGCCGGCGACCCCTTCTTCGCCGGCACCTACCTGCCCAAGCCGCAGCTCATGGCGCTGCTCGACAACGCGTCCGAGGCGTGGGTGACCCAGCGCGACCGGGTCCTCGCGTCCGGCGCCCACGTCGCCGACCGGCTGAGGGAGGTGACCGCGCCGCCCCCACCCAGCTCCCTCGACGAGGACGTCTGCGACGCGGCGGTCCGCCGCCTGCGGTCCACCTACGACGAGGCCCGTGGCGGCTTCGGCGGGGCGCCGAAGTTCCCGCCGTCGATGGTCCTCGAGTTCCTCCTGCGCCACCACGCGCGCACCGGGTCGCCCGACGCGCTCGCCATGGCGCGGCGCACCTGCGAGGCGATGGCCCGGGGCGGGATGTACGACCAGCTCGGCGGCGGGTTCGCGCGGTACGCCGTCGACGCCGACTGGGTGGTCCCCCACTTCGAGAAGATGCTCTACGACAACGCGCTCCTCCTGCGCGTCTACACGCACCTGTGGCGGTCCACCGGGGACGACCTCGCCCGCCGGGTGGCGCTGGAGACGGCCGAGTTCCTCCTGCGCGACCTGCGCACCGACGAGGGCGCGTTCGCCTCGGCGCTCGACGCCGACACCGTCGTCGACGGGCACTCCCACGAGGGCCTCACCTACGCGTGGTCGCCCGCGCAGCTCACCGAGGTGCTCGGGCCCGACGACGGCGCGACGGCGGCCCACCTCCTCGGCGTCACGGCGCGGGGGACCTTCGAGCACGGGCTCTCCACGCTCCAGCTGCGCGCCGACCCGCCCGACGCGGTCTGGTGGGCAGAGGTCCGCGCCCGACTGCTCGCGGCCCGGGCGACGCGACCCCAGCCCAGCCGTGACGACAAGGTGGTCACCGCCTGGAACGGCCTCGCCGTCGCAGCCCTCGCGGATGCCGGCGCGATCCTCGGGCGCCCCGAACTCGTCACCGCCGCGGAGCAGGCCGCGTCGTTCGTCCTGGGCGTCCACGACGTCGAGGGGATGCTGCGGCGCACCTCGCGGGGCGGGCGGGTCGGGTCCGCGCCCGCCGTGCTCGACGACCACGCCGACCTCGCCGAGGGACTGCTCGCCCTCCACCAGGCGACCGGCGACGCCAGCTGGGCCGAGGCCGCGGCCTCCTTGCTCGCCCGCGCGCTCGACCGCTTCGTCGACCCCGACGGCACGGTGCACGACACGGCGCACGACGCCGCCGCCCTCTTCGCCCGTCCGGCGGGCCGCACCGACAACGCCGAGCCGGCGGGGGCATCCGCCCTCGCCGGAGCCCTGCTGACCCACGCCGCCCTGACCGGCTCCGCGAGCCGGCTCGCGACGGCATCCGGCGTCCTCGACACGTGCGGCCCGATCGCGCGCCAGGACCCCCGGTTCGCGGGCTGGGCGCTCGCGGTGGCCGAGGCGGTGCTGGCCGGGCCGCTCCAGGTGGCCGTCGTCGGGTCCGGACCGGACGCCGACGCGTTGCTCGCCACGACGCGCTCGAGCACGTCACCCGGGTTGGTGCTCGCCCACGGGATGCCGGACGCGCCCGGCCTCCCGCTCCTCACCGACCGCCCGCTCGTCGGGGGGCGACCGGCGGCCTACGTGTGCCGGGGATTCGTGTGCGACCGCCCCGTCACCTCCGCCGACGACCTCCGGGCCGCCCTGGCGAGCGCCCGCTGAGCTCGTCGCCGGCCGCGCTCGGCGGCACCCTCGTCACCCGAGCAGCAGCTCGTACCCCGCGTTCCTGCGGGCCATGAGCCGCCGGGCCCGTTCGGGGTCCACCCACGCGGCGGTCGCCCAGACGTCGGCCCACAGCAGGTCCGGGCCGACGACCGTGGCCGACCCGGCGCGGGTGATGCCCACCCCGGTCCTCGGGTCGACGACGTGTCCGCCGCGCGCTGCGGCACCGGACGTCGCCACCGCCCCGCGGCGCACGGTGACGACCCGGGCAACGGCGCCCGCCCGGCGTGGGTCCTCGATCCCGACCCGCCACGAGGGCGGCGCGGCCGAGACCCCGGCACCGGCCCCCACGACGACGTCCCCGCCGGCCCCGATGGCGTACGCGACCTCGGGCACGATGTCGAGGTGGGCGGCGGCACCGGCCACGGCCCAGCCCTTGACGAGCCCGGTCGGGTCGAACGCCACCCGGCCGCCCGGTCGGCTGCGCCACGCCCGGAAGAGCCCGTCGGTGCGGTCCTCGGCCTCGAGGCACAGCTCGGTGACGTCGGCGACCCAGGCGTGCGCCTCCTCCGACTCGCCGTGCTGGAGGCGGAGCAGGTCGCTGTCGGAGCGCCACGTGCTGAGCACCGCGTCGACCCTGCGCAGGTGCCCGAACACCCGGCGCACCCCCGCCTCGAGGTCCGGCCGTGACGGGTCCACCGCGCGAACGTGCACGCTGACCGGCATCCCCATGATCTGCTCGACCCACGCGCGCCGCGCCAGCCGTGGGGGCGCCGGCGCCGCGGGAGCCACGGGGAGCCCGGCGGTCATCACAGGCCGGCCTCGTCGATCGCCGACTGGAGCGACCCGATGTACCCCTGCGAGGTGTACGTCGCACCCGAGACCATGTCGATGTCCGCACTCTGCGCGTCGACGGCCTCGGCGTTGAGGATCGGCACGGCACGCGAGTTGATCTCCTGGTCCCTCGGGTTGCCCCACGGCACCCGGGTCACCTCGGATGCCGTGATCCGTCCGCCCTCGACCGTGATGACGACCTGGACGTCGCCGAACCGGGTGCTCACGGCGTCGCCGGTGTACGTGGCGGCGCCGGACGACGCGCCGGAGTCGTTCGACTCCCCGCTGCCGGTCGAGGCGTCCGGCTCGGATGCCGTGCCGCTCCCGCTCCCGCTCCCGGGGTCGGCGACGACGCTGCCCGCGGTGCCCGGGCTCGTCGACGTGTGGTAGCTGAAGAGGAGCACGAGGGCGCAGATCGTGCTGAGCAGCCAGGTCGTGATGCGGCGCATGTCGGGGTCCTTCGTCACTCGGCCGGGTGCCACGGGGTCAGTAGGTGAAGCGTTCGAGGTGGATGTGGTCGCGCGGCACCCCGGCGCCGATCGCGGCCGTGCGCGCGGCCGTCATCCAGCCGTCGGTCCCGCAGATGAAGACGTCGTGTGCGGCCACGTCGGGCACGAGCTCGCGCAGGGCGTCGACGTCACTGAGCCGGCGGGCCTGCTCCGGCAGCCAGCTCGGCCGGTCGGGCACCCGGGGGCCCTCGACGACGAGGTGGCGGGCACCGCGGGCCGCGGCGAGTGCGGTGAGCTCGTCGCCGAGCACGGCGTCCTGCGCCGAGTGCACCCGGTGCACGACCGTGACGTCGCCCGGTGCCTGGTCGAGGTCCTCGAGGAGGGCCCGCAGGGGCGCGATGCCGATGCCCGAGCCCATGAGCAGCACCTTGCGCCGCGAGCGCACCCCCTCGTGGAGTCGGCCGTACGGGCCCTCGACGAGGACCCGCGTCCCGGGACGCAGGGTCGCGAGCCGGCTCGACCCGTCGCCCACGTGGGCGACCGTGAGGCGCAGCGTCGCGCCGTCGGGTGCCGCCGAGATCGAGTAGGGATGGGCGCGGGTCCAGCCGGGACCGTCGAGGAAGCGCCACTGGAAGAACTGGCCGGCGCGGACCGGCATCCGGGAGACCCCTGCGCCACCGACGGTGACCGTCGTGACCCCCGGACCCTCGGGCCGGACGTCGACGACCCGGAGCGGGGCGCGCAGGGAGCGCCAGAGCGGCAGAGCGACCCGGAAGGCGAGTACCGACCCGGCGCACACGGCGTACAGGCCCCACCAGAACGCGGTGGCGGTCTGTGACGACAGGAAGTCGGTGCCCGTCCACAGCTGGTGCGGCAGGGCGAGCCCGGCGCCGAGGTAGCCGTAGAGGTGGATGAGGTGCCAGGACTCGTAGCGCAGCCGGCGGCGGGCGCGGCGAACGGATGTCAGGACGACCATGACGAGGGCAGCCGTCCCGGCGACGGCGAGGAGCATGCCGGGGTACCCGACGACGAGGTCGACGACCGTCCCCCAGATGCCGAGTGCCGACCCGGCGGCGTACCCGAGGGTGATGAGCGCGATGTGGGCGAGCATGAGGGTGGACGACGCGAGGCCGACGAGGCGGTGGGTGCGCGCCAGCTCGTCCTGCCCCCAGGCCTGCTCGACCCACGGCACCCGGGCCATGAGGAAGACCTGGAGCAGGAGCAGCGCCGACGCGAGCAGCCCGGTGAGCCGGCCGGTGGACGTCAGCGCCCCCGCGAGCGACCCCAGCTCGCGGATGCCGCCGCCCCCGACCCACAGGGCGGTGACCGCCAGGAGGACGAGCCAGCCGGCGGCGGCGGTGGCGTCGCGCCACCAGCTCGGCACGGGCCCGAGCCGGCCCCGACGCACGGGCTGCGTCGGACGCACGGGCCGCGACGGGTGCACGGGCCGCGTCGGGTGCACGGGCCGCGTCGGATGCACGGGGCGCGTCGGGTGCGCCGGCGGCCCCGCGGTGCTCGTGCTCATGGGCTCCACGCTCGACCCTCAGGCTGTGTGCCTCCTGTGCGCCCGGTGGGTGGTGGCGATGAGCCGGTGGACCCCGGTGGCGCGGCGGACCGTTGCGTCCGGCACCTTGGGGGCCCCAGCCCCCGACCCGCCGGACGCAGGGCGGCGCCGCGACGGCATCCGCCCGGCTCTGTGCAAACGCTTGCGCCGATGGGCGAGAATGCCCGCGTGAGCCGACCGGTGCCCCCGCCCGTGATCCCCCTCCCCGACGGTCTGAGCGAGGACCGGGCCGTCATGTTCCGCACCCGGGTCGAGCGCTGGTGGCCCGACCTGCTCGGGGGCCTCACCGTGGCGTACGGCGCCGAGCGGGCCCCGGCCCTCGGCGCCGAGCTCGTCGCGCTCGCGGCCTCCGCCTTCGCCGCGCGATCCGACCGGCTCCACGTGCGCGACCTCGAGCGGATGCTGCGCCCCGACTGGCTCCAGGACCCCTCGATGGTCGGCTACGCGGCCTACACCGAGCGTTTCGCCGGCGACCTGCGCGGGGTGGTGGAGCACCTGCCCTACCTCGACGAGCTCGGCGTGCGCTACCTGCACCTCATGCCGCTCCTCCGCCCCCGCGAAGGCGACAACGACGGTGGCTACGCCGTCGCCGACTACCGGTCGGTGCGACCCGACCTCGGGACGATGGACGACCTCGAGCACCTCGCCGGGCAGCTGCACGCCAGCGGGATGAGCCTCGTGCTCGACCTGGTGCTCAACCACGTGGCCCGCGAGCACGAGTGGGCGGTCCGGGCCCGTGCCGGCGACCCGGTGCACCGCGAGTACTTCCACGTCTTCGCCGACCGCACCCTGCCCGACGCCTACGAGGAGACGCTGCCCGAGGTCTTCCCGGACTTCGCGCCCGGCAACTTCACGTGGGACGAGGACCTGCAGGGCTGGGTCTGGACGACGTTCAACGAGTTCCAGTGGGACGTCAACTGGGGCAACCCCCGGGTGCTGTACGAGTACGCCTCGATCATCCTCGAGCTCGCGAACCGCGGGGTCGACGTGCTCCGCCTCGACGCCATCGCGTTCCTGTGGAAGCGGCTCGGCACCGACTGCCAGGGCGAGCCCGAGGTGCACGCGCTCACCCAGGTGCTGCGCGCGGTGACCCGGATCGCCTGCCCGGCGGTCGCGTTCAAGGCCGAGGCCATCGTCGCCCCGACGAAGCTGCTCGCCTACCTCGGGGCCGGCTCCTACACCGGCAAGGTGAGCGACCTCGCCTACCACAACAGCCTCATGGTCCAGGTGTGGTCGATGCTCGCCTCCCGGGACGTCCGCCTCGCCGCCCACGCCCTCGGCTCCCTGCCGCCGAAGCCCCCGACGGCGACCTGGCTGACCTACCTGCGCTGCCACGACGACATCGGCTGGGCGATCATGGACGAGGATGCCGCGGCGCTCGGCATGGGCGGGCACGCGCACCGCAGCTTCCTCGCCCACTGGTACGCGGGCGACTTCTGGGGCTCCCCCGCCCGGGGGCTCGTCTTCCAGTACAACCCCGAGACCGACGACCGCCGCACGAGCGGCACCGCGGCATCCCTCGTCGGGCTCGAGTCGGCCACGTCGACCGCCGAGGTCGACCGGGCCGCATCGGCGCTGCGCCTCGCCCACGCGCTCGTCCTGGGCTGGGGCGGCATCCCGGTCATCTGGAGCGGGGACGAGCTCGGCCAGCCGAACGACCCCGACTGGGCGAAGGAGCCCGGCCACGAGGACGACAACCGCTGGGCGCACCGGCCGCGGCTGGACTGGACCCGGGCGGAGCAGCGGCACGACCGGGGCACGGTCGCCGGGCGCGTCTTCGGCGACCTCGTCGGGCTCGTCCGGGCCCGGGGCCGGCTGCCGCACCTCCACGGGTCGGTCGAGACCCAGGTCGGGCCGGTCGACGACCCCGGCGTGCTCGTCACCCTGCGCGAGCACCCCGTGGGGCGGTTCGTCGGCGTGCACAACGTCACCCCGCAGTGGCGGCCCTGGCCGGGTTGGCGCGTCAACGAGCTCGGCGTCGCCGACTCGCGCGACGAGATCACCGGCGAGGCCCTGCCGTGGGGCGGCGACGGCAACGTGTGGCTGCCGCCCTACGCCGTGCTCTGGCTCACCACCCCCTGACGACGCCCCGCCGAGGGGTGACCGTCAGCCACGGCGCCGACTTCGTGCGAGTTGCGCACGCTTTCGCCCTCAAGAGCGGCGCGGGAACCGTGCGTAAGCCGCACGGGGTCGATGGAGGCCGCGGATGCCGTGGGGCCGGCATCGGGTCGTCCGTCACCACCAGCCGAGCAGGTCGCCCCCGATCCGGACGATGAAGCCGCCCACCACGACGATGAAGACCACCCGCACGAACCGGTTGCCTCGTGACACCGCCGTGCGAGCGCCCACGTAGCCCCCGACCACGTTGGTCGCCGCCATCACGACGGCCACCCGCCACATGATGTGGCCGCCGGGCGCGAACACGGTGAGGGCCCCGAGGTTCGTCGCGAGGTTCGCGATCTTCGCCTTCGCGCTCGCCTCCAGGAAGGCGTAGCCCATGAGCCCGACGAGGGTCAGGACGAAGAAGGACCCGGTGCCGGGGCCGAGGGCGCCGTCGTAGACGCCGATGACGAAGCCCGTCAGCATCGCCACGGCGGTGTGGCGGTGCCCGGACCAGCGCAGCTGGGTCTCCACTCCGAGTGAGGGCCTGAGCAACGTGTAGGCCCCCACGGCGACGAGCATGACGAAGATGACGGGGTTGAACGCCGCCTTGGGGATGTGCAGCCCGATCAGGGCACCGACGACGGCGCCGACGTAGGCCACCGCCGCCATCGGCAGCGCCGTCCGCAGGTCGGGCCGGACCCTTCGGTAGTACGTCACCGACGAGGTGGCGGTGCCCCAGATCGACCCGAACTTGTTCGTCGCCAGCACCTGCGCCGGGGTGGCCCCGGGCACGCCGAGCAGGATCGCGGGCAGCTGGATGAGCCCTCCCCCACCGACGACCGCGTCGACCCAGCCCGCGAGGAACCCCGCGAGGCCGAGCAGCACGACGACCTCGACCCCCAGGTCCTCCACGCTCAGGTCACGCCCGACCAGGCGTCGACGATAGCGAGCACGTCGAGCAGCTCGTGGGCGCGACCGTCCGGCACCGCCGTCACCTCGACGCGCTGCTCGGCGGGGATGTCCGAGTGCGGGATCCACACGGCGCGCATCCCGACCTGCTGGGGTCCGTGGACGTCCTCGAAGATCCGGTCGCCGACGTAGACGGCCCGCCGCGGCTCGACGTCGAGTGCACGGCAGATCGCCCGGAACGCCTCGGGGTGCGGCTTGACGTGGTCGATCTCGCTCGAGTAGATGTCGGCGTCGAGGAGGTCGAGGACGCCGTCACGCTCGAAGATCGCGCGGTGGTAGTCACGCGACCAGATCGTGTTCGAGAGGACCCCGACCCGGATGCCGCGCTCGCGCAGCCCCTGCCACAGCGGCCGCACCTGCGGGTCGGTGTGGGTGTGCGGCTCCCAGAACCCGCGGTAGGCGGCGAGCGCGAGGTGGTGGCGGTCGTGGGCGGCGTCGATGCCGGCCGCCTCGAGGATGTCGGCGAGCGCCGCGGAGGAGTGCTCCTCGCGCCCGCGCCGCCAGGCCTCGGACTCGGCCTCGAGGATGCGGTCGGCGAGCCGGTGGGCCTCGACGAGGTCCGCGTCGGGGACGTCGGGCGAGTCGACGGGGATGCCGTGCACCTCCCGGGCGAACACCCGCCACTGCTCGGGCATGTCGACCTCGTGCCAGGGCGTCAGCGTGCCGCCCCAGTCGAAGACGACCGCCTCGACGGGCTGCGTCACGTGAGACCGACCTCGGCGAGCACCTCGTCGACCGCCGAGGCGACGGCGACGTCGCGCCGCTCGCCGGAGCGGCGGTCCTTGAGCTCGATCGTGCCCTCGGCGAGCCCGCGCCCGACGACGACGATCGTCGGCACGCCGATGAGCTCGGCGTCCTTGAACTTCACGCCGGGGCTCGCCTGTCGGCGGTCGTCGAGCAGCACCTCGGCCCCGCGCGCCTCCAGCTCGCGGGTGAGCTCCTCGGCGTACGCGAGCACCGCGTCGTCCTTGCCGGTCGCGACGACGTGGACGTCGGCCGGGGCGAGCGCCCGCGGCCAGACGAGGCCGAGGTCGTCGTGGTTGCCCTCGGCGACGCACGCGACGGCGCGCGAGACCCCGACGCCGTACGACCCCATCGTCACGGTGCGCAGCTTCCCGTTCTCGTCGAGCACGGTGAGGTCGAGCGCCTCGGCGTACTTCCTGCCGAGCTGGAAGATGTGCCCCATCTCGATGCCGCGCGCCGACTCCAGGCCGTGGCCGCACGCGGGGCAGGCGTCGCCGTCGCGCACCTCGGCGGCCTCGATCGTGCCGTCGGCGGTGAAGTCGCGACCCGCGACGAGGTCGAGGACGTGGTGCCCGGGCTCGTCTGCTCCGGTCACCCACGCCGTGCCCTCGCTGACCCGCGGGTCGAGGAGGTAGCGGATGCCGCTCGCGCGCTCGGCCCCGAGCACGCCGGGGCCGATGTAGCCCTTGGCGAGCGTGGGGTGGGCCGCGAAGTCCGCCTCGCCGAACGCGTCGACGACGGCCGGCTCGACCTGCGCCCCGAGCCGCTTCTCGTCGACCTCGCGGTCGCCGGGCAGGCCGATCGCGAGCGGCTCACGGGTGCCGTCGGGGTGCACGAGCACGACGACGACGTTCTTGAGGGTGTCGGCGGCCGTCCACGGCCGGCCGTCCGCGCGGGGGAAGGCGTCGTTGAGGTGGTCGACGAGCGTGTCGATCGTCGGGGTGTCCGGGGTGTCCTCGACGTGGGCGGCGGGCACCGCGGACGCGTCGACGGCATCCGGCACCGGCACCCGCACCGCCTCGACGTTCGCGGCGAAGCCACAGCTCGTGCACCGCACGTAGGTGTCCTCGCCGTTGGCGGCGGTGGCGAGGAACTCCTCGGACTTCGAGCCGCCCATGGCCCCCGCCATGGCCTGGACGATGACGTAGTGGAACCCGAGCCGGTCGAAGATCCGCACGTACGCGTCGCGGTGCAGCTCGTAGCTCTTGTCGAGCCCGGCGTCGTCGAGGTCGAAGGAGTAGGAGTCCTTCATGACGAACTCGCGCCCGCGCAGCAGCCCGGCGCGCGGCCGCGCCTCGTCGCGGTACTTCGTCTGGATCTGGTAGATCGACAGCGGCAGGTCCTTGTACGAGCTGTACAGGTCCTTGACGGCGAGGGTGAACATCTCCTCGTGGGTGGGCCCGAGCAGGTGGTCGGCACCCTTGCGGTCGACGAGCCGGAAGACGTTCTCGCCGTACTCGCCCCAGCGCCCGGTCTGCTCGTAGGGCTCGCGCGGGAGCAGCGCGGGGAAGAGCAGCTCCTGGGCGCCGATCGCGTCCATCTCCTCGCGCACGATCGTCTCGACCCGGCGCAGCACCTTCAGGCCGAGCGGCAGCCACGTGTAGATGCCGGGGCTGACCCGGCGGATGTAGCCCGCCCGCACGAGCAGCTGGTGGCTCGGGACCTCGGCGTCCGCAGGGTTCTCGCGAAGGGTTCGCAGGAACAGGGACGACATGCGCATGGCCACGGGAGGGCTCCTGGGGTCGGGTGGACAACCCGCCAAGGATAACGACGCGGGCGGATGCCGGTCGCGCCCCTCCCGCTCCGGCCTCGCCGGCTGCCCGGATCAGGCGGACAGGGCGCTCTGGCCGAGCACGACGACGCCCATGACGAGGACGAACCACCCGAACGCCTGACGCAGCCGGTCCTGGGGGACGCGACCGGAGAGCAGGGCGCCGAGCACGCTGCCGACCACGGCCATGCCCGTCACGGCGAAGGCCAGGCCCCAGTCGATGGTCACCGACGACAGGTAGCCCGCGAGCCCCGCGAACGACTTCATGGCGATGACGAGCAGGGAGGTGCCGACCGCGACCGGCATCGGCAGGCCGCCGAGCAGCACGAGGGCCGGGACGACGAGGAACCCGCCACCGGCTCCGACGAGGCCGGTCACGAGGCCGACGACGACCCCCTCGAGCAGGACGAGCTTGACCGGCAGGTCGTGGGCGCCGCGCCCGGGGCCGTCGCCGTCCTCACCGGCGGGGGCCGCCCGACCGCGCCCACGGATCATCGCGACGGCGGTCGCGACCATCATGAGCGCGAAGGCGACGAGCAGGAGCGTGCCGGGGATGAACTCGGCGACCCGCCCGCCGGCGTAGGCACCGAGCATCGCAGCCACCCCGAAGACGGCGCCGGTGCGCCAGCGCACCCGCCCGGCCCGGGCGTGCGGCACGAGTGCGGCGAGGCTGGTCACCCCCACGACGAGCAGCGAGGTCGCGATGGCCTCCTTGGCCTCCAGGCCCGCGACGTAGACGAGCAGCGGGACGGTGAGGATGGACCCCCCGCCACCGAGCAGCCCGAGGGCGACGCCGACGAGCACGGCGAGGAGGAGGACGACCGGCGACATGCCCGACAGCATACCCCCTAGGGTATGTGTGCGGTGCCGCCCAGGCTCTCCACCGGGGTGACCTGCTGGAACCTTGCGCGCTGCCCGTGGTCGACGAACCCGAGCCGCAGGTAGAGATCGTGCGCGCTCGGGTTGTCGACGTTGACCGCGAGCCACGCCTGCTGGCACCCCGCCTTGCGCAGGGCCCGCAGCGAGCGCACGACGAGGTGTGCCCCGAGCCGCCGGCCCCGCCAGTTCGGGACCACCCCGACCTGGTCGATCCAGTCGTCGGAGATGGTGACGAAGCCCACGACGAGTCCCTCGTCGTCGAGCGCCACACGCGACAGGTCGGGCCGGAACCCCGCCTCCTCCTCGACGGAGGCGACCCACTCGTCGAGGGGTGTGCCCGGGAAGCCGGGGCGCGTCGCGAACGACCGTGAGTAGGCGGTGTGGAACAGCACGGAGGTGTCGTCGGTCCACGGGTGGGTGTGCACGCCGTCGGGCCGCGGGATCTTCGGGATCTCGACGAGCGGGTGGCGCATGACGTGCTCGGCGAAGGTGCGGCGCAGGCCCAGGCGCTGCGCCAGGGCGTCGGACTCGGGTGAGGTGGTCTCGGCGACGAGGCGCAGGAGGCTGCCGCCTGACTGCTCGAGCGCCCAGCGGACGAGCTCTTCGCCCAGGCCCTGCTGCCGGGCCGACGGGTGGACGAGGCCGGTCGCGGCCCGTTGGCCCGAGGCGTCGACGAACACCGAGGCCGCGGCGACGAGGTCACCCGTCTCGTCACGGCCCCCGACCGACTGCCCCGAGAGGAAGAGCTGCCGGAGCATCGGCTCGGTGCCCAGGAGCGGCAGGCCGCCGTCCTTCTCGAGGCACCGCTCGGCGAGGTGCGCGAGGGCGCCGAGGTCGGCCTCGGAGAGAGGCTTCCAGTCGAGGGTCGACACGGCGGGCTCAGCGCGACGTGGTGGGTGCCGGGGTGGGACTCGGGGTCAGCGGAGCGGGGGCCATACCTCATCCAACCACTCGGTCACAGGAGCACCGTCGAGAAGTCCCCCACCTCACGGAAACCGATGTGCTCGTACGTGGCCCGCGCCGCCGTGTTGAAGTCGTTGACGTACAGCGTGACGAGCGGGGCCGGGCCGACCATGACCTGCTCGACGACGCTCGCGAGCATCGGCACGGCGAGCCCGCGGCCGCGCAGCTCGGGGGCGAGCCACACGCCCTGGAGCTGGGCGCACCCCAGGGCCAGGCTGCCGACGTCGGTCTTGAAGACGACCCTGCCGCCCTCGACGACGACGTAGGTGTGGCCACGCGCCGCGAGCCCGGCGAGCGACGCGCGGTAGCCCCGGTCGCTGCCCCGGTACGGCGGGTAGCCGATCTCGGCCGTGAACATGTGCTCGGCCGCGGGCAGCACGAGGTCGACCTCGTCGGGGCGGGCGGGGCGCACCCGGGGGTCGAGCGGCACGCCGAGGGCGGACGGCATCCGGTCCGCGACGAGGAGCGGCTGGTGGCCACGGACCGCCCGGGGCGGGCCCCAGTGCGGCTCGAGGTGGGCCCAGAGGCCCCCGACCTCCTCGCGGCGGCCGAACACCGACGCGCAGCGGCCGCGCCAGCGCCGGACCCGCTCGGCGAAGGCCCCCCGGCTCTCGTCGGTCGTCGCGACGGGGACGACGTTGGCGCTCGCCCAGCACAGGGCGGTCAGCTCGCCGTCGACGCGGTGCCCGAGGACGCTCGACAGCGAGCCGGACCGGGCCCCCTCGAGGATGCGCGCGGCGACGAAGACGGCCCCGGGCAGGTCCTGGGCGCACACGGCGAGGGCCTCGTCACGGTCGGCGAGCGACAGGGGACGGACCGGGGAGCGCGTGCGCAGCACGGGACCAGACTAGGGCGCGCGCGTCGGGTGGCGCTGCGCGTCGCGCTCGGCCGGCACCGGTGCCTCAGCCGACGCTGACCGACGGAGCGCCCGCCGACTCCTCGTCGACCGGCTCGCCCATCTCCTCGGCGAGGCGCATGGCCTCCTCGATGAGGGTCTCGACGATCTGGGCCTCGGGCACCGTCTTGATGACCTCACCCTTGACGAAGATCTGGCCCTTGCCGTTGCCCGACGCGACGCCGAGGTCGGCCTCGCGGGCCTCGCCCGGCCCGTTGACGACGCAGCCCATGACGGCCACGCGCAGCGGCACCGTCATCCCCTCGAGGCCCGCGGTCACCTGGTCGGCGAGCGTGTAGACGTCGACCTGCGCGCGCCCGCACGACGGGCACGAGACGATCTCGAGCTTGCGGGGGCGCAGGTTGAGCGACTGGAGGATCTGGATGCCGACCTTGACCTCCTCGACCGGGGGCGCCGACAGGGAGACCCGGATCGTGTCGCCGATGCCCTGCGAGAGCAGCGCGCCGAACGCGGTCGCCGACTTGATCGTGCCCTGGAAGGCCGGCCCGGCCTCGGTGACCCCGAGGTGCAGCGGCCAGTCGCCGCGCTCGGCGAGCAGCTGGTAGGCGCGGATCATGACGACCGGGTCGTTGTGCTTGACCGAGATCTTGAAGTCGTGGAAGTCGTGCTCCTCGAACAGGCCGGCCTCCCATACGGCCGACTCGACGAGCGCCTCGGCCGTCGGCTTGCCGTACTTGTCGAGGAGGCGCTTGTCGAGCGAGCCGGCGTTGACACCGATCCGGATCGAGACGCCGGCCTCCTTCGCGCGCCGGGCGATCTCGCCGACCTGGTCGTCGAACTGGCGGATGTTGCCCGGGTTGACGCGCACCGCGGCACAGCCGGCGTCGATCGCGGCGTAGACGTACTTGGGCTGGAAGTGGATGTCGGCGATGACCGGGATCTGCGACTTGCGCGCGATGGCGGGCAGGGCGTCGGCGTCGTCCTGGCTCGGGCAGGCGACCCGCACGATGTCGCAGCCGGATGCCGTGAGCTCGGCGATCTGCTGGAGCGTCGCGTTGATGTCGGTCGTCGGCGTCGTCGTCATCGACTGCACCGAGACCGGGGCGTCGCCCCCGACCTCCACCTTGCCGACCCTGATCTTGCGGCTCTGTCGGCGGGGCGCGACGACGGGCGGGGGCAGCGGGGGCATACCGAGGGAGACGGACATGGCCCAAAGCCTACGTCCGCGCGCGGCACGCGCCATGATCGAGCCCGTGGACACCCGAGACACTCTCGACCGCGCCATCGCCGACGACCACGAGGCCGAGCACCTGCGCGCCAGGCTCGCCGGGCTTCGGGAGGAGGCCGCGGCGGCCCGCGCCGACCTCGTGCGGCTGCGCGACCGGCACCTCGCCGAGGAGGACGACGTCCGGTCGCTCGAGGGGCTCTCCCTCACGGCCGTGCTGGCGGCCGTGCGCGGCACGCGGACCGGGGCGCTGGACCGCGAGCGGGCGGAGGAGGTCGCCGCCCGGTATGCGGTGCAGTCGGCGACGGCGCACCTGCAGGCCGTCGAGGACCGGCGCGAGGACGTCGACCGCCGGCTCGCCCGGCTCGGGGACACCGCGGCCCGACGCGAGGCCGCGCTGCAGGAGCACGCCCGGGCACTGCAGGCCTCCGGTCAGGTCGCACCGGCCGGGCTCGACGCGGTGCTCGACGAGCTCGCCGAGGCCCGGGCGCAGGCGAGCGACCTCGAGCAGGCCCGCGAGGCCGGCATCCGGGCGGCGACGGCCCTCGACGCGGCGCTGCGCGAGCTCGGCTCGGCCGACTCGTGGTCGGCGTACGACACCTGGCTCGGGGGCGGGCTCGTCTCCTCGGCGCTCACACACGATCGCATCGACGGGGCGGGGCGGCGCATCGCGCAGGCCCAGGAGGCCCTGGTCGACCTCGCCCGCGAGCTCGACGACGTCGACGGGCTGACCGGGCTGCGGGCGGACCTCGGCATCTCGCCGACGGCGCGCACCCTCGACGTGTGGTTCGACAACGCCGTGAGCGACCTGTCCGTGCGCTCGAGCATCAAGGACGGGGCCGGACGGGTGGCGGCGGCCGCGGCGGCCGTCCGGGAGGCGATGCAGGGCCTCGCGGTGCGCGGCGCCGCCCTCGACGAGCGGATCACCGCGCTGCGCGCCCGGCGCGACGCGCTGCTGGCCGGCTGAGGGCCCGCCCCGCCCCACCGCTGGCGACCTCGTGCGGCATGCCTACCGTTCCTCGCCCCGTCCCCGGGCAGAACCGCACACAGGTCGCACCGGGTCGGTGGGCGGGGGGGTCAGCCGCCGAGGTTGACCGGCTTGACGAGGTCGGCGTAGATGAGCAGCAAGGAGGCGCCGAGCAGCACCATCGAGACCGTGTAGGCGATCGGGAGCGCCTTCGCGACGTCGACGTAGCCGGGGTCGGGGCGCCCGCGCAGGCGCGCGACCTGGCGCTTCAGCCCCTCCCAGAGGGCCCCGGCGACGTGCCCGCCGTCGAGCGGCAGCAGCGGGATGAGGTTGAAGACGAAGAGCATGAAGTTGAGCGCCGCGAGCAGCCCGACGAGGAACCACAGCTTGGAGCCTGCCGACTCGCCGACGAACGCGTCGTACTTGCCGCCGCTCGCCTCCCCCGCGACGCGACCGACGCCGACGACGGACATCGGGCTGTCGACCTCTCGCTCGGCGCCCCCGAAGGCGGCCTCCCAGACGCCGACCATCCGCGCGGGCACGTGGACGAGCGCCTCGGCCGTCTGGCTGACGAAGCCCCAGATGATGCCGGGCACGGCCGTGACGGGCTGCGGGACGTAGTCGACCGGGGCGGTCGTGCGCACCCCGAGGAAGCCGGCCTCGGTCGTCAGGGGGGTGCCGTCGTCGCCGAGGACGGGCGTGCCGTCGTCGGCGAGGACGGGCACGACGTTGCGGATCGGCGTCGCCGTGACGGTGACCTCCTCGCCGTCGCGCTCGAGGACGACGGCGACCGGCTCACCGACCCGGGGGCGCACGAGGGCACCGACGTCGCGGGTGTCGTCGACGGGCTGGCCGTCGATCGAGAGGATCTCGTCGCCCGGCAGGATGCCGGCCGCGAGGGCGGGCGTGGCCGGCTGGTCCGTGCACGTCGTCGCCTCGCCGGCCTCGGTGACGGGCACGACGCACTGGGAGACGGACGCGACGACCGCGCCCGGCTGCACGGTGGCGACGCCGTGCACGGTGACGAGCAGGGTGAGCAGGACGACGCCGATGAGGAGGTTCATCGTCGGCCCGCCGAGCATGACGACGACCTTCCTCGGCACGCTGAGGCGGTAGAAGACCCGGTTCTCGTCGCCGGGTCGCACCTCCTCGAGGCTCGCCGCGCGGGCCTCGTCGACGAGCTGGCTGAACCGCCCGGTGCTCGACGCGCGCACCGTGCCCGGCGCGTCGCCCGGGCGGGGCGGGAACATGCCGATCATCCGGATGTAGCCGCCGAGCGGGATCGCCTTGACGCCGTACTCCGTCTCGCCGCGCCGGCGTGACCACAGGGTCGGACCGAACCCGACCATGTACTGGGTCACGCGCACCCCGAACCGCTTGGCCGGCACGAGGTGCCCGACCTCGTGCAGGGCGATCGAGAGCGCCACCCCCGTGGCCATGAAGAGCACCCCGAGGAGGAACGCGATGGTGGTCAAGGGGCCTCCCCGGTCGTGTCGGCGTCGGACGCGACGCCGATGAGGTGGGCGGCGCGGTGACGGGCCCACCGGTCGGCGGCGAGCACTCCCTCAACGCTCGAGGCGTCGTGATCACTCCCATTGTGCGCCTCGACGACGCGTGCGACGGTGTCGACGATGTCCGTGAACGCGATGGCACCGTCGTGGAAGGCGTCGACGCAGACCTCGTTGGCCGCGTTGTAGACCGCCGGGAAGGTACCCCCGGCCTCACCGACGAGCCGGGCGAGGCGCACGGCCGGGAACGCGTCGTCGTCGAGGGGGTGGAACTCCCAGCTCTGGGCCCGGGTCCAGTCGCACGGCTCGTCGACGTCCTCGAGCCGCTCGGGCCACGACAGGCCGAGGGCGATCGGCACGAGCATCCGCGGTGGTCCGAGCTGGGCGATCGTCGACCCGTCGTGGAACTCGACCATCGAGTGGATCTGCTGCTGGGGGTGGACGACGACGTCGATGCGGTCGAACGGGATGTCGAACAGCAGGTGCGCCTCGATGACCTCGAGGCCCTTGTTGACCAGGGTCGCGGAGTTCGTCGTGATGACCCGGCCCATCGCGAAGTTCGGGTGGGCGAGCGCCTCCTGCGGGGTGACCCCGGCGAGGTCGGAGCGGCTGCGCCCCCGGAACGGCCCGCCGCTCGCGGTGACGACGAGGCGGCGCACCTCGTCGGCCCGGCCGCCGCGCAGGCTCTGGGCGATCGCGCTGTGCTCCGAGTCGACGGGGACGATCTGGTCGGGGCGTGCCGCCCGCTTGACGAGCGGGCCGCCGACGATGAGCGACTCCTTGTTCGCGAGCGCGAGCACCGACCCGGCGTCGAGGGCGGCGAGCGTGGGTCGCAGCCCGATCGACCCGGTGATGCCGTTGAGCACGACGTCGGCGCCGCAGCCCGCGGCGACCGTGGCGGCGTCGGCGCCGACGACGACGTCGACGACGGATGCCGGCCGGCCGGCATCCGCCGCGGCCGCGGCCAGCGCCTCGCGCACCTGCTCGACCTCGCCGCGGGCGACCGCGACGAGCGGCACGGCGTGCTCGACGGCCTGGCGGGCGAGCAGGTCGACGTTGCCGCCGGCGGACAGGGCCGAGACGGTGAACCGGCCGGGGTGGGCGGCGACGACCTCGAGGGCCTGGGTGCCGATCGAGCCGGTGGAGCCGAGGACGGCGACGGAGCGGGTGGTCACGCGGCCATTGTCAGCGCTCGACGACCGTGACGTGAAAACGGGGGTGGGCCAGCGCCACCTCACCGAGCACCCCGCGCAGCTCGGCGAGCACGAACGGGTCCTCGCGGCCGAGGGCGGCGAGCCCGTCGACGACGAGCTCCCACTCCCCCTCGGCGTGCCGGGCGACGTGGTGCAGGCAGTCGGCGAGGGCGTCGAGGTTGCCCCCGAACCACGCGGGGAAGTCGAGCGCGTCGGCGAACGCCTCGAGGGTGGCGGCCTTGGTGTCCGCCGCGGTGACGACGTGCACCTCGCGCCCCTCGGCGACGGCGTCGGCGACGAGGCCGTCGACGTCGGTCCGCGGCCCGAGGTGGCGGATCACCTGCCCACCTCGACCTGGCGGAACGAGGCGTAGTGGTCGACGGTCCAGTAGAGGTCGCCACCCCGGCCCTCGACGAGGCGGCGCGGCCCCCGGTCGTCCTCCCCCGGGGTCTCGACGGTGAACTCGCGGTAGTAGCCCCGGGGCTGCGGGGGCAGCAGTCCCTCGCGGTTGCCGAAGACCTCGTCGTCCTCGTCGTGGGGGAACGGGCCTCCCTGGCGGATGAGCACGAGGGTGCTGCGGGCCTCGGCCGGCAGTGCGCTCTCGGCGACCCGGGGCAGGTCCGACCCGGGGGTGCGGTCCGGGCCGGGGGACACGGTCGGCTGCACGGCGGCCGTCGTCGCGAGCGGCGGGGCCGGGGTCGAGCGCTCGGCCTCGGGACGCGCGAGGGTCCACATGAGCACGAGCGTGGCCACGACGAGCACCACCACGGCCCAGCCCCGGACGGGCGAGCCCCCCGTGGCAGGCCCGGCGGCGATGCGCTGGGAGCGGCTGGGCACGGCTCAGCCTAACCGCGCGTCAGGACGGTACGAACCAGCCGTCCGGGCCGACGGGCGAGCCGACCCGGGGCAGGCACTCGGTGTCGACCAGGCGCGCGACGAGCCGGCGCCGGCTGTTGACGCCGGCCTTGGCGAAGATGTTCTTGAGGTGGTCCTGCACGGTGTACGGGCTGATGACGAGGGCCCGCGCCATCTCCTCGCGCGTCGCACCGCGCAGCGAGAGCAGCAGCACCTGGCACTCGCGACGGGTCAGCCCGTAGGCGGCACCCATGAGGGACACGAGCTCCGGGGGCCGGGCTCGCTCGAGCGTCATGACGACCCGGCGGGGTGGGTTCTCGTCGTCGTGGCGACCAGCCCTGACGACGAGCCACTCGCCATCACGGGTCCGGGTCCGCAGCACGAGGGTCTCCTGACCCGAGGCGCGCAGCCGTGAGGCGACGAGGGCCGCCGGGGCGTGGGGCACCGGGCGGCCGGTGGCGCCCCAGCCGAGCCGCTCGAAGAGCTCGAGCGCCGCAGGGGTGGCCATCTCGAACTCGTTGTCCGCACCGACGACGGCGATGGCCGGACCCTCGGCGTCGGCCGCCACCCGGCCCACCCCGTCACGGAAGAGCATGGCGCGCAGGCCGTGCCCGACGTCGGTGAGCACCGATGCGATCGCGGCCTCCTCCGGGGCGGTGAACTGCGACGCGCCCCGGCGCGACAGGGTGGCCACGCCCCAGACGAGGCCGTCGCCGCCGCGGAAGACCATCCGCACCTCGTCCCCCAGCCCGTACGGTGCCAGGAGCTCGGCGTACCGCAGGGTCGCCCGCACGCGGTCACCGCTCGCCTCGCGCAGCGTCTGGATCGGCACCCGGGCGCGCACCATCGACTCGAAGCTGCCGGGCTCGTCGGCCTCGCCGTACTCGACCTCGGCGGCCATCGCGTAGGCGCGGGGGTCGTCGTAGCCGCGCGTCGTCAGCGACGTGGGGACGAGGGCGTAGGGGTCCGTCCCGCCGAGGCACCCGGCGTCGAACGGGACGCGCTCGTGGATCGCGTCCAGCACCTCGTGCCGGAACGCCTCGCTGTCGGGCGCCGAGCGGGCCGCGTCGCGGACCCGGGCCCGCAGCCGCTCTGCGACCAGGGGCATGGGTTCGAGTATCCCCCTCGAAAGTGGGATTGAGAACCTCCGGCCGCGAGGCCGACCCTGAGGAGGAGGTGCACGGCGCACCCGCCGCACGAGAGGAGCCCGACCGTGACCACGACCCTCACCGACACGGACATGGATGTCATGCGCATCCTGCACAACGCGTTCCGACGCGACGGCGCCCGGCTCGAAGGAGCAGCCGAGGTGTACGGCACACAGGACGAGGAGGCGCACGACGCCCTGCTGCTCGGCTGGCACGGCTTCAGCTCCTCCCTCCACCACCACCACACCATCGAGGACACCCACATCTGGCCGGTCATCCGGGCCAAGCTCGCCGACCACCCCGACGGGCTGGCGGTCCTCGACGCCATGGAGGAGGAGCACTCCCGCATCGACCCGGCGCTCGAGGCGGTCGAGCGCGCCTTCGACGACCGGGACGCCGGCGTCGACGAGGTCGCCGCCCGGATCGACGCCCTCGTCGAGCTGCTCCGCTCGCACCTCGCCCACGAGGAGCGCGACGCCTTCCCGCTCATCCGCACGATGATCACGAGGCAGGAGTGGGACGCGCTCAACAAGGCGGCCCTCAAGGAGCTGTCGTTGAGCGAGGTCGCGCAGCTCGGCCCGTGGATCCTCGAGGGCGCCCCGCCGGACGACGTGCGCACCGTCCTGGCCGAGCTGCCCCCACCCCTGCGGCTCGTGCACCGCTACTGGTGGAACCCGCGCTACCGGAAGGCCCGGCGCTGGGAGTGACCCGCCGGGAGTGCCTCGCGGGGAGTGACCCCGCGGGGAGGGCCCCCGCCGGGGGGTACCCGGCCGGGAGGGACCCTGCGGGGAGGGACTCCGCTGAGGTGTCCCGCGGTCAGGTCGTGAAGACGCGCTCCTCGATGAGCCGCTCGGTGACGACCTGGGCCCGGGGGTGGAAGCGGCCGTGCTCGAAGTCCTTCTCGACCTCGAGCTCGACGTGGCCCTGCCCGTGGCGGTTCTTCTCGATCGTCACGACGGCCCAGCGGCGGAACCGCTGGATGCTGCCGAGGTCGTAGACGAGGTGCTCGCGCGAGACGATGTTCTCCTTGCTCGACAGGATGAGCACGATGTCGGCCTCGTAGGCGAGCGCCGAGGAGCCGCGCAGGTCGCGGGTGCGCATCCGGTGCCCGGCGCCCAGGCTCTCGCGGTCGGCGGCGGAGATCGCGACGACCGGGCACTCGAGCTCGAGGGCCATGTCCTTGAGGGTCTCGGTGACGACGGTGACCCGCGAGGCCTCGTCGCCGGTGTGCCCGACGAGCGGCATCTTCTGGAGGTAGTCGACGAGCACCATGGGGGGCTCGCCGGCCTCCTCCTGGACCGCCGTGACGACCCGGGCGACCTCGGTCGGGGTCGTCGTCGGGTTGGACTCGTGGATGTGCAGGCGCGCGGCGTAGTCGTGGACGGCCGCGAGGGCCTGCTCGCCGTACGGCACGCGGGAGAGCGCGTCGGCCAGCCCGCGGCGGTCGGGGTCCTCGGCCTCGAACACCGACCGCACGGCGTGCACGTCGGCGGCCGCGGCGGGGTGCTGGCCGAGCTCGACGGCGATCGTCGCCGCCTCGAGGGAGATGAGGCGCTGGATGAGGGTCCCGGCCTCGTGCTCGAAGGAGAACACGACCGCGTGCCGCCCGGTGCGCACCGCGTTGCGCACCATCTGGAGGCCGATCGTCGTCTTGCCCGACCCCTCGCTGCCGCCGAGCAGGACGAGCTCACCCGAGCGCAGCCCCCCGTCGAGGGTGGAGTCGAGCAGGTCGAAGCCGCTCGGCCAGACCGTGGCGCCGGGGCGGGCGCCGCGCCGCAGGGCGTCGTCGGCCTCGTCGAGGAGGGACTGTACGGAGCGCCGCCGGTCGCGGTGGTGCGCGCTCGCGTCGAGCCCGAGGGGTTCGGGTGCGTCGACCGGGTCGATCGGGTCGCCCGTCGTCGCGGGGTCGGCTGCGCCGATGTCGCTGCTCGTGCTCATGGAGGACATGACACCACCTGCGACCCTCTCGTGGGACGACATCGGGACAACGGTGACGAGCGCGTCAGAGCGCGATGCCGACGTACTTCGTCTCGAGGTACTCGTCGATGCCCTCGAAGCCGCCCTCCCGGCCGAAGCCGGACTGCTTGACCCCGCCGAAGGGGGCCGCGGGGTTGGACACGATGCCGGTGTTGACGCCGATCATCCCGAACTCCATGGCCTCGGCCACGCGGAGCATCCGGTTCTGGTCGTTGGTGAAGACGTAGCCGACGAGACCGTACTCGGTCGCGTTGGCCTTCGCGACGGCGTCCGCGTCGTCGGTGAAGGTGCACACGGGGGCGACCGGGCCGAAGATCTCCTCGGTGAGGCAGCGGCTGTCCGCGGGCACCTGGGCCAGCACGGTCGGCTCGTAGAAGAACCCCGGCCCGGGGACCGCGGCCCCGCCCGTGAGCACCGTGGCGCCACGGCCCACGGCATCCCGGACCAGCTCGTCGACCCCGTCGCGGGCCCTGGCGGTGATGAGCGGCCCGACGTCGACGCCCTCCCGGGTGCCCTCACCGACGACGAGGGCGCCCATCCGGGCGGCGAACTTCGCGGCGAACTCGTCCGCGAGCGACTCGTGGACGAAGAAGCGGTTGGCGGCCGTGCAGGCCTCGCCGATGTTGCGCATCTTGGCGAGCATGGCGCCCTCGACCGCGGCGTCGACGTCGGCGTCCTCGAAGACGAGGAACGGGGCGTTGCCCCCGAGCTCCATCGACAGGCGCAGCAGCTGCTCGGCCGACTGCTCGACGAGCACCTTGCCGACCTGGGTGGAACCGGTGAAGGTGAGCTTGCGCAGCCGTGGGTCGCGGATGACCGGCTCGCACAGGGCGCCGGAGTGGGTCGTCGTGACGACGTTGAGGACGCCGTCGGGCAGACCGGACTCCTGCATGACCTGGGCGAGCAGCAGCATCGTCAGCGGCGTCTCGTGCGCGGGCTTGACGACCATGGTGCAGCCCGCCGCCACCGCCGGGCCGATCTTGCGGGTGCCCATGGCGAGCGGGAAGTTCCACGGCGTGATCATGAGCGTGGGGCCGACCGGCTGCTTCATCGTGAGCAGGCGGGAGGCGCCGTTGGGGGCGACCGAGTAGCGGCCGTGGATGCGCACGGCCTCCTCGGCGAACCAGCGGAAGAACTCGGCGCCGTAGGCCACCTCACCCCGGGCCTCCGCGACGGTCTTGCCCATCTCCAGGCTCATGAGCGTCGCGAACTCGTCGGTGCGCGCGATGAGTGCCTCGAAGGCGCGGCGCAGGATCTCGCTGCGCTCGCGCGGCGGGGTCGCCGCCCAGCCGGCCTGGGCGTCGTGGGCCGCGGCGAGGGCGGCGAGGCCGTCGTCCGGCGTGGCGTCGGCGCAGGTGGTCAGGGTGGCCCCGCTGCTCGGGTCGGACACCTCGAAGCGCGCCCCACCGCTCGCCTCGCGCCAGCCGCCGCCGATGAGCAGGCGGGTGGGGACGGAGTCGATGAGGGCGGTGTGGGTGGTCGCCATGGCGTGCTTCCTTCGTGGTCCGGGGTCGGGCAGGTCGGGCGGCGGCGGCGTCGTCAGCGGATGCCGGTGACGGCGGCGCCGGGTGCCAGTGGGGGCTGGGGGGTCAGCGGTCCTCGAGGCCCCAGGGCGAGCCGTACCCCTGGGGCTTGGGCGCCGCGAGCAGGTCGAGGAACGGCACGGCGTCGAAGGCCTCGGGGCCGAGCACGCCGGCGCCGGACCACGTGCCGGCGGCGAGCAGTTCGAGGGCGACGACGGGGTTGACCGCCGTCTGCCACACGACGCACTGGGCGTCGTAGTCGCCCATCGTGTCGGCGTTGTCCGACACGTGGTAGAGGTAGGTGCGCCGGGGTTGACCGTCCTTGCCCGTGCCGGTGACCCACAGCCCGGCGCAGGTGCGACCCTCCATCCGGGGCCCGATGGTCGCGGGGTCGGGAAGCACGGCGGCGACGACGTCACGAGGGCTGACCTGCACCCCCTTGACGGTGACCGGGTCGGTGCGGTCCAGGCCGAGGGTGTGCAGGGTGCGCAGGATGCCGATCATCTCCTCGCCGAGCCCGTACTTGAACGTCACCCGCTCGGCGTCGACCCAGCGCGGCATGAGGAGCACCTCCTCGTGCTCGACGTGGACGCACTCGACGGGGCCGATGCCCCCGGGGAAGTCGAAGACCTCGGGCTCGCTGAACGGCGGGAGGGTGGAGAAGCCCGCGTCGACGTCGTAGGACCCGTCGGGTCCGACGGCACGCGCGCGCTCCCACACGACCGGCGGGTTGAGGCACTCCTCGATGATCGTCCACATCGAGAACCCCGGCGCGAAGACCTCGTGGCCGTCCTCGTCGCGGATGACGAGGTTGGCCCCGTCGCGGGTGCCCAGCTCGTCGATCTCGCTGAACAGGTGGTCGGCGGCGTACCGGGCGAAGACGTCGGAGAGCCCGGGCTCGACGCCGATGCCGACGAGGGCCAGCCGGCCCTCGGACTCCCACTCCCCCGCCTGCGCGAACTGCTCGTCGCCGAGCTTGACCCCGACGCGGGCATAGGGCTCGGTCGGGTGCCGGCGGGACAGGCTCATCGCCATGTCGAGGTAGTCCGCCCCGGCCGCCCGGGCGCCCTCGAAGATCGGCATGACGAACCGGGGGTCGACCGCGTTGAGGACGTGGGTCGCACCCACCTCGCGCGCGAGCGCCTCGACGGCGCCGGCATCCGAGGCGTCGACCTGCGCCGACCGGAAGCGGGTCTCCCCCGGGTCGCGGGCGGTCACCGCGCCCACCGTGCGCTCGGCGCGGGTGACGTCGTGGTCGGCGACGACCCAGGAGTCGAAGAACGGGCGTTCGGCGGCGATGCGGGCGGCGGCGTCGCCGACGCCGCCGGCACCGACCATGAGGACGTGCACGAGGAACCTCTTCCGTGGAGCCGGGCGCGATGCCCGGGGGCCGGGTGGGAGCTGGCACGGACCCCGACGGGGTCCGTGCCGCGGGTCAGGCCGCGGCGCGCTGGCGGCGGGAGGACAGCACCTGCCCGATGACGACGACGACGAGCGCCGCGAGGAACATCAGCGTGCCGATGACGTTGACCTGCACCGGCGTGCCGCGCTGCGCGGCACCCCAGACGTACATCGGGAAGGTGATCGAGCTGGGGCTGGCGTTGAAGTTGGTGATGATGTAGTCGTCGAAGCTCAGCGAGAACGCCAGCAGCGCACCGGCGAGGATGCCGGGTGCCGCCAGCGGGAGGGTGACCCGCAGGAACGTCTGGGTCGGGTTCGCGCCGAGGTCGGCGGCCGCCTCCTCGAGCCGGGGGTCGAGGGTCGCGACCCGGGCCTTGACGGCGACGACGACGAACGACACGCAGAACATGATGTGGGCGATGGTGATCGCCAGTCCGCCGGAGGGCACCCCCATCATGAGGAAGAGCGTGAGCAGGCTCGAGCCCATGACGACCTCGGGGGTCGCCATCGGCATGAAGATCAGGAGGTTCGTCGCGGAGCGGGCGCGGAACCGGTAGCGCCCGAGGGCGAACGCGATCATCGTGCCCAGCGCGGTCGCGGCCAGCGAGGCGACGAGCCCGATGCGCAGCGAGAGCCCGAGGGACTCGCACAGCCCCTGGGCGCCGCACGGGTTCTGCCACGCCTCCGTCGAGAACTGGGTCCACGTGTAGTTGTACCGGCCGACCGGGTCGTTGAAGGAGAACACCGCGACGACGATGTTGGGGATCATCATGTAGGCCAGCACCGCGACCGCCGCGAAGAGCAGCAGGTGCTTCTTGATCCACGTCACCTCACACCAGCTCCTCGGTGCCGGCGCGCCGGACGTAGGTGGACACGAGCACGAGGATCATGAGGAGCAGGATGAACGACAGGGCCGCCGCGAGTGGGTAGTCGAGCACGCGCAGGAACTGGCTGTCGATGACCTGGCCGATCATGACGGTCTGGGTGTTGCCCAGCAGCCGGGAGTTGATGAAGTCGCCGGTGGCGGGGATGAAGGTCAGCAGCGTGCCCGCGACGACGCCGGGCAGGGACAGGGGCCACGTCACGCGGCGGAAGCCCTCCCACGGGGTGGCGTAGAGGTCGCCGGCCGCCTCGACGAGGCGCGGGTCGAGCCGGTCGAGCGAGGAGTACAGCGGCAGGATCATGAACGGCAGGAAGTTGTAGGTCAGCCCGGCGATGACCGCGAACTTCGAGGAGAGCAGGCTGTCGTTCGCGGTGAGGGTGAGCGCCTGGAGGACGTCGGTGATGCCGGTGGCCCGGGCGAACTCGGCGACGGGGCCGGTGTCGGAGAGGATCGTGCGCCAGGCCAGGGTGCGGATGAGGAAGCTCGTGAAGAACGGCGCGACGACGAGCACGAGCATGAGGTTCTTCCAGCGGCCCGCCTTCTGCGCGATGTAGTAGGCGAGGGGGTAGGCGAGCAGCAGGGCGATGACCGTCGCCGTCCCGGCGTAGAGCACCGAGCGCAGCAGCTGTGGCCAGTACTTCTGCAGGGCGTCCGCGTAGATGGAGATGTTTCCCGTGAAGGTGTAGCCGGCCTCGACCGACCCCTCCTGGAGGGACTGCGAGAAGAGCGTGACCATCGGCGCCACGAAGAACACGACGAGCCACAGCAGCCCCGGTGCCAGCAGGGCGTAGGGCACCCAGTTGGCGCGCCGGCGAGGGGCCGGAGGGCCGTGCGGCGCCAGGACCGCCAGCTCAGCCATCGACGACCACCCGCTCCACGCCGGCGTCCTCCGCCTGCGCCGAGTCGAGGACGAACTCGTGCCCGGGGTCCCAGGCCAGGGTGACGTCCTCGCCGAGCCGGGCGCGCGCGCTGCCGTCGTTCTGCTGCACCACCATGACGTCCATGCCCCACGGCATCCGAACGAGGTACTGCGTCGCGACCCCGGTGAACGAGGCGTCGGTCACGGTGCCACGCAGCTGGTTGCGGCCGCTGCCCGGGCCGAGCGCGAGCTTCTCGGGGCGGACGCCGAGCCAGACGTCGACGAGCCCGTCGGGCACCTTGTCGGCCTGGACGAGGACGTCGTGGCCGTGGACGTCGGCCGTCATGAGGCCGTCCCCCGCGGACCCGGTGATCCGGGCGGTGAGCAGGTTGGACTGGCCGAGGAAGTTCGCGACGAAGGTCGATGCCGGGTGCTCGTAGAGCGTCGCGGGGTCGCCCAGCTGCTCCATCCGGCCGGCGTTCATCACGGCGATGGAGTCGGCCATGGTCATGGCCTCCTCCTGGTCGTGGGTGACGTGGATGAACGTCAGGCCGACCTCCTGCTGGATCCGCTTGAGCTCGATCTGCATCTGCCGGCGCAGCTTGAGGTCGAGCGCGCCGAGCGGCTCGTCGAGCAGGAGCACGTCCGGGCGGTTGACGAGGGCGCGGGCCAGGGCCACGCGCTGCTGCATCCCGCCCGAGAGCTGGTTGGGCCGCTTCTTGCCGGCGTGCCCGAGCTCGACGAGCTCGAGGGCCTCCTGGGCCTTGCGCTTGGCGTCCTTGTCACCGCGCCGGCGCAGGCCGAACTGGACGTTGTCCTCGACGCTCATGTGCGGGAAGAGGGCGTAGGACTGGAAGACCGTGTTGACGTTGCGCTGGTGCGGCCGGGTGTTCGTGATGTCGGTGTCCCCGATGAGGATCTGCCCGGACGTGGGCTGCTCGAGCCCCGCCACCATCCGCAGGGTCGTCGTCTTGCCGCAGCCGGAGGGGCCGAGCAGCGCGAAGAACGAGCCCTGCGGGATGGTGAGGTCCATCGGGTGGACGGCCGTGAACTCCGCGAACGACTTGGACAGCCCGACCAGGTTGAGGTCGCCGGTCCCGTGCCCGGCCATCAGCTCGCCGTCAGGTCGGAGAAGGCACGGGCGTACTTCGTCTCCTCCTCGGCCGACAGGCCCCGGAACACCTTGGCCCGCGAGAGGACCTCCTCGCTGGGGAAGATGAGCGGGTTGTCGGCGGTCTCGGGGTCGTCGGCGGCGATGACGTCCTTCGTGCCCTTGACCGGCGGGATGTAGTTGACCCAGGCCGCCACCTGGGCCATGACCTTGGGGTCGTAGTAGTAGTTGATGAGGGTCTCGGCGTTCTTCTTGTGCTTGGCGAGCGCCGGGATGACGAAGTTGTCCGACCAGAGCGTGAAGCCCGCCTGCGGCAGGGCGTACTGCACCTTGTCGTTCTCGAACTGCAGCTGCACGACGTCACCGGTCCACGCGATGCAGGCGGCGATGTCGCCCTTGGTGAGGCCGTCGGTGTAGTCGTTGCCGGTGAAGCCCTTGAGCTGGCCGGCGTCCTTGGCCTTCTGGATCATCGCGATCGCCTCGTCGAAGTCGGCGTCGGTGAAGTTCGCCGGGTCCTTGCCCTGCTCGCACAGGACGAGGCCGACGGTGTCGCGCATCTCGGTGAGGAGGGTGACCTTGCCCTTGAGCGCGGGGTCGGTGAGCAGCTGGGTGATCGTCTCGACCTTCGCCCCGCCGGTGGCGTCGAGGTTGTAGGCGATGCCGGCGAAGCCGCTCTGCCACGGCAGCGAGAACTTGCGACCCGGGTCGAACTCGACGTCGGTGAGCGAGGCCTCGAGGTTCTCGGCGTTCGGGATGTTCGCCTTGTCGAGCGGCTGGACGTAGCCCTGGCGGATGAGCCGCGCGACCATCCAGTCGGTGCTGCACCAGGTGTCGCGGCCGGTGTCCTCGCCGCCCTCGAGGAGCGGGCGGACCTTGGCGTAGAACTCGTCGTTGTCGTTGTAGTCCTCGGTGTAGTTCACCTGGATGCCGGTCTGCTTCGTGAACTCGTCGAGGCTCGGACGGGTCGACTCGTCCTCGGAGACGTCGATGTACTGGGTCCAGTTCGACCAGTTGACGACCTTCTCGCTGTCGCTCATGTCCTCCGCGGCGGCGGCGGTGCGAGTGGCCGACCCGGACGCGGAGCCGCCGGTGCCCTCGCTCCCGCAGGCGGTGAGGGCCGCGGTCGCGCCGAGGCCGAGGGCGCCCGTGACGAGCGTGCGGCGCGTCGTGAGGCCGCGGGCGAGGGCGGCCCGCAGCGCGAGGGACATCGGTTCGGGGGTGGGGCGCTCGGTCATGGGGGTCTCCTTGCGGTGGTGCTCAGGGGTGGGGATGGCGGTCGTGGGGTCAGGATGCCGCGTCGGGCAGGTCGGGTGGGTCGGGCGTGGTCCGGGTCACGACTCGATGTTGGCCATGACGTGCTTGATGCGGGTGTAGTCCTCGAAGCCGTACATCGACAGGTCCTTGCCGTAGCCCGACTTCTTGTACCCGCCGTGGGGCATCTCGGCGACGAGCGGGATGTGCGTGTTGATCCACACGCAGCCGAAGTCCAGGGCCCGCGACATCCGCATGGCCCGCCCGAAGTCCCTCGTCCACACCGAGGACGCCAGGCCGTAGTCGACGCCGTTGGCCCAGCGCACGGCCTCGTCCTCGTCGCTGAAGCGCTGCACGGTGATGACCGGGCCGAAGATCTCGTTCTGGATCGCCTCGTCGTCCTGGCGCAGGCCGGACAGCACGGTCGGCTCGAGGTAGAACCCGTCGCCGAGGTCGGTGCGGCGGTTGCCACCGGCCGCGACCGACGCGTGCGACGGCAGCCGCTCGATGAACCCCGAGACGTGCTGGAGCTGGCGGGCGTTGTTCACCGGGCCGAACAACGCGTCCTCGTCGTCGGGCAGGCCCACGGCGGCCGAGGTCGTGGCGTACTCGGACAGGGCCGCGACGAAGTCGTCGTGGATGCCGGGCGCGGCGAGCACCCGGGTCGCCGCGGTGCAGTCCTGGCCGGCGTTGAAGTAGCCCGCGACGGCGATGCCCTCGACGGCGGCCTCGATGTCGGCGTCGTCGAACACGACGACCGGTGCCTTGCCGCCGAGCTCGAGGTGGACCCGCTTGACGTTCGGAGCGGCGCTGGCCGCGACCTGGGACCCAGCCCGAACCGAGCCGGTGATGGCGACGAGGCCGGGGGTGGGGTGCTCGACGAGGAGCCTGCCGGTGTCGCGGTCACCGGTGATGACGTTGAGGGTGCCGGCCGGGAGGAACTGCGAGGCGATCTCGGCGAGCAGCAGGGTCGTCTCGGGCGTGGTGTCGCTCGGCTTGAGGACGACGGTGTTGCCCGCGGCGAGGGCCGGGGCGATCTTCCACACGGCCATGAGGAGCGGGTAGTTCCACGGGGTGACCTGGCCGACGACGCCGATCGGCTCGCGGCGGATCCACGAGGTGTGGCCCTTCATGTACTCCCCCGCCGCCTTGCCCTCGAGCACGCGCGCGGCCCCGGCGAAGAACCGGAGCTGGTCGACCATCGGCGGGATCTCCTCGCTCGCCGTGAGGGCCCGGATCTTGCCGGTGTTCTCGGACTCGAGCGCGATGAGCTCGTCGGCGCGGGACTCGATGGCGTCGGCGAGCTTGAGCAGGGCCTGCTGGCGCTCGCTCGGGGTCGTGCGCCCCCACTCGGCGAAGGCCGTGTCCGCGGCGGCGTAGGCGGCGTCGACGTCGGCCGGCCCGCTCACCGGGGCGGTCGCGACGACCGATCCGGTCGCCGGGTTGACGATGTCGGTGGTGGAATCGGTACGCCCGTCGACGTACTCGCCGGCGATGAAGTTGCGCAGGTGGCGCGGACCGCTCATGTGCGTGGCTCCCCAGGAGTGGGTGAAGTTGGACGGCAGTGCGTGGGAACTCTAAACCCCGCACCCGCGAAATCACTAGGGTCGCGGCCCCAAAAGTCATGAAAAGTTACACATCGCCCCGTCGCCGCATACGGATTCCGTCACTGGAGGACTTGCGCGGCGACCGATTCCCCTGCACGATGGCGCTCGTGACCACCCGCACCACCCGGCCGGCCCGAAGCGCTCGCCCGGCCTCCGAGACCCGGCTCGACGACGTGGCCAAGCACATCATCGAGCTGCTGCAGGAGGACGGTCGGCAGTCCTACGCCGCGATCGCCAAGGCCGTCGGCCTGTCCGAGGCCGCGGTCCGCCAGCGCGTCCAGCGCCTGCTCGACGCCGAGGTCATGCAGATCGTCGCCGTCACCGACCCGCTCCAGGTGGGCTTCCGTCGTCAGGCGATGATCGGCATCCGCGCGGAGGGCGACCTGCTCACCGTCGGGGACGCCCTGACGGCCATGCCGGAGGTCGACTACGTCGTCACGACGGCCGGCAGCTTCGACATCCTCGCCGAGGTCGTGTGCGAGGACGACGACCACCTCCTCGACCTGCTGACCCAGCGCATCCGCGTGCTGCCCGGGGTCACGAGCACCGAGACGTTCGTCTACCTGAAACTCAACAAGCAGCACTACAACTGGGGTACCCGATGACCACCAACCCGTCCACCGTGTGGGAGCCCAGCTCCGACCGCCACACCTCCACCGGCGCGCTCTACTCCG
Organism: Fodinibacter luteus; assembly: GCF_039541575.1. Taxonomy (NCBI): domain Bacteria; kingdom Bacillati; phylum Actinomycetota; class Actinomycetes; order Micrococcales; family Intrasporangiaceae; genus Fodinibacter (ex Wang et al. 2009); species Fodinibacter luteus. The sequence continues at coordinate 87,139 of NZ_BAABGM010000007.1, read as the reverse complement.
ACGCCGCCCGCGACCACCTGTGGATGCACTTCACCCGCCACTCGGTCTTCGAGGAGCGCGAGGCCGGCGGGCTCGGGCACGCCGTGCCGATCATCACCAAGGGCGAGGGCTGGACGATCTGGGACGACCGCGGGAACGAGTACATCGACGCCCTCGCGGGCCTGTTCGTCACGAACGTCGGGCACGGCCGCACCGAGATCGCCGAGGCGATGGCGAAGCAGGCCGCCGAGCTCGCCTTCTTCCCGCTGTGGTCCTACGCCCACCCGCGCGCCATCGAGCTCGCCGAGCGCCTCGCCCACCACGCGCCGGGCGACCTCAACCGGGTCTTCTTCACCACGGGTGGCGGCGAGGCCGTCGAGACGGCGTGGAAGCTGGCCAAGCAGTATTTCAAGCTGACCGGGAAGCCGACGAAGCACAAGGTCATCTCCCGCTCGGTGGCCTACCACGGCACCCCGCAGGGCGCGCTGTCGATCACCGGCATCCCGGCCGCGAAGGTCGACTTCGAGCCGCTCGTGCCCGGTGGCCACAAGGTGCCGAACACGAACATGTACCGCGCACCCGAGCACCTGCGCGACGACGAGAAGGCCTTCGGCCGCTGGGCCGCCGACCGGATCGCCGAGGCCATCGAGTTCGAGGGCCCCGACTCGGTCGCGGCGGTCTTCCTCGAGCCGGTGCAGAACTCCGGCGGGTGCTTCCCGCCACCGGCCGGGTACTTCGACCGGGTCCGCGAGATCTGCGACGAGTACGACGTGCTCCTCGTCTCCGACGAGACGATCTGCGCCTTCGGCCGGATCGGGTCGATGTTCGCCTGCCAGGACCTCGGCTACCAGCCCGACATCATCACGACCGCCAAGGGCGTGACGAGCGGCTACGCCCCGCTCGGCCTCATGATCGCGAGCGACCGGCTCTTCGAGCCGTTCCGGCAGGGCACGACGTACTTCCCCCACGGCTACACGTGGGGTGGCCACCCGGTCTCCTGCGCCGCCGCGATGGCCAACCTCGACATCTTCGAGCGCGAGGGCCTCAACGACCGCGTGAAGCAGAACGCCCCGGTCTTCAAGAGCACCCTCGACAAGCTGCTCGACCTGCCGCTCGTCGGCGACGTGCGCGGCGCCGGGTACTTCTACGGCATCGAGCTCGTCAAGGACAAGCAGACCCGCGAGACGTTCGACGACGACGAGTCCGAGCGGCTGCTGCGCGGCTTCCTGTCCAAGGCCCTGTTCGACGCCGGGCTGTACTGCCGCGCCGACGACCGCGGCGACCCGGTCGTCCAGCTCGCCCCCCCGCTGACGATGGGGCCGGCCGAGTTCGAGGAGATCGAGCGCCGGCTGCGCTCGGTGCTCACCGAGGCCGAGAACCACCTGTGACCCGGTCGACCGGGCCCGGTCGAGTGAGCAGGACATGCCCGGGATGGACGCCTGTCCCCGGCATGTCGTGCTCACTCGACGAGCCACGCACCTGACGTGGCGACGAGCCACGCACCTGATGTGGCGACGAGCCACTCACCTGATGTGGCGGTGACCCCCGCCGACCCGGGCCCCGGGCCGCTGTGGTGGGACGACGCGCCGGCAGCGGCCAGCGCGAGCCGCGCCACGGCATCCGCCCTGCCGCAGGTGGTCGACGTCGCGGTCGTCGGTGGTGGGTACACCGGTCTGTGGACCGCCTACTACCTGCTGCGCGAGCGGCCCGGTCTCGACGTGCTCGTCCTCGAGGCCGAGCACGTCGGCTTCGGGGCGAGCGGGCGCAACGGGGGCTGGGTGTCCGCGCTGTGGCCGGTGTCGGCCGACACGATCGCCCGACGGCACGGGCGGACCGCCGCCCTCGCGCAGCTCGCCGCGCTGCGCGACACGGTCGACGAGGTGGGCCGGGTCGACGCCGCCGAGGGCCTCGGCGGCGGGTTCGCCAAGGGCGGGGCGGTCGTCGTCGCCCGCACGCCCGCGCAGGAGGTGCGGGCCAGGGCCGCCGCCGCGCACTCCGCGGCGTGGGACGACGGCACCGTGTGGCTCGACACCGCGGCCGCACGCGAGCGCGTCGACGTGGCCGCCACCCGGGGCGCGACGTACACCCCCCACTGCGCCCGGGTCCACCCGCGCCACCTCGTCGACGGGCTCGCCGCCGCGGTGCGCCGGCTCGGTGGGCGCGTCGTGGAGGGATGCCGCGTGACTCGCACCGCCGACCGAGTCGTCGTCCTCGAGGACGGGCACCGGGTCTCGGCCGGCGCGGTCGTGCACGCGACCGAGGGCTGGACCCCCGAGGTGCCGGGGCTGTCCCGCCGGGTCGCGCCGGTCTACTCGCTCATGGTCGCGACCGAACCGCTCGACGACGAGCGCTGGTCGCGGATCGGGCTCGCCGGGCGGGAGGTGTTCGCCGACCACGGGCACCTCGTCATCTACGGCCAGCGCACCGACGACGGACGGATCGCCTTCGGCGGGCGCGGCGCCCCGTACCACTGGGGCTCGGCGGTGCGCCCGGAGTTCGACCACGACGAGCGGGTCTTCGCGGCGCTGCGCACGACGCTGCGCGAGCTGCTCCCCCAGCTCGACGGCATCCGGTTCACGCATGCCTGGGGCGGCGCCCTCGGCATCGCCCGCGACTGGCACCCGTCGGTGCGCTGGGACCCCGTGACCCGCACCGGCTGGGCCGGTGGGTACGTCGGCGACGGGGTCGCGGCGAGCAACCTCGCCGGTCGTACCCTCGCCGACCTCGTGCTCGGTCGCGACACCGCGCTCACGACGCTGCCCTGGGTCGGGCACCGCTCGCCGCGGTGGGAGCCCGAGCCCCTGCGCTGGCTCGGGGTCAACGCAGGGCTGCGCCTCGCCGGGCTCGCCGACCGCGAGGAGCTCGCGACCGGACGGCCCGCCCGGCTCGCGGGCCTGCTCGACCTGCTCACCGCCCACTGACCTGCACCGCCGTGAGTGCGGGCGTGGTGGCCGGAGCGACCACGCCCGCACGCACCGCGGGTAGGTTCGGCCCCGTGCGCGAGATCGAGAGCCTGCCGGACCTGCACGCCGTCCTGCGGTCGAGCCGGCCGATGTGCGGCCTGCGCCTGCAGGACCTCGACCTCACCGGACACGAGGAGGAGCTCCTCGCCCGTACCGACGTCGAGGGCATGGTCGTGCTCGGCGGACGGGTGACCGAGCACCTCGGCGCCCACCTGCGGACCCACGGCGCCCTCGTCTTCCCCACCGACCCGCACGCCCCGGTCAACCCCTACCGCTCCAGCCTCTACCAGCCGCACGAGCTGTACGAGGGGCTGCGCGAGCACGGGTACGAGTCCACGCCCGACGCCCGGGCCTACCACTGGTCGAGGGACGGCACGCTGGCCCATGACGCGTTCGTCACCCTCCTGCGGGCCATCCACGACGACTCGATGAGCGATGCGCTCGACGAGTTCATCGGGCACGCTCCCGTCGTGGGCGTCATGGGCGGGCATGCCCTCGGCCGAGACACCGACCGGTTCGCCGCCGCGGCCCACCTCGGCCACCGGCTCGCCACGGCCGGGCTCGTCGTCGCGACCGGAGGGGGTCCCGGGGCGATGGAGGCCGCGAACCTCGGCGCCCTGGCCCCGAGCGAGGCCGCGCTCGCGACGGCGCTCGCCCGGTTGCGGGAGGTGCCGTCGTTCCGTCCGGCGATCGAACCCTGGGCGCTGGCGGCCCTCGACGTGCACGACGCGCTCGTGGCGATGCCGGTGGCGGACACCCGGGTGCGCAGCATCGGCATCCCGACGTGGTTCTACGGCCACGAGCCGCCGAACGTGTTCTGCAACGGCATCGGCAAGTACTTCTCCAACGCCATCCGCGAGGACGGCCTGCTCGCCCGGTGCACCCACGGGCTCGTCGTCCTCGAGGGCGCCGCCGGCACGGTGCAGGAGGTCTTCCAGGTCGCGACCCGGCTCTACTACGCGCCGGCGAATGCCGTGCTGCCCGTCGTCGTGCTCGTCGGCCGGCGCCACTGGACCCAGGACGTGCCGGTGTGGGCGCCGCTGACGGCGCTGGCCGCCGGGCGCCCGATGGCGCAGCGGCTGCACCTGGCCGACTCGGTCGACGAGGCCGCCGAGCTCGTCCTCGACGTGGAGCCGCGCTGACCGGCGGGCGACGGCTCGCGGCGCGCAGGAGCTCGGACCCGACCCGGCAGTCTCCGCGTGCTGGCTGACCGTCTGCGTGCCGAACCGCCGGCCGGGTGCCAGCGCTCGGTCAGCGCTCGGTCATGAGCACGATGCCGAGGCACATCTCGTCGGTCGTGCCCTCGCCCCAGGCGACGTAGCGGTCCTGCGTCCCCTCGAAGGCCGGCAGCAGGTCGCGCAGCGACTGGTCGTGGGTGCACGTCACGGTGATCGAGTCGCCGGGGCCGACGTCGAGGGGCTCGTCGAGGGGGATGCTGCCCTGGTCGTCGAAGTTCCACACCGGGAGGTCGAGTACCCGCTGCGCCTGCGGGGTGCCCTTGTTGACGTCGACGGTGATCGCGCGGCCGAGCAGGTGCATGTGCCCGGCCACGGCCCGGATCGTGCCCTCCTCGCGGATCGGGCGGGTGCAGCTCTGGACCGGTCCGGGCTCGATCGGGCCGCAGAGCAGGTGGAGGAGGTCGGCCGTCGCGATGTCCTCGGCGAAACGGCGCTTGACGTCGGCCACCGCGAGGGCGCGGTTGCACAGGCCCTTGGTGCCGTTGTCGCGGCACGGCAGCTCGACCGGCGCGGGCAGCAGCATCGTGCGCAGCGCCTGCTTCGTCGCGCCCTCGGCCTCGGAGAGCCGCAGCCGCACGGTGCTGCGGTCGGTGCCGGTGCCGGCCAGGAGGTTGTAGTGCATCTGGACGACGAGCTGGGTGCCCTCGGCGAGCGGGATGCCGATGTCGTCGGCCATGACGCGTTCACCGCCCCCCGGCGCCCAGGCCCCGACCCAGTCGGCATCGTCGAGGCTGCCACCGGCCACCCCGGAGACCCCGGCCCCGCCGAAGCAGGTCCAGCCGTCACCGGGATCCCCGGCGTCGAGCTCCCGGGCCCGCTCGACGTCCCCGGGCTCGACCTTGGACACGATGACGTGGTGCACGAGCGCGGCGTTGTCGGGTGCGATGTGCACGCCGCTCACGAGCTGGTCGCTCGTGAAGCCCGGGTCGACGAGGAAGCACCGGTAGTCGTCGGTGCCCGTGCCCTCCGGCGCCGTCGGGGTGTACGGCGCCGGGAGCCGGATGCTCTGGAACCGCTCGCCCGCGCGCAGCGGGACGTCCTCCTGCTCCGCGGCGGAGGCCGACCCCGAGGCCGAGGCCGACGCGCTCGGCGCCGCGTGGGTCGTCGGGTGCGCCGAGGCACCGCGAAGGTTCGCGGGCAGGTCGGCCTCGCTGCCGCACCCGGCGAGCAGGAGGGCCGCGGCCCCGACGAGCACGGGAAGGCGACGTCGCACGGTCACCAGCGTAGACGCGGTCAGGCCGTGGCCGCCGCGAGCTGGCCGCAGGCGCCGTCGATGTCCGAGCCGCGGGTGTCGCGCACCGTCGTCGGGATGCCGTGTGCCCGCAGCCGCTCGACGAACTGCTGCTCGACCCCCCGCCTCGAAGCCGTCCACCTCGACCCGGGGGTGGGGTTGAGGGGGATCGGGTTGACGTGCACCCACCCCCGGCCGCGAGCCGCGAGCTTCTCGCCGAGCAGGTCGGCGCGCCAGGCCTGGTCGTTGACGTCGCGGATGAGGGCGTACTCGATGCTCACCCGGCGGCCGGTGACCACGTGGTAGCGGTGGGCCGCGTCGATCGCCTCGTCGACCTTCCACCGGGTGTTGATGGGGACGAGCTCGTCGCGCAGCTCGTCGTCCGGTGCGTGGAGGGACAGCGCCAGGGTCACCGGGATCCCCTCCTGCGCGAGGCGGTCGATCCCGGGCACGAGTCCGACGGTCGACATCGTGATGCCTCGCGCCGAGATCCCGAGGCCCGAGGGCGCCGGCTCGGTGAGGCGGCGGATCGCCCCGATGGCCGCCCCGTAGTTCGCGAGGGCCTCTCCCATGCCCATGAAGACGACGTTGCTGACGCGGGCCGGCCCCTCGTGGCCGGCGTCCTCGGGGCCGGCGTCCTCGGGGCCGGCGTCCTCGGTGCCGTCGGCCTCGTCGCCGAGCTCGGCCGCCGCGTCGGTCCGGCCACCCCCGGCGGGGTCGCCCGGTCCGGAGTCGGGACCGCCGCCACTGCCGACGACGGGCAGCTCGCCCCGGCGCAGCAGCCGAGCAGCCGCCACGACCTGCTCCACGATCTCGGCGGCGGACATGTTGCGGGTCAGCCCCTCCTGGCCCGTGGCGCAGAAGGGGCAGTTCATCCCGCAACCGGCCTGGCTCGAGATGCAGACGGTGACCCGGCGGGGGTAGCGCATGACGACGGACTCGACGAGCGCGCCGTCGAAGAGCCGCCACACCTGCTTGACGGTGGTCCCCCGGTCGGCGGTGAGGCTGCGCACCGGGGTGAGCAGCGTCGGCAGGAGGTCGGCGACGAGCTCGTCGCGCACCGCCTGCGGCAGGTCGGTCATCTCCTCGGGCCGTTCGACGAGCCGCCCGAAGTAGTGCGTCGACAGCTGGGTGGCCCGGTACGCCGGGTGCCCGAGCGCCGCGACGGCCTCGCGGCGCTCGGCGAGGCCGAGGTCGGCGAGGTGACGGGGCGGCTTCCCCCGGCGCGGCGCCGCGAAGGTCAGCTGTCCCGGGGCGGGCCGGGGGCCCGGGCTTGGTTCGTCGGTCATCGGCGCCGTCCTCTCAGCCGAGCGGGACGAACCACAGGAGCAGGACGTAGGCGATCGGCGCGACGAGGACGAGGGAGTCGAGCCGGTCCATGAGTCCCCCGTGCCCGGGCAGGAGCGAGCCCATGTCCTTGATGCCGAGGTCACGCTTGATGCTCGACTCGATGAGGTCGCCCAGCGTCGCCCCGGCCGCGGCGACCGCCCCGAGGACGAGGCCTGCCCACCACGCGCCGCCGAGCACGATCGGCAGCGCGAGCGCGCCGACGACCGCGCACGCGGCGACCGATCCGGCGAAGCCTTCCCACGACTTCTTCGGGCTGAGCGAGGGCGCCATGGGGTGCCTGCCGAGCACGACCCCGACGGCGTACCCGCCGATGTCGGAGAAGACGGTGACGAGGATGAAGACGACCATCCGCTGGCGACCGTCGGGGGCGGCGAGCATGAGCGAGGCGAACCCGGCGAGGAAGACCGGGTAGAACGTGACGAGCGCCGAGGCGCTGAGGTCTCGGGCCGCGCCGGCCAGGCCGTCGGCGACCCGCCACACGAGCAGGCCGACGATCGTCAGCCCGAAGGTGACGACGAGGGCCTCGGCGCCGCGCAGGTACGCGGAGACGAGCATCCCGACCGTGCCGAGCAGGAGCGGGACGAGCGGGACCGTGACGCCTTTGGTCGCGATCGCCCGGCGCAGCTCCCAGGCGCCGAACGCCACCGCGGCGACGAGGACGACGAGGAACGCCCGCGCGTCGAGGACGAGGGTTCCGATGATCAGCCCGGCGAGGAGCAGGCCGACGCCGACGGCCGCCTTGAGGTCGCGGCCGGCCTTCGGGGGTGCCGCCGCGCCCTGGGCCGCGGTGGCCGTGGCGGGGGACGTCCCGGGTCGCCCCGCGGGTGGCGGCTCGGTCGCCTCGGGGGTGTCGGGGGCTGCGTCGGTCATCGTCGTCGTGCGCTCAGACCTCGAGCAGCTCGGCTTCCTTGTGCTTGAGCAGCTCGTCGATCTGGTCGACGTGCCGCTTCGTGACGGCCTCGAGCTCCTTCTCGGCGCGAGCGCCCTCGTCCTCGCCGACCTCGCCGTCCTTGACGAGCCGCTCGAGGGCCGTCTTGGCGTGGCGGCGCACGTTGCGCACCGAGACCTTGGCGTCCTCGGCCTGGTGGTGGGCCATCTTGACGTACTCGCGGCGCCGCTCCTCGGTCAGCACCGGCATGACGCAGCGGATGATCGTGCCGTCGTTGCTCGGGTTGACACCGAGGTCGGCCTGCTGGATGGCCTTCTCGATGGCGTGCATCGACCCCTTGTCGAAGGGGCTGATGATGATGGTGCGAGCCTCGGGCGTCTGGAAGGACGCCAGCTGCTGCAGCGGGGTCGGGGCCCCGTAGTAGTCGACGAGGACCTTCTGGAACATGCCGGGGTGGGCGCGGCCGGTGCGGATGCCGGCGAAGGCCTCCTTGGCGGCCTCGACGGTCTTCTCCATCTTCTCCTCGGCCTCGAACAGGGTCTCGTCGATCATCTGCGGCGGCTCTCCTTCGGTCTGCCGCGCAGCGGGCGCGGCGGTCGGGTCCAGTGTGTCAAAGTCGGGCGGCGCCGGGGTCACCCGGCGGAGACGAGCGTGCCGATCCGCTCGCCGCGCAGCGCCCGGGTGATGTTGCCGTCGCCCTCCATGCCGAAGACGACCATCGGCAGCCGGTTCTCCATGCACAGGCTGAAGGCCGCGGCATCCACGACCCTGAGGCCGGTGCGCAGCGCCTCGGCGAAGGTCACCTCGTCGAGCTTGCGCGCGGCGGGGTCGGTCCGCGGGTCGGCGTCGTAGACCCCGTCGACGCCGCTCTTGCTCATGAGCACCGCGTCGCACTTGCACTCGAGGGCGCGCTGCGCGCTCACCGTGTCGGTGGAGAAGTAGGGCATGCCGGCGCCCGCGCCGAAGATGACGACCCGGCCCTTCTCGAGGTGGCGGATCGCGCGGCGGGGGATGTACGGCTCGGCGACCTGGCCCATCGTGATGGCGGTCTGCACGCGGGTGTCGATGCCCTCCTTCTCGAGGAAGTCCTGGAGGGCGAGGCAGTTCATGACGGTGCCGAGCATGCCGATGTAGTCGGCGCGCGAGCGCTCCATCCCCTTCTGCTGCAGCTCGGCGCCGCGGAAGAAGTTGCCGCCGCCGACGACGACCGCAACCTCGATCCCCTCGCGCACGGCATCCGCGATCTGCCGCGCGATGTCGCGTACGACGTCGGGGTCGACGCCGACCCGGCCGCCGCCGAAGACCTCGCCGGAGAGCTTGAGCAGGACCCGGCGCGAGCGCGCCGAGGTCGTGGTGGGTCGTGCTGCCTCGGTCAGGGCATGCGTGGTCACAGGGCCTCCTCGGCGGTGGTGCGCGGCGGTCGACCGATCCTTGCACAGGCGCGGGCGCGGGCCGAACCCGCGAGGCGGCTCGGATGCCGGTCGCGGGCCGGACCGGAACGTCACCAGCCGGCGTGGCGCAGCATGAACTCGGTGTCGGTGTCCCGGCCGCCCCGGGGGTCGGGAGCGGGGTCGACCTCCTGGGTGGTCACCATGTCCTCCGGGCGCACCCGGGGCAGGTCGACGTGCACGCGCTTCTCGAGCGCCGCCCGCTCGGCCTCGCGGGTGGGCTCGGGTCCGGCCTCCGCCATCGTGACCACCTCCTGCGGCCAGTATGCGCCGTCGCCCCGTCTCCGGACGGGCGGATGCCGCCCGCTCGGGTGAGCGGACGGCATCCGTGGTTGTGCCCGGCGGGAGGGGAGGTCAGCCCCCGACGCGGAAGCGCACGAAGCCCGTGGCGTCGGCGCCGGCCTCGGTGAGGACCTTCGCGACGGTCTTCTTGGGCTCCTTGGCGAACGGCTGCTCGAGGAGGACGTTCTCCTTGAAGTAGCCGTTGACCCGACCCTCGACGATCTTCGGGAGGGCGGCCTCGGGCTTGCCCTCCTCCTTCGCGGTGGCCTCGGCGAGGCGACGCTCGTTCTCGACCGTCTCGGCGGCGACCTCCTCGCGGGTGAGCACGCTCGGGCTGAACGCCGCGATGTGCATCGCGACGTCGCGGGCGGTCTGCTCGTCGCCACCGGTGGTGGACACGAGGACGCCGATCTGCGCGGGCAGGTCGGGGCTCGTCTTGTGCAGGTAGGACACGACGTGCTCGCCCTCGAGGCGGGCCACGCGCTTGACCTCGATCTTCTCGCCGATGGTCGCGTTGGCCTCGTCGAGCAGCTCCTTGACCGACTTGCCGTCGGTGAGGGTGGACCCGAGGAGCGCGTCGGCGTCGGACGCCTTCGTCGCAACGGCCTGGGTGAGGACCTGGTCGGCGAGGGCGCCGAAGCGCTCGCCCTTCGCGACGAAGTCGGTCTCGCACAGGACCTCGACGAGGGTGCCCTCGCCGGCGCCGGCCCGGGCGGTGACGAGGCCGTTGGAGGCGGTGCGCCCCTCGCGCTTGGTGACGCCCTTGAGGCCCTTGACGCGCAGGAGCTCCTCGGCCTTGGCCATGTCGCCGTCGGCCTCGTCGAGGGCCTTCTTGACGTCCATCATGCCGGCGGCCGTCTTCTCGCGCAGCGCCTTGATGTCAGCGGCGGTGTAGTTCGCCATGGGGTGATATCGCTCTTTCGGGTAGCGGTCGGACGGGGGGAGGGGGTGGCTCAGGCCTGCTCTGCCGGGGCCTCGGTGGCCTCGGCCGCGGGAGCCTCGACGGCCTCGGCGGCAGGAGCCTCGACGGCCTCGGCGGCAGGAGCCTCGGTGGCGGGAGCCTCGACAGCCTCGACGGCAGGAGCCTCGGCGGCAGGAGCCTCGGTGGCGGGAGCCTCGGCAGCCTCGACGGCAGGAGCCTCGGTGGCCTCGACGGCAGGAGCCTCGGTGGCCTCGACGGCAGCCTCCGCGGCGGGAGCCTCGGCGGCGGCGGGAGCCTCGGGCGCGTTCTGCGCGGCGACCGGGGCCGCGTCGCCGGCGAGCAGCTCGCGCTCCCACTCGGCGAGGGGCTCGTCTGCGGCGACGACGTCCTCGGCCGCACGCCCACCGGCGCGGGCGATGAGACCCTCGGCGACGGCATCCGCGATGACCCGGGTCAGCAGCGTGACCGAACGGATCGCGTCGTCGTTGCCGGGGATCTTGTAGTCGACCTCGTCGGGGTCGCAGTTCGTGTCGAGGATCGCGATGACGGGCAGGCCGAGCTTGCGCGCCTCGTCGACCGCGAGGTGCTCCTTCTTCGTGTCGACGATCCACACGGCCGAGGGGACCTTGCCCATGGAGCGGATCCCGCCCAGGGTCTTCTCGAGCTTGTCCTTCTCGCGCTTGAAGATGAGCAGCTCCTTCTTCGTGTAGCCGGAGCCGGCCACGTCGTCGAAGTTGAGCTCCTCGAGCTCCTTGAGCCGGGTGAGCCGCTTGGAGATCGTCTGGAAGTTCGTGAGCATGCCACCGAGCCAGCGGTGGTTGACGTACGGCATCCCGACGCGGGTCGCCTGCTCGGCGATCGGCTCCTGGGCCTGGCGCTTGGTGCCGACGAACAGGATCGTGCCGCCGTGCGCGACGGTCTCCTTGACGAACTCGTACGCGTTGTTGATGTAGGTCACCGACTGCTGCAGGTCGATGATGTAGATGCCGTTGCGCTCGGTCATGATGAAGCGCTTCATCTTGGGGTTCCAGCGACGGGTCTGGTGCCCGAAGTGGACGCCGCTCTCGAGGAGCTGGCGCATGGTGACGACGGCCATCGTCGTTCTCCTTGCTCTGTGGTTGTCAGTTCCGTCGGTGGTGCTCGCCTCCTGCTGGAGGGTCGTCGTCCACCTGCCTGGTGCCCGGCCACACCCCGGACGGAAGGCTCCCTCGAGGGGGCGATCCGCCACTGCCGTGGTGTGCCCTGCGCCGCCCGTTCGGGGTCGCAGAGAAGGACACGCGAATTCGACCGGCCGAGACCGGTCGTGAGCCCAGTCTACGGAGCCGGGGCGGGTCGTCCTAATCGCGGCCGGTGGCCCTAGCCTGCGGGGATGACGCGCTCGCCCGGCCACCCCGCGCTCGCCCCCTTCGGGACGACGATCTTCGCGACGATGTCGGCCCTCGCGGCCGAGCACGGTGCCATCAACCTCGGTCAGGGCTTCCCCGACACCGACGGCCCGCCCGAGGTGCTCGAGGCCGCCGTCTCGGCGATCCGGGGAGGGCGCAACCAGTACCCACCCGGCGCCGGCGTGCCGGAGCTGCTCGAGGCCGTCGCCGCGCACCAGCGGCGGTTCCACGGCATCGACCTCGACCCCGCGAGCGAGGTGCTCGTGACGGTCGGGGCGACCGAGGCCATCGCGGCGACGGTGCTCGCCCTCGTGCAGCCCGGTGACGAGGTCGTCACGTTCGAGCCCTACTACGACTCGTACGCCGCGACGATCGCGCTCGCCGGTGGGGTGCGGCGGACCTCGGTGCTGCGGTTCCCGGACTTCACGGTCGACGAGGCGTCGTTGCGGGCGGCCTTCTCCTCCCGCACCCGGATGGTGCTGCTCAACACGCCGCACAACCCCACGGGCAAGGTCTTCACGCGCGACGAGCTCGAGCTCGTCTGCGCGCTGGCCCGGGAGCACGACGCCTGGGTCGTCACGGACGAGGTCTACGAGCACCTGACCTTCGACGGCGCCGAGCACGTCGCCGTGGCCGCGTGGCCGGGGATGCGCGAGCGCACGCTCACCATCTCCTCGGCCGGAAAGACGTTCTCGACGACCGGCTGGAAGGTCGGCTGGGTGTCGGGCCCGGCGGACGCCGTGGCGGCCGTGCGCTCGGTCAAGCAGTTCCTCACGTACGTCGGGTCCGGGCCGTTCCAGCCGGCCGTCGCACTCGGGCTCGGGCTGCCGGATGCCGTGTTCACGGGGTTGGCCTCGTCGCTCCAGTCGAAGCGGGACCGGCTCGTCGACGGGCTGCGCCGGGCCGGGATGGCGGTGTCGGTGCCCCAGGGCACCTACTTCGTCATCGCGGATGCCGCGCCGCTCGGTGCCGTCGACGCGGTGGCGTTCTGCCACGAGCTCCCGGCCCGGGCGGGTGTCGTCGGGGTGCCCGTGTCGGTCTTCCACGACGACGTCGACGCCGCCCGCACCCTCGTGCGGTTCGCCTTCTGCAAGGAGGACGCCGTGCTCGACGAGGCGTGCCGGCGACTGGCGGCGCTCGGCCGGTGACCCCGCCGAGCGCGAGCGCGTCGCGGCACTCGTCCACAGGCGGTCCGCGGCGGCCGCGCCCTCCACAGGTCCTCGGTCCCCCCTTCGGCGTGACCGTCCCCCGGGCGACGCTGGTGGCATGCCTCGACCCTTGCTCGTCGTCCTCGCCCTCTCGGGCGTCACCGCGGCTGTGCTCGCCGCTCCCGGGTGGCGCCCACCAGCCGGCGCCCCGCCAGCCACAGGGCAGCTCGAGCCCGTCGCGGACATGGTCGTCCGCGTTCCCGCTACCGGCGCCGCCGGACGCGAGGCTGCCGCAGGGACCACCGGACGCGGGCCTGTCGCGGGAGCCGTTGGACGCGAGCCTGACGCGGGAGCCGTTGGACGCGAGCCTGTCGCAGGAGCCGTTGGACGCGAGCCTGTCGCGGGTACCCGCGGGCGCGAGCCTGCGACGGCATCAGTCGGGGCCTCGACGACGCAGCGTCGGACACCCGCGCCGGATGCTCCCACAGCCCGACCCGGTTCACCTCGCTGGCAGTGGCCGCTGTACCCCCGCCCCACGGTCGTGCAGGAGTTCCGGGCTCCCCTCTCGCGCTACGGCCGTGGGCACCGCGGCCTCGACCTTGCCGCCAGGGCGGATGCGGCGGTGCTCGCGGTGGAGGGCGGCCGGGTGGTCCATGCCGGGCCGGTCGCGGGCCGCGGCACGGTGAGCGTGCAGCACCACGACGGCTTGCGGAGCACGTACGAGCCCGTGGAGCCCGTCGTCGACGTCGGTGACGTCGTCTCCGTCGGCGACGTGCTCGGGACGCTCGACGTCTCGACCGGGCGGTCGCACTGTGGTGCTGCACCCTGCCTGCACCTCGGAGCCCGGCGGATGGGGGCCTACCACGACCCGCTCCTCCTCCTGGTCGGCGGGCGACTCGCCCTGCTTCCCCTCGGCTGAGCGCCGCACGCTTCCCGCGGGTCGAGTGACGGCGCTCACCACCGCGCCCGTGCCGTTCCCCCTGCAACCCGTCAAGCGCGTGGGTGCGCCTGGGCGTAGGAACGCTGGAGCCGCTCGACCGACACGTGGGTGTAGATCTGGGTCGTCGCGAGCGAGGCGTGGCCGAGCAGCTCCTGGACCATGCGCAGGTCGGCCCCTCCCTCGAGGAGGTGGGTCGCAGCACTGTGGCGCAGCCCGTGCGGACCGATGTCGGGCGCATCCGGCACGTGGCGCACCAGCGCGTGGACGACCTCCCTGACCTGCCGCGGGTCCACGCGGCGGCCGCGCCGCCCGAGCAGGAGCGCCGCACCGCTCCCGGGCCCCGCGAGGCGCGGCCGGCCCCGCTCGAGCCAGTCCGTGACCGCCCGCCCGGCCGGCGCGCCGAAGGGCACCCGGCGCTCCTTGTTGCCCTTGCCGACGACGCGCAGGACGTGGGTGGACAGGTCGACGTCGTCGACGTCGAGGCCGACGAGCTCCCCGACCCGGATGCCGGTCGCGTAGAGCAGCTCGAGCGCTGCCCGGTTGCGCAGGTGGACCGGGTCGTCGTCGTCGGCGGCGACCTCGGCGACGTCGAGGAGGGCCGCTGCCGAGCGCTGGGCGAGCACGGGTGGCAGGGTGCGGTGCCGGCTCGGGGCGCTCAGTCGCAGCGACGGGTCGGCCGGGATCCGCCCCGTGCGCTCGAGCCAGCCGAAGAACGTCCGCAGCGAGGCCGAGGTCCGCGAGATCGTCGCCCGGGCCGCTCCGCGGCGCGAGAGCACCCCGAGCCACGCGCGCAGGTCCGCCAGGGTGACGTCGCGCAGGGCTTCGTCGTCGTGGACCCCGACCTCGTCGAGGAAGACGCCGACGTCCCGCAGGTAAGCGCGCACGGTGTGGGGCGAGCGGCCGCGCTCGGCGCGCAGGTGGCGCTCGAAGGACGCCAACGCCTCTGGCCTCGGAACCATCACCGCACCACCGTGACACTCGACGGGCCGAAGGCGCGGCGGACACGCGCAGGCGCGACGAGGCGGAACCGCAGAGGCGGACGGGACGGGACGTCACGTCGTTCGCGACGACAGTGACCTCGTTCGCGACGCCGGGGGTCGGGACCCGGTTCCCGACGACGGGGTTGGACCCGGTTCAGGCCACGGCGCCCGCCGCCGTCACCCGGCGGGTGCGCCGGTGGCCTGTCCCGCCTTGCGCCACCGGCCCGCCTCGCGCCGGACCAGCCCTCGGACCTCGAGCGCCCCGAGGATCGCGACGAGCCGTCGGGGCTCGACCCCCGAGGCCGCCGCGAGCCGCTCGGCCGTCACGCCGCCGCGCACCGGCACGGCCGACCACACGGCGTACGAGGTCGGGTCGAGGTCGTCGGCCGGCCTCCGGAGCCGGCCGGCGTCCTCGAGCCCCGGCAGGAGGTGCTCGCCGATCCGGGCAGCCAGCTCGGCGACCTCCGCCGCATCGGTGACGAGGACGGCATCCGTGTCCCGGACGAGGGCGTGGCAGCCGGCCGAGGCCATGCTCGTCACGGGACCGGGCACCGCCCCGACCGGCAGGTGGTGCTCCCGGGCCGCCTTCGCCGTCGTGAGCGAGCCCGACCGCAGGTTGGCCTCGACGACGACCGTCGCCCGGGCGAGGGTGGCGATGACCCGGTTGCGGGCGAGGAAGCGCGACCGGTACGGAGCGCACCCGGGCGGCACCTCGCTCACGACCGCGGCGGTGCGCGCGATCTCGTCGAGCATCGTGCGGTGGACCGACGGGTACGCGCGGTCGGCCCCGCACGCGAGCACCGCGACCGTGCTCCCACCCACGGCGAGGGACGCCCGGTGCGCCGCCGAGTCGATGCCGTAGGCCGCTCCGCTGATGACCGTGAAGCCCCGGGAGGCCAGCCCCTCGGCGAGGTCGGCCGCGACGCGCAGCCCGTACTCGGTGGCCGCTCGGGACCCGACGACCGCGACCCCGCGGTCGACGAGCCCGGCCAGGTCGGGTTCTCCCCGCACGTAGAGGCAGTAGGGGGGCTGCTCGAGCCGGTCGACCCCGTCGGGCCAGCCCGGGTCGCCCGGCACGAGGACGTGCAGGCGCCGGTACGCGACCACGTGCGCGAGCCCGTCGACGTCGAGGTCGGGCAGGCGTGCGCCCCACCCCATCCGGTCGGACAGCCGACCCTCCCGCAGCCGGGCGAGCGTCTCGACGGCGCCGAGCTCGCCGATGAGCCGGCCCAGCTCGGGGTCCTTGGGCTCGCCGAGGAAGGACCACGCGACCCGGGCCCACCGCTCGTCGCCCTCCCGCCCTCGAGGCGCCCGCCCGCGCCGGGGAGCATCACCTCGTGTTCCCGGAGCCGGGAGCCCGCCCGGCGCCCCCGACGTCACGCCGCCACCAGCTCACCACTGCGCAGGGCCAGGCCCATCGCCACCTCCTCAGGCCCGGGCACCTCGCGGCCGCACAGGTCGGCGGCCGACCAGGCGACGCGCAGCACCCGGTCGTACCCGCGCAGGGTCACCCGCCCCAGGTCGAGGCTGCGGTCGAGCATCGCCGTCGCCGACCCGGGCAGTCGGTAGGGGGGCCTGCGCAGGACGTGCCCGGGCACGAGGCCGTTGAGCGCCCACCCCGCCGGCGACCACCGCTCGCGCTGAGCCTCCCGTGCCGTGGCGACCCGCACGGCCACGACCGCGCTGGACTCCCCCGTCGCATCGCCGAAGGCCGCCCGCTGCACCGGCGGCACGTGCACCTGGAGGTCGACCCGGTCGAGGAGCGGACCCGACATCCGCCCGGCGTAGGAGCGGATCTCCATCGGTCGGCACGTGCAGTCCAGGCCCTTGCCGTAGGACCGGCCGCACGGGCACGGGTTGGCCGCGAGGACGAGGAGGAACCGCGCCGGGTAGCGCACGACCTGCCGCGACCGGGCGATGACGACCTCCCCGGACTCGAGGGGCTGGCGGAGCGTCTGGAGCACCGAGCCCTTGAACTCCGGTGCCTCGTCCAGGAAGAGGACGCCACGGTGCGCCCGCGAGATCGCGCCGGGAAGGGCGACGCCCGTCCCACCACCCGCGATCGCGGCGAGCGAGGAGCTGTGGTGGGGGGCGACGAACGGCGGGGTGCGGTCGAGGTCGACGACCTCGCCGATCTGCCCCGTCAGCGAGCGGATCGCATGGGTCTCCAGGGCCTCCTCCCGGCTCAGCGGCGGCAGCACCGTGACGAGCCGCTCGGCGAGCATCGTCTTCCCGACCCCCGGCGGGCCCGACATGAGCAGGTGGTGCCCGCCGGTCGCGGCGAGCTCGAGCGCGAGGCGGGCCTCGGGCTGGCCGACGACGTCCGCGAGATCGGCCCCGGACCGCCGGGCCGCGGGGACGGAGGCCGGCGCCGGCGCGACCGGCAACGGGGCGCCGTGCGCGGCGGCCGCGTACCAGTCGACGACGTCACGCAGGGTCGCGGCTCCGTGCACGACGACGTCGTCGACGAGCTGGGCCTCGCCGACGTTCTCCAGGGGGACGACGACGTGCCGGACCCCGGCCCGCGAGGCGGCGAGCACTGCGGGCAGGATGCCGCGCACGCCCCGCACCCGGCCGTCGAGGGCCAGCTCACCGAGGTGCACGACGTCCCTCGCCGTGCCACCCCGCACGAGCCCGGCCGCCGACAGCACCGCGACCGCGATGGACAGGTCGAAGCATGCTCCCCGCTTCGGGATGGAGGCCGGCGACAGGTTGACCGTGACCCGGTGCGGCGGCACGGGCACCCCGCTCGTCGCGGCGGCGGGACGCACCCGGTCGGGCGCCTGGGCGCAGGCCGGGTCGGGCAGCCCGCCGATCGCGAAGTGCGGCAGCCCCTGGGCGATGTGCGCCTCGACGTCGACGAGCACCCCCTCGAGCCCGCACAGGGCGACGGACCGGGTCAGCCCCAGCCCGAGAGTCACGACCCGACCCCCTCGACGTGACGCACGACCGCCGGCTCCCCCGGCCGGCAGAGGATGCCGAGCACGTCGACGCGCACCCGGTCCACCCGGACAGCGGACCGCGCGCGAGCGCTGCCGAGGTAGGCCGCCGCGAGCCGGCGCAGGCGGGCCGCCTTGGCGGCGGTCACCGCCTCGACGGGCTCCCCGAACGCCGAGGAGCGCCGGGTCTTGACCTCGCAGATGACGAGGCAACCCCCGTCCCGCGCGAGGATGTCGACCTCGCCGTGCTCGCAGCGCCAGTTGCGCTCGAGGACCTCCATCCCCCGCTCGCGCAGGTAGCGCACGGCGAGGTCCTCGCCGTAGCGGCCGAAGGCGGCGCGCGGTCCCGCCCGGCCCGAAGGCTCCGGTGGGTCGGCTGTCGTCGGTGCCTCGGTGCTCGTCATGCCGCCAGCCAAGCCGTGCCGACGGCCGGAGGCGAACGCGTGGCCGGACCTGTGGACGCGGCGCGCGCCACGGCATCCCTGTGGACAAACGCCCCCCGTGCGTGGCCTACGTCAGAAGTCGCCCTTGGGCAGCTCGAGGTCGCTCTTGGCGAGCTCCTCGACGTTGACGTCCTTGAAGGTCACGACCCGCACGGTCTTGGCGAAGCGGGCCGGGCGGTAGATGTCCCAGACCCAGGCGTCGTGCATCGTGACGTCGAAGAACACCTCACCGCCGTCGCTGCGCACCTTGACGTCGACGCTGTTGCACAGGTAGAACCGCCGCTCGGTCTCGACGACGTGGCTGAACAGACCGACGACGTCGCGGTACTCGCGGTACAGGGCGAGCTCCGCTGCGCTCTCGTACTTCTCGAGGTCCTCCGAGCTCATCGCTCTCCCACTCGCGTCAGGTCGGTCGGTGCGGTCGGGTACGGCTGATCGCAGCCGACCGCGGGGTCGCCATCATCGTCCACCCCGCCCGGCAGCCGCCACGACCGCCGGTGCAGCTCGCACGGACCCAGGTGGCGCAGGGCGTCGAGGTGCTCGGGCGCGGCATACCCCTTGTTCTCGACCCAGCCGTACGCGGCGTACTGCTCCGCCGCGCCCCACTGCACCATCATCGCGTCGCGGGTCACCTTCGCGAGCACGCTCGCGGCGGCCACCGACGAGCACCGGAGGTCGGCCTTGACCATCGTCGTGACCGGAGGGGTCTCCACGGGGTCGTCGTGGGCGAAGGCGAGCAGCCCGATGTCCTCGGGGGCGGTGAGCCAGTCGTGGTTGCCGTCGAGGATGACGAGGTCCGGTCGGATGCCGGTCGCGGCCAGCGCGCGGCAGCCGGCCAGGCGCAGCGCGGCGATGATGCCGATCTCGTCGATCTCGGCCGCGCTCGCGTGGCCCACGCCGTGGGCGACGGCCCAGCGCTGGATGCGCGGCACCATCGCGACGCGGGCGTGGGGGGCGAGCAGCTTGGAGTCCTTGACACCCTGGGGCGCACTGCGGCACGTCTCGTCGATGACGACGACCCCGACCGTGACGGGCCCGGCGAGCGCCCCCCGGCCGACCTCGTCCATGCCGGCGAGGACCCGGTGCCCGTCCCGCTGCAGCGCCCGTTCGACCCGCAGGCTCGGGCGACGAGACCCGGCGGGGCTCACGAGGAACCGCCCCCGTCCGGCACCGCCGCGAAGGTCTTCGGGAAGTCGGACAGCCAGCCGGCGCGGTCGAGCGGCCACACGACGGCCACGGCGCGCCCCGTCACCGAGTCGACGGGAACCGAGCCGTCGGTGCCGTCGGCCGACGGGTCGTGGAAGCGCGAGTCCTCGGAGTCGGAGCGGTGGTCGCCCATGACCCACAGGTGACCGTCGGGAACGGTGATGTCGAAGTTGAGGGCGCTCGGGAGGTCACCGGGCTTGAGGTAGGGCTCGGCGAGCTCGACGTCGTTGACCATGAGCCGGCGGTCCTCCGTGCAGCACACGACGTGGTCGCCCGGCAGCCCGATGACACGCTTGATGAGGTGGTCCTCGGACTCGGCCGGGAGCAGGCCGACGAAGGTCAGGGCGTCGTGCAGGGCGCCGGAGAGCCCGGCCCGCTCGACGGGTGGGGCGACGTCGAGCCACCCGCCCGGGTCGCGGAAGACGACGACGTCCCCGCGGTCGAGGTCGACCGGGCCGGGCGTGAGCTTCGAGACGATGACGCGGTCGCCGACGAGGAGGGTGTCCTCCATCGAGCCGGACGGGATGAAGAAGGCCTGGAGCAGCCACGTCTTGACGACGAACGAGAGGACGAGGGCCATCGCGACGACGACGAACACCTCACGCACGGCCGCACCGAGCACGCCGAACGCGCCCCGGGACCTTCCGGGTACGGGCTGTCCCTCGGCCACGGGGTCGGCCTCCGCGGCGCTCACGGCGTGACCCCCGCCACGCGGCCCAGCCGGTCGAGCGGCCAGACCCGCACCACGGCGGTGCCGACGACGTCCTCGCGCGGCACGGTCCTGGCGACCGGGGCCGTGAGCACCACCTCGTCGGCCGACGAGGTGGCGACGACGGCGAGGCGGTCCTGCCGTCCGAGCTCGACACCGAAGACGCGGGCGAGCGGGGTCAGGACCGCACCGGCGAGGCCGTCGTCGACCGGGGTCGACCGGTCGACCGCGGCGGTCTGCGTCGTGTCGACGACGACGACGTCACCGGGGTTCGCGGCCGGACCGACCTTCCACACGAGGACACGGTCTCCTGGTTCGAGGGCCGGGGACAGCGCGGCCGTGGGGACGAAGTAGGACTGGACGACGAACGCCTGGACGAGGGCCGTGAGCACGACGGCGGCCGCGAGGAGCACGACGACCGGCGGCCGGGGACGACTCGACCCGGCGACGGCCGGGCGGGTGGCCGGTGCCGGGTCGGCGTCGGGGCGTGCGGTCACCCGGTGGAGCCTAGTCGGCCCGGGTGGGAGCCCCGCACGGATCCGTCGTCAGCGGTGGACCGGGGTCTCGCGCTTCTCCTTGATCTTGGCGGCCTTGCCGCGCAGGTCGCGCAGGTAGTACAACTTCGCCCGGCGTACGTCACCACGGGTGACGACCTCGATGTGGTCGATGATCGGGGTGTGGAGCGGGAAGGTGCGCTCCACCCCGACGCCGAAGGACACCTTGCGGACGGTGAAGGTCTCACCGACGCCGCCGCCGTGGCGGCGGATGACGACGCCCTTGAACACCTGGATGCGCGAGCGGGTGCCCTCGACGACCTTGACGTGGACGTTGACGGTGTCGCCGGCCCGGAAGGGCGGGATGTCGGTCTTGATCGACGCCTGGTCGAGCTCGTCGAAGCGCTGCATGACGGATGTCGCTTTCTCGCGGGCTGCCACAGGTCATCCGCGGGTGATCGGTGCTGCTGGTTCGGTGGGCGCGCCCGTCGGGCCGCATGCCGGTCGGACGGGTCCTTCGGCACTCCCCCCGTGGCGGGGGCCGTCGAGTCGACGGGACGCAGCGACCCAGTCTGCCAGAGGTGGCCGGACCGGGCGAAATCGCGGATGCCGTGACGCCCGCTCGGCGCGCGCCTCGCGTCCCGCTCTCCTCGAGTCGGGTGCCCAGGTGGTCGCCAGGGCAACCACCTGAGCACCCGACTTCGTCACGGCATACGGTGTGCGCGTGACGATCGACCCCGGGCTGCCCGTCGCCCTCGCCGTGGCGCTGCTCCTGGCCCTCACCGTCACGATGTACCTCGTCGGCCGGCTGCCCCGCCCGGGCTCGACGCTGTTCGCCGCCGCCCGGGCCATCGTCCAGCTGAGCATCGCCGCCCTCGTCATCGCGGCGGTCATCCGCTCGCTCGCACTGTCGCTGCTTCTCCTCGCGTTCATGTTCGTCGTCGCCGTCGTGACGACGGTGCGGCGGGTGGAGGCTCCGGGGGCATGGCCCTGGGCCACCGTCGCGATGCTCGCCGGCCTCGTGCCGGTCGTCACGATCATCCTGCTCACCCGCACCGTGCCGCCGACCGGGGCCGCGCTCGTGCCGGTCGTCGGCATCCTCGCCGGCAACACGATGAACGGCCACACGCTGGCCTGCCGGCGGGCGTTCGCCGCGCTGCGCGAGGAGAAGGGCCAGTACGAGGCAGCCCTCTCGCTCGGGCTGACCCGGGCGCAGGCGGTCGACGAGGTGGTGCACCGCCGGGTGCCCGAGGCGCTCATCCCGGGCCTGGACCAGGTGCGCACGGCAGGCGTCGTCACGCTGCCCGGCGCGTTCATCGGGGTGCTGCTCGGTGGCGGCTCCCCGGCACAGGCCGCGGCGGCCCAGGTGCTCGTGCTCATGGGGATCATGGCCGCGCAGACGACCACCGCCGTCGTGGCCGAACGCCTCATCGGGCGGGCCCTGCTGCTGCCGGCCGACCTCCGCACCTCGCTCCAGCCCTGAGCGGCCGGTTCGCACGGGAAGCCTCAGGTGAACACCCCTCATGATCCGGTGCCAACCTGAGGGTTGTCGCACCGGGCGGGAAAGTTGGGGTTCAGCGGCGGCGGCGCTTGACCAGGTCGACGGCGCCCGGGTACGTCGGCTCCCCCGGGGCTATCCGGTAGCCCGCACGCCGGTAGAACCGCTGGTTGCCGTCCTCGAGCACGCCGGTCGTCAGCCGGTACCCGGTCGTGCCCTCCGGCGCGTGCGACTCGGCGAGCTCGAGCAGGGCCCGCCCGAGACCCCGGCCCTGCAGGTCCGGCGCCACCATGAGCCGCCCGACCTCCCACGTCGCGGGGTCCCCCGGGCTCGGACGTCCCCGCACGGCCCCGACGAGCCGCGCCGGGGCGCCCTCGCCCGAGCGCACCCGCGCGACCCACGTCGTCCACTCCCCGAGCCCGGCGACGACGTCGGCGTGCTCCTCGGCGAGCGGGGGCACCACCCACCGCCCCCGCGCCGCCAGACCCTCCCGGACCCAGCAGGCGCGCTGGAGGACGAGCAGCTCGGCGGCGTCGGCGGGGACCGCCACCCGCACGTCCAGATCCTCGAGGGCACCGGTGGTCGCGGATGCCGGCAGCAGGTCGGGTCGCCGGGCGGCCGTGCGCGCGACCCGCTGCTCGTGGCGCCAGGCGGCGATGGCCGCGTGGTCGCCGGAGAGCAGGACGGGCGGCACCTCCCGCAGGATCCCGCCGTCCTCCCAGCGGGCCGGCCGGGTGTACACGGGGTACTCGAGCAGCCCGCCCTCGTGGGACTCCTCCACGAGCGACTCGGCGTTGCCGACGACTCCCGGCAGCAGCCGACCGACCGCCTCGACCATCGCCAGGACGGCGACCTCCCCACCGTTGAGGACGTAGTCCCCGAGCGAGACGACGGTGACCGGCATCCGCTCCTGTGCGTGCTCGTAGACGCGCTCGTCGATCCCCTCGTAGCGCCCGCACGCGAACGCGAGCCACGGCTCGGCGGCCAGCCGCCGGGCCAGCGCCTGGGTGAACGGCACACCTCCCGGGCCGGGCACGACGAGGTGCGGCACGACGGCATCCTCTGTGGGTCCGGACGCCACGACGTGGTCGAGCGCCGCCGCCCACGGCCCCGGAGTCATCACCATGCCGGCCCCGCCCCCGAACGGGCTGTCGTCGACGCTGCGGTGCCGGTCGTGGGCGAAGTCGCGCAGGTCGTGGACGCGGACGTCGAGGATGCCGTCGCGCCTCGCCTTCCCGATGAGGGAGAGGTCGAGCGGGGCGAGGTAGTCGGGGAAGATGGTGACGACGTCGAGGCGCACCCCGGTCACTCCCCGAGGTCGAGCAGGCCGGGCGGCGCGTCGACGACGACCCGGCCGCCCTCGACGTCGACCTCGGGGACGAGGGCCGCGACGAACGGCACCCGGGCCCGGCGACCGTCGGGCAGCAGGACGACGAGCCGGTCCTGGGCGGCCCCGAGCTCGAGCCCCGCCACCTCGCCGAGCCGGGCGCCCCCGGGGTCGACGACCGCGAGGCCACGCAGCTGGTCCTCGGTCCAGACGTCCTCGTCGTCGTCGGCGGGCGACGCGTCGAGGGCGTCGACGACGAGGCGGGTGCCGCGCAGCGACTCGGCGCCCGTGCGGTCGGGGACCTCCTCGAACCCGACGAGCCAGATGCCGCGGTGCACGCGCGTGGAGCGCACGGTGAGGACGCGCGGGACGCCCGAGCCCGGCGTCGCCTCGGTGCCGAGGACCGCCCCGAGGGCGAGGCGCCGCTCCGGCTCGTCGGTGTGCAGCTGCACGGTGACCTCACCACGCAGCCCGTGGGGGCGGCCGATCCTCGCGATGACGGTACTGGCGCTCACCGCGCCATCCTCTCAGGGTGCCGGGCACCCCGGCCCCGCGGCCGCTGCCTCGGCCGCCGCACCGTCCAGGCCATCCGGAACGCACGGCACGACGACCCGGCCGGCGACGACGTCGCCCTGGAGAGCGGCGAGGCGGCTCAGGTGGGGAGCGAGGTGACCCCCGGTCGTCGCGAGCGAGAGCCCTCCCGTGGCGAGGTCTGTGACCCGGTCACCGGCGCTCAGGCGCCCGAGCGCGAAGTCGCGGACGGCGTCACGGACGGCCACGTCGAAGCGCTTGACCGTCGACGTGAGGACGCGGGTGCCGTCGCGCTCGGTGAACTGCCAGTCCTCGTCGAGCGCCATGTCCTCGTCGGCCCCGATGGCCCACACCTCGCGGCCCCCGGCGGCCGCCCGAGCCACCGCCTGCAGGCCACCGACCTGGGCTGACCCGGCGGGCACGTACAACACGTCCGCCCCGTCTGCGAGCATCCGCTCGGCCGCTGAGGCGATGACCGCGGGACGCACGAACCCGGAGAAGTCGGGGGCCACCGACCCGTAGACGACGTCGACCCGCACCGACGGGTCGGCCGCCGCGACGCCGGCGACGAACCCCGCCTCGAACCGTCGCAGGACGTCGACGTCGACGCCGCCGACGAAGCCGACGTGGCCGGTCCGCGTCGTCAAGGCGGCAGCCGCTCCCGCGAGGAAGGCCGACTGCTGGTCGGCGAAGACGAGGTTCGTGACGTTCGGGCCGGCCCCGGTATCCTCCACCGCCACGAACCACGTGCCCGGACGAGCACGGGCAGCGGAGGGGACGTCGGCGGCGACTGCCGACGTGACCACGAGGTCGGACCCTTCGGCGGCCCGGCCGAGCAGGGCGTCGTCGGGCTCACCCATCCGACTTCTGACGACTCTCAGGTCTGCGAGGCCGGCCGCGTCGTCGACGCCCCTCTGCACGAGGACGTCGCGCCGTGCGTCGACGTCGTTCAGGACGAGGGCGACGCGCGTCGGGCCGGCGCGGGCGAACGCCACGGCGGCGACGACAGAGGCCACGAGGGCGACCCCTGCGGCGGCCAGCAGCACGAGCCGATGCCTCGACCTCCGCTCGAGCCGGTCCTCGCGGAGCGCACGCTCCCTGCTGCGCTGCTCCTCGAGGTGCGCCACCTCGAGCCCGGCATCGAGGTAAGCACCTTCGCGGGGCGTCAGCGAGAGCACGCCGGAGGACTCCCAGGAGCGGGCCTCGGCGAGGCGGGGGCCGGTGAGCAGGTAGGCGGGATCGCGCCCGGTCGCCTCCCAGGCGTCGAGAGCCGCCACGAAGGCGCGGTGGCGCCGGATCGTCGTGCGGTGCCGGTCGACGAGCTCGCGCAGCCACGGCCACTCCGTGAGGAGCGCATCGTGGGAGAGCTCGATCGTCCCTCCCCCGGCAGCGTCCCGGTCGTAGGTCACGAGGCGCAGGTCGTTGAGCCGGCCGAGGACTCCCCCGACGACGACCTCCTCCCCGGCGACCAGCGCCACCTCGTCCACCCGGACGACACGGCGGTGGCACCGACCGGTGTCGTCGACGTCCGTCATCCGCAGGAGCGCCTGGGCCAGCAGCCCCTCCCCGTCGGCGCCGACCTCGTGCCGGAGCTCGTCCGCTCGTCGGGCGAGGGCGGCCCGCACCCCGCCCAGCGCGCGGTAGGCCGCGAGAGTCAGCGTCGCGCCCGCGCTGTGCTCGAAGACCTCGGTGAGGGTGAACTGCAGCAGGGGGAGCACCGCGGGCTGCGCGACCGTGTCACCGATGAGCTCGGCGAGCAGCGCCGGCTCGACGTCCCTGCCCACCCTCGCGGCGGGCGCACGGACGGCCTGTTCGAGCTCGGCGGGCGTCATCGGCACGAGGTTGACCACCGCATCCCCGAAGAGGCTCGCGAAGGCCGGGTGACCCAGGGGCCGGTCGTACCGGTCGGCGCGCAGCGCGGTGAGGACCCGGAGCGGCCCGGCCCCTCCCACCTCCTCGGCGAGCCAGGTGAGCACGGCTTCCCCGTCGCCGGAGTCGAGGACGTCCTCCAGGTGGTCGAGGACGAGCACGACCGGGTGCGCGTCGTCACCCGGGGGCTCGACCGCCGACCGGAGGTCCGCCTCCGTGGTCATCGTCCGCGGGGGGGTCACGACCCTGCAACCCTCCAGCCCGGCGACGGCGCCACGGCGCAGCAGCGGCACGATGCCGGCCGCCAGCACGCTCGACTTGCCGCTCCCGGACGGCCCCACGAGCACGAGCAGCCTGGCCCCGCCCTCCAGGCGTTCGGCAACCTGGCCGGCCAGCGCCGCGCGACCGAAGAAGTCACCCGCGTCGGCCTCGGTGAACGGGCGCAGGCCCTTGTAGGGGTTGCGGCTCGAGAGCTCCCCGAGGGGTGCGGCCAGGGAAGGGTCGTGGAGCAGGATCCGTTCATGGAGGCGGACGAGCCGGGGCGACGGGTCCACACCCAGCTCGTCGGCGAGGAGCCTGCGCACGCGCGCGAAGCGTCGCAGCGCCTCGGCGGTGCGGCCCCTCAGGTAGGTGGCCTCCATGAGCACGGCGTGCGCGTCCTCGTCGTGGGGGTCCGCCTCGAGGACGCGCTCCGCCGCGCGGCCGGCGTCGTCGAGGTCACCGGCCCGCAGGGCACAGCGGGCGAGCAGCCCCCAGACCCGCACGCGCACGCGGGTGAGCCCGGGCACGAGCTCCGCGCGGACTCCGTCCTCCCGCACGCCGGTCAGGGGTTCGCCCTCGACCAGCGGGATCACGGGCCGGATGCGCGCGAGCGCGGCGTCCTGGTCGCCGCCCGCGTCGAGGCGAGCGGCCTCCTCGAGGGCTTCCTCGACGAGAGCGGCGTCCACCTCGTCGGTGCCGACGTCGAGGAGGTAGCCGGGCCGTCGGGTGACCACCAGGGGTCGCCCGCACGTCTCGAGGAAGACCCTCCGGAGGTCGGAGACGTAGACCTGCACGGCGTGCGGCGCCGTCCGGGGTGGCTCGTCGCCCCACAGCGCCACCACGATGTGGTCGACGTCGACGACGCGTCCGGGGCGGCCGAGCAGGAGGGCGAGGAGCGCACGCTGGCGCGGCGGACCGAGGTCGACCGGGGAGCCGTCGACCTCGACCCTCACCCCTCCGTAGAGGCGTGCGAAGATCCGGCGCACGCTCGGAATGTACGCCGGGCGGGCCGCTGTGCGCACGGCCCGCCCGGCGCCCCCGCCACCTGGTGTGGTCACGTGAGGGCGCCGCAGACCTCCGCGACGAAGTCCACCCCTGCGAGGAAGTCGTCACGACCGGCGAACGACACGTCCTCACCCGGTGCCAGCTCCGCGCGACCGGTCACCTGGTACACCTTCCCGGCACCACCGGGCCCGTGGACCATGAGGATCTGCCCGGTCTCCACGAGGACCCGGGTGCCGACGTCGCCCGGCGTCCCGTAGTCGTAGTGCTGGGTCCAGTGCTGCCGCGAGACGACGGCCGGTCCCGACCCGTCCGCGGAGAGCGTCAGCCGGTCCTCGGGGAAGGACCGCTGGGCGACGGTCCGGGTGGCGAGCCCGTCGGCGGTGTGCCACCGGGTCATGCGGTCGTCTCCACGACCGGTGACGTACACGGGCATCCCGTCGCAGTCGAACCCCGCGGGCTCGGGCCCGTACGTCGAGCGACGCTCGCCGGTGCAGGTGATGCCCGAGCCGGTCTCGGCACAGCTCCAGCTGAACGTCGGGTTCAGCGCGGGCGTCAGGGTGAGCGGGTCGACCTGGCGGGGCGAGGCGACTGCGCTCGACGTGGGCATCATCGCGACGACGAGGGCAAGGGCTGCGGCGCCCGCGGCGAGGGCGTGGACGCGGCGGGTCACGGCTCGGGCGTGGGGTGCTCCTGACGGTCGGGTGGGTGCGGGCATGTCGGCCTCCTGGTCGTGCGGCCCCCGGTGGGCCGGCCTGGTGCGAGCAGGATGACGAAGGGCGCTCAACGCGCGCTCAACGCGCGCTCCAACGGCGGCGTGGCGGTGCGGGAGACGACGACGGCGGGCCGCCCGCGTGGGGCGGCCCGCCGTACTCGCGGTCGGACTCGGGTCAGCCGACCCGGTCGGTGTCTACGATGTCGATGCGCACCTGGCGCCCGCCGGCGAGCGCACCCATGACGGTGCGCAGCGCGCTGGCGGTGCGCCCGGAGCGGCCGATGACGCGGCCGAGGTCGTCGGGGTGCACGCGCACCTCGAGGACCTCACCGCGGCGCAGCTCCTTGTGGCGTACCTGGACGTCGTCCTTGTGGTCGACGATGCCCGTCACGAGGTGCTCGAGAGCCTCCTCGAGCACGGTCAGGCCTTCTCGCCGTCGGCGGCCTCGGCGGCCGGAGCCTCCGCGGCGACCGGCGCGTCGGCGGCAGGGGCCTCGGCAGCAGGAGCCTCGGCGGCAGGTGCCTCGACGGCGGCAGCCTCATCGGCCTTCTTGGGGGCGCGCCGCTTCGCGGTGGTCGCGCCAGAGGTGTCGTCGGTGCTCTTGCCGGCGGCGGCGAGGGCGGCCTCGTAGAGCTCCCTCTTCGAGGGCTTGGGGGCCTTGACCTTGAGGGTGCCCTCGGTGCCGGGCTCGCCCTTGTACTTCTGCCAGTCGCCGGTGATCTTCAGCAGGGCGGCGACGGCCTCGGTCGGCTGGGCACCGTTGCCGAGCCAGTACTGCGCGCGCTCGCTGTCGATCTGGATGAGCGAGGGCTCCTCGGTCGGGTGGTACTTGCCGATCTCCTCGATGGCCCGGCCATCGCGCTTGGTGCGCGAGTCCATGACGACGACGCGGTAGAACGGTGCACGGATCTTGCCCATGCGCTTGAGGCGGATCTTGACGGCCACGGTGGTGGTCACTCCCTGTGTTCTCGTGGTGAGCGCGGCGAGACCGCGCACGGAATCGCGCGGGGTGCCGGTGCTCGGTGTAGGCGTCCGGTCCGGCGGGCACGCAAGTGCGCCGACCGGACGGGTACAGCCGTCCATTCTGCCAGACCGCCGGGGGTGCCCCGACCACGCGACGATCCGGACCCATGAACGCGGCTCCCCGGCATCCATCATACGAGACATAACCATCTGTTTGTTGACCCATAACGTCAACTTCCCGAAGACTCCTGCGTGCCCGCCCACGGAGAACCGCACCAGGAGCCGTCATGCGCCAGCTCGTCCTGCTCGGCCTCGTCGGGCTCGGTGCCCAGCTTGTCGACGGCTCGCTCGGGATGGCCTACGGCGTCACCTCGACGACGCTGCTCCTCGCGATCGGCACGAACCCGGCCGCCGCCTCGGCGACGGTCCACCTCGCGGAGATCGGGACGACGCTGGCGTCGGGCGCCTCGCACTGGAGGTTCGGCAACGTCGACTGGCAGGTCGTGACCAGGATCGGCATCCCGGGCGCGGTCGGTGCCTTCGCCGGGGCGACGTTCCTCTCCAGCCTCGACACGGCGGTGGCGGCGCCGGTGATGTCGCTCGTCCTGCTCGCCCTCGGCGTCTACGTCCTGGCCCGCTTCACGGTGAGGGGGCTGCGCCGCGACCGGCTCGGCCAGCCGTTGCGCCGCCGCTTCCTCGCACCCCTCGGCCTGGTCGCCGGCTTCGTCGACGCCACCGGTGGCGGCGGCTGGGGCCCCGTCGGCACCCCCGCCATCCTCGCGAGCGGCCGCCTGGAGCCACGCAGGGTCATCGGCTCGATCGACACGAGCGAGTTCCTGGTGTCGGTCGCTGCGAGCGTCGGCTTCCTCCTCGCGCTCGGGACCGCCGGCCTCGACGTCGCGTGGGTGCTCGCCCTCCTCGCCGGGGGCCTCGTCGCCGCACCGATCGCCGCCTGGCTCGTCCGGCACCTCCCGCCTCGCGTGCTCGGCTCGGCGGTCGGGGGGGTCATCGTGCTCACGAACTCCCGCACCCTGCTGCGCAGCGACTGGGTCGACGCCCCCGACGCGACGCGCCACGTCGTGTACGCCGTGCTCGCGATCGTCTGGGTCGCGGCCGTGGCGTGGTCGGTGCGGGCCCACCGCGGCGAGCTCGCCCTCGAGCGCGAGCTGGCCGTCATCGAGGCCGAGCAGGGGGCGGCGCGGCGGGCCGAGCACGGGGCCGAGCCGCGGGCCGCGCAGCCGGTCGACGACGCGCGCACCGGCGCCGCCGAGCCGGCCTGACCCACCCCGCCGTGAGTACGGAGGTGGCTGTCCCAGCGACCGTTTCCCGCCCTCGGCGAGGGCCGGGTCAGCTGCCGGGCGAGTACGGGATGCCGCGGAGCACGACGAGCGAGGGCG
The DNA here is from genome assembly GCF_039541575.1 of Fodinibacter luteus. Classification (NCBI taxonomy): domain Bacteria; kingdom Bacillati; phylum Actinomycetota; class Actinomycetes; order Micrococcales; family Intrasporangiaceae; genus Fodinibacter (ex Wang et al. 2009); species Fodinibacter luteus. Next base: position 57,030 of record NZ_BAABGM010000007.1, on the reverse strand, counting down.
CGGCCAGCACCGCGAGGTCCTCGCGGGGGTCCTCGGGGTAGAGGACGAGGTCGGCCTCGGCCCCCTCCTCGGGCCCCCGCCAGCCGAGCCACGTGCGGGCCCGCCAGCACGCCGCGTCGAGCACCTCGGTCGTCGTGAACCCCGCGTGCGCGAGGTGCGCGGCCTCGGTGGCGACGAGGCCGTGCGGGAGCGAGCCCCCGGCATCCGTGCCGACGTAGACGGGGATGCCGGCGTCGCGCGCCGCGGCGACCGTCTCGTAGCGCCGGGCGTGGAGGTCGAGCATGTGCCGGTGGTAGCGGGGGAACTTCTCGCGGGCCGGGGCCGCGATCTCGGGGAAGGTGTCGATGTTCACGAGGGTCGGGACGATGGCGATGCCGCGCTCGGCGAAGGACGCCACCGTGTCGGGCTCGAGCCCGGTCGCGTGCTCGACGCAGTCGGTGCCCGCCGCCGCGAGGTCGCGCAGCGACTGCTCGCCGAAGCAGTGCGCGGTGACCCGGGCGCCCTCCTCGTGGGCGGCCGCGACGGCGTCCACGAGGACGTCGGCGGGCCAGCACGGGCTGAGGTCACCGGTGTCGCGGTCGATCCAGTCGCCGACGAGCTTGACCCAGCCGTCACCGGACCAGGCCTCGAGGCGCACCTGCTCGACGAGCTTCTCGGGCTCGACCTCCCAGGCGTAGTTGCGGATGTACCGGCGGGTGCGGGCGATGTGGCGCCCGCACCGCACGAGCCGCGGCAGGTCGTCGCGCTCCTGGACCCAGCGGGTGTCCGCCGGCGAGCCCGCGTCGCGCAGGAGGAGGGCACCGGCGGCGCGGTCGGCGAGCGCCTGGGCCTCGGCCGTCGTCGCGTCGGTCGCCCCGCCGACGTCGAGACCGATGTGGCTGTGGGCGTCGACGAGGCCGGGCAGCACCCAGCCGGGCACCGTGGTCACGTCGTGGTCGCCGCGGGGCGCCTCGTACGTCACCCGGCCGCCGACGACCCATGCCTCGGGACGGACGTCGTCGGGTCCGAGGAGCAGGGGACCGGTGAGGTGGAGCACCTGAGCCATGGACCCGACCCTATCGGCGGCTCAGGCCGGCGGCAGCGAGCGCAGCACCCGGCGCAGGGTCTCGCTGACGACCTCGGGGGCCTCGGAGTGCACCCAGTGGCCGACGCCGTTGACGACGACCGGGCGGGCGCGGGGGAACAGCTCGCGCATCTGGGCGGTGTCCTCGTCGCGCACGTACCCCGAGTCGCCGCCGACGAGCCACACGACCGGGCCCTCGTACGGCGGGGCGCCGGTCAGCGGGAAGTCGGCGATCCGTGACTCCCGGCCGCGCGCGGCATCCCGCGCGAGCAGCTCGAGGTTGGCCCGCCACGACCACGTCGTGCCGTGGCGGCGCAGGTTCTGCAGGAGGAAGCCGCGCACGCCGGGGTCGGGCTCGACGCGGGCGAAGCGCTCCTCGGCGTCGGCGCGGCCGGTCAGCTCGTCGAGCGGCAGCGCGCGCATCGCCTCGATGTAGTGGACGAAGCGGTCGAGGTCGCCGTAGTCCTTCGGGGCGATGTCGACGACGACGAGGCTGCGCACGAGGTCGGGCCGGGTCAGGGTCGTCACCATGGCGACCTTGCCGCCGAGCGAGTGGCCGACGAGCAGCCATGGGTCACCGGGGGCCGCGGCCTCGAGCGTGGCAGCGACGGATCCGGCATACCCCTCGTAGGAGAACTCGGCGGTCCACGGCGAGCGGCCGTGGTCGGGCAGGTCGACGAGGAGGCAGCGGGCGTGCGTGCCGTCCGGGCCGGCGAGGGCCTTGGCGATCTGCGTCCAGTTGCGGCCCTGGCCGAACAGGCCGTGGAGGAACGCGACGCGGGGGCCGGCGCTGCCGACCTCGGTCGTCCACAGCGTGCCGGTGCCCGCGCGCCTCACTGCCCGAGGAACTTCTCGAAGCCCTTGGGCAGCTGGGCGGGGTCGATCGCGGCCGGGTCGAGCCCACCCGGCGCCCCCGCGCCCGGGCCGGTGCCGAAGGCGCCGGCGGAGGATGCCGGGCGCTGGGCTGCGGCTCGCTGCTCCGCTGCGCGCTTGGCCGGGTTCCCCGACTTCGACTTCCGGCGCTGGGGTGCCTGCTGGCGGCCGCGCTTCCCGGGGCCCGAGCCGCCACCCGGCATCCCCGGCATCCCCGGCAGGCCGCCGCCTCGGGCGAGCTGCTTCATCATCTTCTGCGCCTCCCCGAAACGCTCGAGGAGCTGGTTGACCTCGGACGTGCTCGTGCCCGAGCCCTTGGCGATGCGGGCGCGGCGCGAGCCGTTGATCTGCTTGGGGTGGTTGCGCTCGAACGGGGTCATCGAGCGGACCATGGCCTCGACGCGGTCGAACTCGCGCTCGTCGAAGGCGTCGATCTGCGCCTTCATCTGGCCCATGCCCGGCATCATGCCGAGGATCGACTTCAGCGACCCCATCTTCTTGATGGCGGCCATCTGCTGGAGGAAGTCGTCGAAGGTGAAGTCCTCGGCCGCGAGGAACTTGCGCTCCATCTCGGCGGCCTGGCTGCGGTCGAAGGCCTTCTCGGCCTGCTCGATGAGGGTGAGCACGTCGCCCATGTCGAGGATGCGCGAGGCCATCCGGTCGGGGTGGAAGACCTCGAAGTCCTTCACGCCCTCGCCGGTGCTCGCGAACATGATCGGGCGCCCGGTGACCGACGCGACCGACAGGGCGGCGCCGCCACGGGCGTCACCGTCGAGCTTGGTGAGCACGACGCCGGTGACGTCGACACCCTCCTGGAACGCGTGGGCGGTCTCGACGGCGGCCTGGCCGATCATCGCGTCGATGACGAAGAGGACCTCGTCGGGCTGGATCGCCGCGCGGATGTCCGCCGCCTGATGCATGAGGTCGGCGTCGATCGCGAGCCGGCCCGCGGTGTCGACGATGACGACGTCGTGCTGGGCGCGCCGGGCGTGCTCGAGGCCGGCCCGGGACACGGCCACCGGGTCCCCGTGGCTGCGGGTGCCCTCCCCCGTGGCCGTGACGACGTCGTGGCCGAAGACGTTGCCCCGCTCGGGGGCGAAGACCGGCACCCCGGCGCGCTCGCCGACGACCTCGAGCTGGGTGACGGCGTTCGGGCGCTGGAGGTCGGCGGCGACGAGCACCGGGGTGTGGCCCTGGTCCTTGAGCCAGTGCGCGAGCTTGCCGGCGAGGGTCGTCTTGCCCGACCCCTGGAGGCCGGCGAGCATGATGACGGTCGGCGGCTGCTTCGCGAACCGCAGGGTCCGGGTCTCGCCACCGAGGATGCCGACGAGCTCGTCGTTGACGATCTTGACGACCTGCTGGGCCGGGTTGAGCGCCTCGCTGACCTCGGCCCCGAGCGCCCGCTCGCGCACGGCGTGGGTGAACTCCTTGACGACCGGGAGCGCGACGTCGGCGTCGAGGAGGGCGAGACGGATGTCGCGGATCGTCTTGTTGACGTCGGACTCGGACAGCCGCCCCTTGCTGCGCAGGTTCTTGAAGGTCTCGGTCAGGCGGTCGGACAGGCTCGTGAACACCGGACAAGGCTAACGGTGCGCGACCCGTGCTCGGTGCGTCCGCCAGGTTGGGGCCCCCAGCCCCCGAGGTGCCGGACGCTGCGTCGCGGGTCTGCGGTGCGTCCGGCAGGTTGGGGCCCCCAGCCCCCGAGGTGCCGGACGCTGCGTGGCGGCGCGGGGTCAGATGCCGTCGCACGTGTCGATGATGATGCTCACCGCCTGTGCGACCCGGGCCGGCGCGAGGGACAGGCCGTCCGCCCCGGTGAGGTAGAAGGTGTCGAGCGTCTGCCCGGCGTACGTCGCGATGTGCGCCGAGCGCACCGAGATCCCGGCGTCGGCGAGGGCGGCGCCGAGCTCGTGGAGGAGCCCGGGCCGGTCCTGGGCGCGGACCTCGAGCACCGTGGCGTCGCTGCTCGCCCCGGGCACGACGAGGGCGCGGGCCTGACCGGGGCTGCCGAGGGCGGACCGCCCCGACGGGCGCGGCAGGTGGGCCCGGCGCCGGTCGAGGGTCGTCAGGGGGCCCCGGTCGCCCCGGGCGAGGCGAGCGAGGCCGCGCTCGAGCCGTTCGGGGTCGGGGACGGCACCGCTCGGCGACTCGACGTGCCACTCGTTGACCGCGACGCCGTCGACCGTGCGCAAAATCGCGGTGCGCACGGTGTGGCTCTCCGCCGCGAGCAGGCCCGCGGTGTCGGCGAACAACCCGACGCGGTCGAGGTCGGTGATGTCGAGCCGGTGCGACCCACCGGTGGCGATGACCCGAACGTTCGGCTCCCCGGCACGCACCGAGGCGAGGACCGTGGCGTCGAGCAGGCCCGCACCGTCTCCGGGGGCCTCCTGCCCGCCGATCGGGACGCCCACCCGGGGGGGCCCGTCGAGACGGTCGCGCACGGCCACGGCGAGCTGGTCGAGGAGCGTGGCCCGCCAGTCGGTCCACGCCGCGGGACCGGCCGCGGACGCGTCGGCCTCGGTGAGGGCGAGGAGCATCTCGAAGACCTCCCGGTCGCCACCGGCAGCGGCGACGGCGGCGTCGACCGTCGCCGGGTCCTGGTGGTCGCGGCGGGTCGCGAGCTCGATGAGGGTGAGGTGCTCGCGCACGAGGGTGACGAGCACCTCGACGTCGTGGACGCCGAACCCCCAGCGGGTCGCGATGCGGCGGGTCAGCTCGGCCCCGGCCACCGAGTGGTCGTGCGCGCCGCGGACCTTCCCGATGTCGTGCAGCAGGGCCGCGACGAGCAGCAGGTCCGGCCTCGACACGCGGCGCACGAGGCCGGCGGCCCGCACGACCGCCTCGACGAGGTGACGGTCCACGGTGTGCCGGTGCACGGCGCTGCGCTGGGGGCGCGAGCGCACCGCGGCCCACTCCGGCGCCCACGCGTCGATGATCCCGACCTGGTCCAGCCCTTCCCACACCGTGACCAGGCCGGGCCCGGCCGAGAGGAGGTCGCCGAGGAGGTCGCGCAGCCCCACCGGCCACGGGTCGCTCGGCGCGGGGGCGTGGGCGGCGAGGTTGTCCAGCGTCGCCGGGGCGATGGGCAGCCCGGCCCGCGCCGCGACGACGCCGGCGCGCAACGGCATCCCCGCGTCCGACGCCGCGAGGCGGGCGGACCCGAGGACGACCTCGCCGTCGCTGGCGAACAGCCCGTGCCCGAGTGGGGTCATCTGGGGCCGGCGCGGCCCGATCCGCAGGGTGCGGGCCCGCTGGGACTGCCCGGCGCGGCGCAGCGTGCCGCCGAGGGCGTAGGCGACGACCCGGCCGGCGTGGGAGACCGCGGTGAGCAGGTCGTCGGCGTCGTGGTGGCCGAGCAGCGCCGCGACGGCGTCGTGGTCCTCCCGGCCGAGCCGGTCGCGCCCTCGACCGGTGACGACGTGGACGGCGTCCCGGACGTCGAGGAGGAGGGTGTGCGCGGCATCCACCCCGCCGTGGGGCCGGTCGGCGAGCCACGCCTCCGCGAGGGCCCGGAGCACCGTCATGTCCCGCAGGCCGCCGTGGGCCTCCTTGAGCTCGGGCTCGATCGACTGGGCGAGGTCGCCCTGGCGCTGGTGGCGGGCGGCCACCGCCTCGACGAGCTGCGGGAGGCGCTTGCGCGCGTTGCCCCGCCAGTCGTGGGCGACCGTGGAGCGGGCCGCGGCGACGAGCTGCTCGTCACCGGCGAGCGGGGCGAGGTCGAGCAGCCCCACCGCCGCGGTGAGGTCGGCGGCGGCCACCTGGCGGCACTGCGTCACGGTGCGCACGCTGTGGTCGAGGCGCACCCCGGCATCCCAGATGGGGTACCAGATGCGGTCGGCGAGCGCCGTGAGCTCCCTCGCCGGGAGCGAGCGCTCGGAGTGGAGGAGGACGAGGTCGTAGTCGCTGAGCGGCCCGGCGTCCCCGCGCCCGATGCTGCCGACGGCCGCGAGGGCGACCCCCTCGATGCGCGTCCCCCCGGTCGCGGTGTCCCAGACCTCTGCGAGCCACGCCCGGTTGAAGGCGGCGAGGGCGTCCCGTCGTGCCGGGCCGGCACCCGCGACGGCGAAGTCGCGGGTGCCGGCCAGGTCGAGCCGCCGGGAGCCGATCTCGCTCGAGGAGGTCGACATCGCTCAGATCGCCTCGACGCCGCGCTCCCCGGTGCGGACCCGGGCGACGTCCTCGACGGGGACGACCCAGATCTTGCCGTCACCGATCCGGCCGGTCTGCGCGGCCTTGAGGATGACGTCGACGACGGAGGTGGCGTCCATGTCGTCGACGAGGACCTCGACGCGGCTCTTCGGGACGAAGTCGACGGTGTACTCCGCACCGCGGTAGACCTCGCTGTGCCCGCGCTGGCGACCGTAGCCGTGGGCCTCGCTGATGGTCATGCCCTGGATGCCGAAGGCCTCGAGGGCCTCCTTCACCTCGTCGAGCTGGTGGGGCTTGATGATGGCGGTGACGAGCTTCATGAGGTGGCTCCTTCGAGGTTCTTCGAGGTGTCGCCCGTGCGCGACCCGGCGGGGCCACCGGTGCCACCGGGGCCCATCCGACCACCCACGGAGACGAGGTCGTAGGCCGACTCGGCGTGCTCGGACTGGTCGATGCCGGCGACCTCGACGTCCTCGGGGACGCGCCAGCCCATGGTCGCCTTGAGGGCCAGGGCGATGGCGAGCGTGACGACGCCGGAGACGACGAGCGCCGCGAGCGCGACGAGGACCTGCACGATGAGCTGGTCGACCCCGCCACCGTAGAACAGCCCGGTGGAGGTGGCGAGCAGGCCGGCACCGATGGTGCCCCAGAGGCCGGCGACGAGGTGGACGCCGACGACGTCGAGCGAGTCGTCGTAGCCGAGCCGGAACTTCAGGCCGACCGCGAGGGCCGCGAGGCCACCGGCGACGACCCCGAGGACGATCGAGCCGAGCGGGCTGAGCGCCCCACAGGCCGGGGTGATCGCGACGAGGCCGGCGACGACGCCCGAGGCGGCACCCACCGAGGTGGCGTGGCCGTCGCGCAGCTTCTCCACGAGCAGCCAGCCCATCATCGCGGCGCAGGTCGCGACCGTCGTGTTGACCCACACGAGGGCGGCGGTCTCGTCGGCGGCGAGCTCGGAGCCGGCGTTGAAGCCGAACCAGCCGAACCACAGCAGCCCGGCGCCGATCATCGTGAGCGGGACGTTGTGCGGGCGCATGGCGACCTTGCCGAAGCCGAGGCGGGTGCCGACGACGAGGGCGAGGACGAGCCCGGCCATGCCGGCGTTGATGTGGACGACGGTGCCACCGGCGAAGTCGATCGGGGCGACGTTGGCCGCGCCGTCGGTCGCGCCGAGGACGAGAGCGGACAGGCTGGACTCGGCGCCGGACAGCAGACCACCGCCCCAGACCATGTGGGCGATCGGGAAGTAGGCGAAGGTGACCCACAGGGCCGAGAAGACGAGCCAGGTCGAGAACTTCACCCGGTCGGCCACGGCGCCGCTGATGAGGGCGACGGTGATGACGGCGAAGGTCAGCTGGAAGCCGACGAACGCGAGCTCTGGGACGTTCCCGTAGCCCTCGTAGCCGAAGGGGTTGACGATCGCGTCGGTGTTCGCCAGGCCGAACTTCTCGAACGGGTTGGCGATGATCCCGGCGACGTCCTGGCTGCCGAAGGACATCGAGTAGCCGTAGAGGACGTAGATGATCCCGACGACGCCCATGGCGCCGAACGACATCATCATCATGTTGAGGACGGACTTGGTCCGGGTCATGCCGCCGTAGAACAGCGCCAGGCCGGGGGTCGTCATGAGGAGGACGAGGGAGGCGCAGAGGATGAGGAACGCGGTGGCCGCGTAGTCGACGGTCTCTGCTGCCTCCACGAGGGGCATCAGTGGTGTGCTCATGGCGACAACGCTGACGGTGCGGGGTTTCGCCTCCCGCAGCGTTGTGTTTCCGCGGTGTTGCATCGTGGCGGCCGGTGTAAGCATCGGGTTTCGGTCGACCGCTGGTCCCGCATCGTGAGACCGGCGCCTTCCGCAGGTGCTCGAACCGCGTGGGATGCCGGGCGCGCGGCTGGGTGAGCGGCTCGGGGTGCGAGCGACCCCACGAACAGGCAGTGGGCGGGGTGCAGGCCCGCGGCCCGCACGCCCCAGCGGAGGGCGCCCGTCGTCCGACGCGCACTGCCTGTTCGACGGTGCACCCCACCCGGGCCTCGCCGGGATGCCGCCCGCCCGGCGGGGAGATCAGTCGAGGATCGCGTCGACGAACGCCTCGGGGTCGAAGGGGGCGAGGTCGTCGGGCCCCTCCCCGAGTCCGACGAGCTTGACGGGGACCCCGAGCTCGCGCTGCACCGCGACGACGATGCCGCCCTTCGCGGTGCCGTCGAGCTTGGTGAGCACGATGCCGGTGATGCCGACGACCTGCGAGAAGACCTCCGCCTGGCGCATGCCGTTCTGTCCGGTCGTGGCGTCGAGGACGAGGAGCACCTCGTCGACCGGGCTCTGCTTCTCGATGACCCGCTTGACCTTGCCGAGCTCGTCCATGAGCCCGACCTTGTTCTGCAGGCGCCCGGCCGTGTCGACGAGGACGACGTCGGCCTCCATCTCCGCGGCCGCCCGCACGGCGTCGAAGGCGACGGCGGCGGGGTCGGCGCCGTCGCGGTCGGAGCGGACCGTCGGCACGCCGACGCGCTCGCCCCACGTCTGGAGCTGGTCGGCGGCCGCCGCGCGGAAGGTGTCGGCCGCCCCGAGGACGACGTCCTTGTCCTCGGCGACGAGCACCCGGGCCAGCTTGCCCACCGTCGTCGTCTTGCCCGTGCCGTTGACGCCGACGACGAGCACGCAGGCCGGCCGGCCGTCGACCCGGGACGAGACGACCGAGCGGTCCATCGTCGGGTCGACGAGGGTGAGGAGCTCCTCGCGCAGCCACCCCCGCACCGTCGCCTCGTCGGTCGTGCCCTCGACGGCCACCTTCGTGCGCAGGGCATCGACGAGGTCGGTCGTCGCGGCGACGCCGAGGTCGGCGGCGAGGAGGGTGTCCTCGACCTCCTCCCACGCGGCCTCGTCGAGCCGCCCGCCGGACAGCAGGGCGAGCAGCCCCTTGCCGAGCGCCGTGTTCGAGCGGGCGAGCCGGGCCCGCAGCCGCCGCAGCCGGCCGGCCGGTGCCTCGGGCCGCTCGATCGTGGGGACGGGCGCCGGCGCCGGGGGCACGGCCTCGAGCTCGGGCTCGACGACCGACGGCTCGAGGACGTCGGTCGACCCGGGCCGCTCGAGCGTGCCGATCGCCCCCTCGGGTGCGGCGTCGACGTCGACCGCCGGCCCGCCCGGGGCGCTGCTCGGCGGGGTCGGCGGCAGCTCCTTGGTCCGGCCGCCCCGCCCGCGCATCAGGCCGAGGGCGATGCCCCCGACGACGACGATGATGCCGACGGCGACGGCGAGGTACTCCCACAGGGTGTCGATGGCGCTCACCCGCTCATCCTCGCAGCCGACCCGACGGCACCCAAACCGGCGCGACGGCATCCGGGGGGAACGGCGTCCGGCGCCGCGCCCGGCAGGCGCCAGCGGGCAGCGACGCGGTCAGAAGATGCGAACCCGGTGCTGCGGGTCGACCCACATGCCGTCACCCGGGGCGACGTCGAAGGCCTCGTGGAACTCGGTGAGGTTGCGCACCGCGTTGGCACGCAGGTCCATCGGGCTGTGGGGGTCGAGGGCGAGCAGCCGCTCCGCCTCGGCCCGACGGGCGGCCCCGCGCCAGACCTGGGCCCAGCCGACGAAGAACCGCTGGTCGCCGGTGCGGCCGTCGATGACCGGCGCGGGGTCGCCGCCGAGCGAGATGCGGTAGGCGAGGTGCCCGATGGTCAGCCCACCGAGGTCGCCGATGTTCTCGCCGACGGTGAGCGCACCGTTGACCTTGTGGCCCGGGGCGTCGCGCGTCTCGAGCTCGTCGAACTGGGTGACGAGGGCGTCGGCGAGCGCCTGGAACGCCGCCCGGTCCTCGTCGGTCCACCAGTTGCGCAGCGTGCCGGTGCCGTCGAACTGCGAGCCCTGGTCGTCGAAGCCGTGGCCGATCTCGTGCCCGATGACCGCCCCGATGCCGCCGTAGTTGACGGCGGCGTCGGCCTCGACGTCGAAGAACGGCGGCTGGAGGATCGCCGCGGGGAAGACGATCTCGTTGAGGCCGGGGTTGTAGTAGGCGTTGACCGTCTGCGGGGTCATGAACCACTCGTCGCGGTCGACCGGCCCGCCGAGCTTGGCCAGCTGGCGGTCGACCTCGAACGCGACGGCCCGCCGCACGTTGCCGAGCAGGTCGCCGGGGACGATCTCGAGGGCGGTGTAGTCGCGCCACTGCTGCGGGTAGCCGATCTTCGGCGTGAACTGGCCGAGCTTGGTCAGGGCCTCGCGCCGGGTGTCGTCGCCCATCCAGGGCACCTCGCTCAGGCTGCGGCGGAACGCCTCGACGAGGTTGCCGACGAGCTCGACCATGGCGTCCTTGGCGTGCGGCGGGAAGTGGCGCTCGACGTAGAGCTGGCCCACGGCCTCGCCGAGGGACTCCTCGACGAGCCCCACCCCGCGCTTCCACCGCTCGCGCATCTCGGGCACACCGGACAGGGTGCGCCCGTAGAAGTCGAAGTTCTCCTCGACGAACGCCGCCGACAGGTAGGGCGCGTGCGCGTGGACGACGTGCCACGCGAGCCAGTCGCGCCACGTCGCGACCGGCTCCTCGGCGAGGGCGGCCGCGACCGAGCGGACGTGGTCGGGCTGGCGCACGACGACGGCGTCGAACGCCGCGGGGGTCGCGCCGAGCCCGGCGAGGTAGGCCTCCCAGTCGACGCCGGGACCCATCTCGGCGAGCCCGGCGAGGTCGACGAGGGTGTACGTCTTGACCGGGTCGCGGTTGGTCACCTTGTCCCAGTGCCCGGCAGCCAGCCGCGTCTCGAGCGCCATGACCCGGGCAGCCGCGCCGGCGGGGTCCGGCCAGGAGGCGAGGGCCAGCATCCGCTCGACGTGCGCGACGTATGCCGTGCGCTTGTCGGCGTGCTGCTCCTCGCGGTAGTACGACTCGTCGGGGAGCCCGAGGCCCGCCTGCTCGAGGTAGACGACGTACCGGTCGGGGTCGCGGTCGTCGGTGTTGACGAACGGCAGGACGAGGCCGAGGATGCCGGCGCGCCCGAAGGTGCCCGTCGCCGCGACGACGTCGGCCGGGCCGGAGACGGCCGCGACCCGCTCGAGGTCGGCGGCGAGCGGTGCGGCGCCGAGGGCCTCGACGGTCTCCTCGTCCATGAAGCAGGAGTACAGGTCGCCGACCTTCGCGGCCACCGTGCCCGGTTCGGGCGAGCCGGCGGCGACCTCCTCGATGATCTCGCGAACGTGGGCCTCGGCCGTCTCGCGCAGGATGTCGAACGTGCCGTAGCGGCCGCGGTCGGGGGGGATCGGCGTAGACGCGACCCAGCGGCCGTTGACGTGCGCGAACAGGTCGTCCTGCGGCCGGACCGCGGGGTCGACGGCGGCGGGGTCGATGCCGGAGCGCACGGGCTCAGCGGTGGGTCGCGACGGCGGCGTCGAGCGGGCCCGAGCCCTCGGGCACCGGTCGGCGCCCGGCGGCGGCGTCGTCGCGCCGGCCGGGCAGCTGGCGCTCGCGGATCGAGCCGATGACCTCCTCGCCGCGCTCGCTCAGCACGTCGCGTCCCTCGCGGCGGGCCGGGACGGCGACGAGGGCCATGACGGTGAGGGCGAGTCCGACGCAGAGGAGCAGGCCGAGCACGACGGAGATCATGTCCCAACCGTCGCAGAGGCACCACCGGGCGACCAAATCGACACTCCCGGCGCGCCTGACTAGGGTGGCGCCGTGACTGCCGCCGCGCCCGCGTCGGACGGGGCGCCGCCGCGCCGTCGCCGCCGACTGCCGATGTTCTCCGAGGTGCTCATCGCGCTCGTGGCGGTGGCGCTCGTCCAGGCCTTCCTCGTCAAGCCCTTCGGCGTCCCGTCGCAGTCGATGGAGAACACCCTCCACATCGGGGACCGGATCCTCGTCAACCGGCTCGACGACGACGTCGCCCGGGGTGACGTCGTCGTCTTCGGGCACGGCGAGACGTGGCAGGCCACGGAGCTGCCCCCCGCCGACAACGTCGTCGTGCGCGTCCTGCGCGGGTTCGGCGACCTCACCGGCATCGGGCCGAGCAGCACCGCCTACACCGTCAAGCGGGTCGTCGGCCTGCCCGGGCACCGGGTCGCGTGCTGCAGCGCCGACGGCGCGGTGACCGTCGACGGCGAGCCGCTCGACGAGCCGTACGTCTTCGAGGACCTGCCGTTCACCCCCGGCGTGCTCGACTGCACGACGACGCCGCGCTCGAGCCGGTGCTTCCCCGAGATCACCGTGCCGAGCGAGAACCTCCTCGTGCTCGGCGACCACCGCTCGCAGTCGGCCGACTCGGTCATCGGCTGCCGGGGGGCGACCGAGGGGCCCGAGTGCGTCCGCCTCGTGCCTGGGGAGCGGGTCATCGGGCCCGTCGTCCTGCGGTTCTGGCCGCTCGGCGACGTCGGGCCCCTGCCCGGCTGACGGGGGGCGGGCAGCGCACGGGGCGGCACGGCATCCGGGGGGATGCCGTGCGGATGCCGTGCGGCTCAGGCGGTCGCGGCGACGTCGCGGATGCGCTGCGAGACGACCGTCGTCACGCCGTCGCCGCGCATCGAGACGCCGTAGAGCGCGTCGGCGACCTCCATGGTGCGCTTCTGGTGCGTGATGACGATGAGCTGGCTGGAGTCGCGCAGCTCCTCGAAGAGGGTGATGAGGCGGCCGAGGTTGGTGTCGTCGAGCGCCGCTTCGACCTCGTCCATGATGTAGAACGGGCTCGGGCGGGCCTTGAAGATGGCGACGAGCAGGGCGACGGCCACGAGCGAGCGCTCGCCGCCGGACAGCAGCGAGAGCCGCTTGACCTTCTTGCCCGGCGGGCGGGCCTCGACCTCGATGCCGGTCGACAGCATGTCGTCGGGGTCGGTGAGCACGAGCCGCCCCTCGCCACCGGGGAAGAGCCGCTCGAAGACCCTGCCGAACTGCTCCTCGGTGTCGCGGAAGGCCTCGGAGAACACCTGCTCGACGCGCTCGTCGACCTCCTTGACGATGTCGAGCAGGTCGCGCTTGGAGCGCTTGAGGTCCTCGAGCTGGGTCGTGAGGAAGGTGTGCCGCTCCTCGAGGGCGGCGAACTCCTCGAGGGCGAGCGGGTTGACCCGGCCCAGTGCCTGCAGCCCGCGCTCGGCCCGGCGCAGGCGCTTCTCCTGCTCCTCGCGCACGTACGGCCCGGGCTCCGGCGCGGCGGCGGGGTCGTCCCCGGGGGCGAGGACGTGCGGCACCTCGCGGTGCGGGCCGAACTCCTCGACGAGCACCTCGGGGTCGATGCCGAGCTCCTCGAGCGCACGGGCCTGGAGCTGCTCGATGCGGGCCACCTGGCGGGCCCGGGCCACCTCGTCGCGGTGCGCGGAGTCGGTGAGGTCGCGCAGCTCGTCCTGGACGCGGGTCAGCTCCTCGCGCAGCGCCACGGCCGCCACGTCGCGCTCGCCGCGCTCGGCCTCGGCCGCGTCGCGCAGCGTCGTCGCCCGCGCGAGGGCGCCGGCGACCCGCCCGACCGCGTAGGAGGCCGCCGCGTGCACCGCCTCGGCGACCGTCGCCTCGCGGCGCCGCCGCTCACGACGCTCCCGCAGCCGCTCCCGGGCCGCGAGCTCGTTGCGGGCCGCCCCGTCGAGCGAGTCGGCCCGGCCCTTGAGCGAGCGGGCCCGCTCCTCCCGGGTGCGCAGCGCGAGCCGCAGCTCGGTCTCGGCGGTGCGGGCGCGGCTCGCCTCGAGCTCGAGGCGGTCGCGCTCGTCGGTCGAGGGCTCCTCGGCCTCCTCGGCGGGCGCGGCCTCCGCCTCGGCGAGCCGGGCCTCGAGGGCCCCGAGCTCGACCCGGTCCTCCTCGAGGGTCTCGCGGGCGGTCGCGACGGCCCGCTCGGTGCGGTCGGCCTCGGCGGTCGCGGTGCGCACGGCGGCCCCGAGGCCGCCGAGCCGTTCGGCGACCGCGGCCATCCGGGCGTCGGACTCGTGGAGGGCGCCGAGCGCGGCCTCGACCTCGGCGCCGACCTCGCGGGCCCGCTCGCGCGCCGCGACGAGCGCGAAGCGGGTGCGCTCGACGCTCGCGGCCGCCGTCTCGAGGGTCGCCCGGGAGTCGTCGAGGGCGGCCTGGAGCTCGAGCAGGCTCTCGCCGGCGCTGCTGCCGCCGCGGGCCCAGCCGGGTCCGAAGACGTCGCCGTCGGGGGTGACGGCCGTGATGCCGGCCTGCCGGTCGACGAGGGCGACGGCGTGGGCCGCGGTGGCGACGAGCGCGACGCGGTCGAGCAGCTGCTCGAGCGCCGGGCGCACGTCGTCGGGTGCGCGCACGACGTCGCGTGCCCACACGGCGCCGTCATCGAGCACCGGCCAGGATGCCGGGTCGGTCGGGGACGCCGTCGCGCCGACGAGGAGGGCGGCGCGACCCCCGTCGCCCTCGCGCAGCGACCCGATGGCGCGCGCGGCGTGCTCGGCGGTGGGGACGGCCAGGGCCTCCGAGGCCCAGCCGAGGGCCGCGGCGACGGCTGCCTCGTGCCCGCCGCTCACGTGGAGCAGCGAGGCGACCGTGCCGACGACCCCGTGCTCGTCGTCGGCCGCGGCGAGCAGGGTGGCGGCGCCGTCCTTGCGGCGCAGGCTCAGCTCGAGGGCCTCGATGCGGGCGGCGGTCGACGAACGGTCGCGCTCCGCCTCCCGCTCGGTGGCCACGAGCGCCTCGATCCGCGCCTCGACCTCGGAGAGGAGGGCCGCGGCGGACTCGTAGGCCTCGTCGAGGCCCTCCTCGCCCTCCTCCTCGACGGCGACCCCGCCCTCGAGGCGGGAGTACTCCTGCTCGGCCTCGGCGGCCCGGGCCCGCGCGGCGGCGACGGTCTCCTCGAGGCGCCCGATCTCGGCCTCCCCCGCCTCGATCCGGCTGCGGCGGGCGGCCACCTGGCCGGCGAGGCGGGCGAGCCCCTCCCGGCGGTCGGCGGCGGCCCGCGCGAGCCGGGCGAGCCGGGCCTGCTCGGCGGCGTACGCGGCCTCGAGCTGCTCCCGGCGGGCGACGGCGGCGGCGAGCTCGCCGGTCGTGGCCGCGACCTCCTCGAGCAGCGCGCGTTCGGCCTCCCGGGCCCGCTCGGCCTGGGCGCGCAGCTCGTCGGGGTCGCGACCCGAGGTGGTCTCGTGCTCCTCGTCCTGGGAGAGCAGGCGCACCCGCTCGGCGGCGACCGACCCCGTGGACTCGAGCCGGTCGCGCAGGCTCTGCAGCCGCACGAACCGCTCCTGGGCGCGGCCGAGCTCGGGTGCGGCCTCGGCGGAGCGGCGCTCGACGTCGGCGAGGCGGGTACGCACCTCGGCGAGGGCGTCCTCGACGGCGGTCCGGCGCTCGATGAGGGCGGTCTCGTCGGCGACCTCCTGCTCGAGGACGGCGGTCAGCTGGACGAGGTCGTCGGCGAGCAGCCGCAGGCGCGCGTCGCGGGCCTCGGCCTGGATGACGGCGGCGCGCCGGGCGGCCTCGGCCTGGCGGCCGAGCGGGCCGAGCTGGCGGCGGATCTCGCCCGTGAGGTCCTGGACGCGGGTGAGGTTGGCCCCCATCGTCTCGAGCTTGCGCAGCGCCCGCTCCTTGCGCCGCCGGTGCTTGAGGACCCCGGCCGCCTCCTCGATGAACCCGCGGCGCTCCTCGGGGGTGGCCCGCAGGACGGTGTCGAGCTGCCCCTGCCCGACGATGACGTGCATCTCACGGCCCAGGCCCGAGTCCGAGAGCAGCTCCTGGACGTCGAGGAGCCGGCACGACGTGCCGTTGATCGCGTACTCGCTGCCCCCGCCGCGGAACATCGTGCGGGTGATCGTCACCTCGGTGTAGTCGATGGGCAGCGCGCCGTCGGTGTTGTCGATCGTCAGGCTGACCTCGGCGCGGCCGAGCGGCGGGCGCCCGGCCGTGCCGGCGAAGATGACGTCCTCCATCTTGCCGCCCCGCAGGGACTTCGCCCCCTGCTCCCCCATGACCCACGCGAGCGCGTCGACGACGTTGGACTTGCCCGACCCGTTGGGCCCGACGACGCAGGTGATGCCCGGCTCGAGGCGCAGCGTCGTCGCCGAGGCGAAGGACTTGAACCCCCTGAGGGTCAGCGTCTTGAGGTACACGGTGGTGTCAGCAGCTCTCGTCGGCGGTCCCGGCCGGCGGCCCCGGCCGGATGCCGCCCGACTCTACCCGCGCGGGGGTGTGCCCCCGGGGACGTCGACGGGCCCGGTGGTGCATGTGACCGGTGGGGCGGACGGTGCCGGTGTGGCTGCCGGCTCCCCCGCCGTCGGTGCCGCGCCGGGCTCGACCGACGCGAGCGCCTCGTGGTGGCGGATGACCTCCGCGATGACGAAGGTGATGAACTTCTCGGCGAACTGCGGGTCGAGACCCGCCTCGTGGGCCAGGCCCCGCAGCCGGGCGATCTGGCGCTCCTCCCGGGCCGGGTCGGCGGGCGGCAGCCCGACGGCCGCCTTGAGCTCCCCGACCTGCTGGGTCGCCTTGAAGCGCTCCGCGAGCAGGTGGACGAGGGCGGCGTCGATGTTGTCGATGCTCGACCGCAGCCGCGCGAGGTCCGGGGGGATGTCGCTCACGCCGTCATCGTAGGAAGCCACGGCACCCGCGTCAGGTCGCCGTCCACCCCCCGGATGCCGTCCGGGCGGGCCGCGCTTCAGCGCTCGCGGAAGCCCCCGTCCCCGCGCGGGTCGCCCCACAGCGGCGACGACACGCCGTCGACCCGCCCCGGGCGACCCGTCGTCGACGGCCTCTCGTGGAGCAGCGCGAGCAGCGCCGAGAGCGCCTGCTCACCGCCCTCGGCGACGACCTCGACCCGGCCGTCGGCGGTGTTGCGGGCGTGCCCGACGAGGCCGAGCTCGAGGGCGCGGGCGCGGGCCCACCAGCGGAAGCCGACGCCCTGGACGTGCCCGCGCACGAACACCGTCATCCGCCGCACGCCCGCGTCGTCGGACCGCTCCACCATGGGCCGATCGTAGGACCCGCCGCCGAGCGCGCCTCCGTCACACCGGCACCACCAGCCCCTACCGTGGCGGGATGAGCACGGTGCAGGCTCAGGGCGCGGTGGGGCGGCAGGCACCACCGCCCCGGCCCCGCGCCGGCCGCGACCCGTCCCTGCCGTCCTCGGGCGGCACCCCGGAGCGCCTCGCCGGCCTCGACGGCCTGCGCGCGCTCGCCATCGTCGCCGTGCTGCTCTTCCACCTCGACCCGTCGTGGCTGCCCGGCGGCTTCCTCGGCGTCGACGTCTTCTTCGTCGTCTCCGGCTTCCTCATCACGACGCTGCTCGTCCGCGAGCGCGTCACGACCGGCCGCCTCGACCTGCCCGCGTTCTGGACCCGGCGCGCCCGGCGGCTGCTCCCCGCGCTCCTCGTCTGCGTCCCGGCCTCCGTGCTGCTCGCCCGCCTGTCCGAGGGCGACCTGCTCGTCGGCATCGAGCGGCAGGTGACCGGCGCCCTGACCTTCACCTCGAACTGGCTCGAGATCGCCGCGGGCTCCGACTACTTCGCGGCGACGTCCCCGCAGCTGCTCATGAACCTGTGGTCGCTCGCGGTCGAGGAGCAGTTCTACCTCGTGTGGCCCCCCGCCGTGCTCCTCCTGCTCGCCGTCGCCCGTCGACCCGAGGCCCGGGCCGGGGCCGCCCTCCTCCTCGCGGCGGGCTCGTCGGTGCTCATGGCCGTGCACCTCGACCCCGAGAGCCCGACCCGGGCGTACTACGGCACCGACACCCACGTCATGGGGCTCATGCTCGGCGCGGCCCTGGCCTTCGCGTACGCCGCACCGCACCGGGCCTGGACGCGGACCCCGTGGTGGGGAGCGCACCGGCGCCACGTCGGCGCGGGGGCGCTCGCCACGCTCGCGGCGCTCCTCGTCCTCGCCGGCGAGGACTCGGCGTGGACCTTCCGCGGGGGCATCCTGCTCGCCTCCCTCGCGACGACCGCCCTCGTGCTCGTCGTCGTCGAGCGGCCCGGCCGGGTGCGCGCCCTCCTCGAGCTGCCGGCGGTGCGCTGGCTCGGCGCCCGCAGCTACGGCATCTACCTCTGGCACTGGCCGGTCCTCCTCGTCGTCGGCCAGGACCTCCCCGTCGCACCCGGCGGCGCCTCCTACCTGCTGACCCGCGCGTGGTGCGTCCTCGTGACGCTCGCCGTCGCCGACCTGTCCTACCGCTTCGTCGAGATGCCGGTGCGGCGCCGTGGCTTCGCCGGTGCCGGCCGGGAGCTGCTGCGGCGGCTGCGCGCCCTCGGGACGCGAGGCGCCCGCGTCGTCTGGTCGGTCGTCCTCCTCCTCGTCGTCGCAGTCGTCGCGGTCCTGCTCACCGCGCCCGACCGCACCTCGACCGAGCGGCTCATCACGGCCACCGAGGCGGGGCTCGCCGACGAGGCGGCACCCGGTCCGACGCCCACGGCACCCACGGCATCCACGGCATCCACGGCATCCGGCGAACCCACGGGGGCGGCCGGACCGGCGGCGCCCAGCCCGGCGCCCACCGCGGCGCCGGCGGAGGTCGACTGGAGCATGCCCGCCGGCTCGGAGGTCGACGCCTTCGGCGACTCGATGATGGTCGGCTCGAGCCACGCCCTGCGCTACCACCTCCCGAAGATCCGGATGGACGCGAAGTCCAACCGGAAGTGGTCCGACGCCCCGGCCCTCGTCGCGGCCCGTGGCGACGGGCTGCGCCGGGCCGTCGTGCTCGCGTTCGGCACGAACGCCGGCACCGACGTCCCCGCCCTGGAGGAGACCCTCGCGGCCATCGGGCCCGACCGGATGGTCGTCGTCGTCACCGTCCACGGACGCTACGCCCGGGCGGAGCGCGACAACGCCGCACTGCGCGAGGCGGTCGAGGGCCTGCCGAACGTGCGCCTCGCCGACTGGGACGCCGCTCTCGCCGGCACGAGCGGGCAGCTGCAGCCGGACGGCATCCACCCGAGCCTGAAGGGCTCGCACCTGTACGCGAAGACGGTGCGCTCCGCGTTCGCGGAGCTCTCGGAGGCCCGCACGGGCCGGCCGGTCGAGCTCGAGGACCGGCCCGCGCCCTGACCGCTCCCCGGCCGTCGTGGTGCATCATGCAGGCATGTCCGGCTCCGGTCCCGCAGCGCTCGTGGGTCGTGAGGCGGAGGTGGGGGTCCTGCGAGCGGCGGTGGCGGCCGCGTCGGCCGGCGAGGCGTGCGCGGTGCTCCTCGCCGGCGAGGCCGGCGTCGGGAAGACGCGGCTCGTCCGGGCGCTGCGCGAGCAGGTCGTGCCGGCCGATGCCCTCGTGCTCGGCGCGCAGTGCGTCGACGTCGGCGATCCCGGCCTGCCCTACCTCGTGGTGACCGACCTGCTGCGCGCGGTCCGGACCCGCGGCGAGGGTGACCCCGCCGTCGCGGCAGCGCTCGGGCGGGCCGCGGTGCTGACCGGACTCGACGACCCCCGTGGCGCGCGCGGGCCGGTGGACGCGCCGGGCGACGACGGGTCGACCCGGCTGCGGGTCCTCGACGCCGCCACGACCCTGCTCGCCGACCTCGGTCGGCTCGCCGGGCCCGTCGTCGTCACGGTCGAGGACCTCCAGTGGGTCGACGCGTCGTCCGCGGCGTTCCTCACCTTCCTCATCGGCCGGTCCACGACGCAGCGGCTCCTCGTCGTGGCGACGGTACGCACGGACGGGCTGGCCGCCCACCCGCGGGCCCGCGCGCTCGTCGGCGAGCTCGGGCGTCTGCCGACCGTGCGACGACTCGACCTCGAGCCCTTCGACGAGGGCGAGGTCGCGCGCTACCTCGACCTCGTCGGGGTGGCCGCTTCGGGCGACCCCGACCGGCCCGACCCCGACCGGGTGGGGACGGCCGGGCGCGTCGCCGCCGAGGTCTTCCGCCGCACCGGGGGCAACCCGTACTTCGTGACCACCCTCGCCGCCGACGTGGCCCGCACCGGCGGCCTCGGCGACGGCGTCCCCCGCGGGCTCGCCGACGTGCTCGTCGGCCGGCTCGAGCGGCTGCCCGACCCGGTGCGCACGGTCGTGCGCTGCGCGTCGGTGGGCACCCAGCCGGTGCCCGACCGGGTCCTGCGCCGGGCGGCCGGGGTCGGTGCCGCCCTGGACGAGGCGTCCCTCGACGACGCCCTGCGCCTCGCGGTGGCCGAGGGCCTGCTCGTCCCGGCCGGTGCCGGCTACGCCTTCCCCCACGACCTGCTCCGGGCCGCGGTCCACGACGACCTCCTCCCGGGCGAACGCGCCCGGCTCCACGCGGCGTACGCATCCGCGTTGGGGTCCGGCGCCGCCGGCGCTCCGGTACCCGCCGCGGTGGCCCACCACGCCGTCGAGGCCGGGGACCCGGCCACGGTGCTCGTGTGGTCGGTGCGGGCGGCCGAGGACGCGATGCGGCTCCCCGCCCCGCACGAGGCCCTCGAGCACCTCGGGCGAGCGCTCTCGGCGTGGCCGACGGCCGGCGACGAGGCCCGCGCCGGCCTGACGGAGGGGCGCCTCGCGGTGCGGGCCTCCCGAGCCGCGGGACTCGCCGGCGAGCCGGGGCGGGCCGTCGAGCTGGGGCGGCGGGCGGTCGCCCTGTGCGACGCGGAGGGTGACGCCCCGGGTGGCGTCGAGGCGCGGGCCGAGCTGGCCCGTCGGCTCGTCGAGGTCGACGCCACCGACGAGGCGGTGGGCCCCGCCGAGGATGCCGTGCACCTCGCCGAGGAGGGTGGGGTCGAGGCACCCCTCGCGGCCCTCGCCGAGGTCGTGCTCGCCCGCTCGCTGCTCGGGGCCCGTCGCCCCGCCGAGGCCCGCCCGAGGGCCGAGGCCGCGCTCGAGGCAGCCCGGGCCGCGGCGGTTCCGGGCCTGGAGGCCGACGCCGTGACGACGCTCGCCTTCCTCGACGAGATCGCCGGCGACCGGGCTGCGGCCGCCGTGCGCCTCGGCACCGCGCTGCGCCTGGCCCGGACCGCGAGGGAACCCCTCGCGGAGCTGCGCGCCCACTACGCGCTCGCCTCGCTGCGCTACTACAACGGCGACGTCACGGCATCCCTGCCGGTGCTGCGCACGGCGATGGCCCGGGTGGCCGAGAGCGGCCTGCGGTGGAGCGGGCCCGGCGTCGAGATCCGGGTGCTCCACGCGGTCGTGCGATACGTCTCCGGCGACCTCGAGGGCAGCCTTCGGGCCACCGAGGCCCCGGAGGGCCCCCCGCCCGACGTGGCCGCGGCCCGCCTCGCGGCGGTCGGGTGCTACGCCGCGGTGGCCGGTGGGTCGCCGGACGCGAGGCGTCGGGTGGCCGGGCTGCGGGGCAGCTGGGACGCCGACCCGCAGGTCGCCCTCGTCGCCGGTGGGTGCGAGGCCGACCTCCTGACCTGGGAGGGCGACCCCGAGGCCGCCGTCGAGGTCGTGGAGCGCGCCCAGACCCACCTCGACGCCGTGGCCGGCGAGGGCGCGTACGGCGGGCTGTGGCTGTCGGCGCTCGCGCTCGCCGCGCTGGCCGACCTCGCGTCGACGTGCCGCAGGCGCCGGGACGTCGCGGGCGCCGACGACGCGGTACGGCGGGCCGGGCTCCTGCGCGAGCGGGTCGAGCGCATCGCGTCCGGCGGCCACGGTCGCCCCGGCGACCTCGGGCCCGAGGGGCGCGCCTGGTACGTCCGTGCCCTGGCCGAGCATGCCCGCGCGCTCGACCGGCCCGCCGTCGAGGAGTGGGAGCGCGCGCTCGAGGCGTTCGGCTACGGTCACGTCCCCGAGCAGGCCCGCTGCCACTGGCGGCTGGCGGCGGCCCTCGTCCACGCCGGGGACCGCGACGGCGCCCGGGCCCACGCCCGGGAGGCCGCCGCGACGGCCGCACGGATCGGGGCCGCCCCGCTCGAGCGGGCGGTCGGCGCCCTGGTGAGCCGGGAGCGCCTCGCCGCCCCCGGGGCCGCCCTCGACGCGGTGCTCACCGAGCGCGAGCGGGAGGTGCTCGCCCTCGTCGCCGAGGGCCTGACGAACCGCGAGATCGGCGCCCGGCTGTTCATCAGCGCCAAGACGGCCAGCGTCCACCTGAGCAACCTCATGGCGAAGCTCAACGTGTCGAGCCGCACCGAGGCCGTCACCGTCGCCCAGCGGCGCGGCCTGCTCGACGTCGTGTGAGCCGACCGCCCAGACGCCGGGCACCACGGGATCCCGAGCGGGGGCACCTCCCCGCGCGGAGGTCGGCCGCGGATGCCGGGCACACGGCATCCTGCGCCCCTCACCTCCACGGACTGGGTGAATGCCTCATGTGCCGGGGCCCTCCTCAGACCCACAGTCGAAGGACGAGCCGGTCCGCACCCCGCGGCGGCGACAGGAGGAGACGAGATGCACACGACAGGCTCACGCGAGCGGCTGGCCCGCGAGGTGGTCGGAGCGGTCCTCGACGGCGACGCCCCGGCGACCGCCGCCGAGGTGTCCGGGTTCAACACGGCTGTCACCCACCGCCCGGCGCTCGTCGTCGCGGCCGAGGGTGCCGGTGACGTCGCGGCGGCCGTCCGCCACGCCCGCGAGGTCGGCATCCCGGTCGCCGTCCAGGCGACCGGCCACGGCGCGGCCGACCCCGTCGACGGGGCGGTGCTCGTCACGACCGCCCGGATGCGGGGCGTCACGGTCGACCCGCACTCCCGCACAGCGCGGGTGGAGGCCGGGGCCCGGTGGCGCTCGGTCATCGACGCGGCCGTACCCCACGGGCTCGCACCCCTGTCCGGCTCCTCGTCCGGGGTCGGTGTCGTCGGCTACACCCTCGGCGGCGGGATGGGCCACCTCGCCCGGCGCCACGGCTTCGCCGCCGACCACGTGCGGGCCGTCGAGCTCGTCACCGCCGACGGCACGCTGCGCCGCGTCACCGCGGAGTCCGACCCCGAGCTGTTCTGGGCGGTGCGCGGCGGCCAGGCCCGGTTCGGCATCGCGACCGCGGTCGAGTTCGGGCTCGTCCCCGTGCCCGAGTTCTTCGGCGGGGCGGTGCTGTTCGGGCCGGGCGACGTCGAGCGCGTGCTGCGCGCCTGGGCGGAGTGGGCCCCAGCCATGCCCGAGGACGTCACGACGTCGGTCGCCGTGCTCCGGCTCCCACCCCTCGACTCGGTCCCGCCGCCCCTGCGCGGGGTGGTGAGCCTGGCCCTGCGGTTCGGGCTCGCCGGGCCGCCCGCGCGTGGCGAGGCGCTGCTCGCGCCGATGCGCGCCGTCGCGCCGGCGCTGCTCGACACGGTCGGGCCGATGTCGTACGCCGCGGTCGACGGCATCCACATGGACCCCACCGAGCCGATGCCCGCCGTCATGCGCGGCGGCATCCTGCACTCCCTCCCACCGGCGGCCCTCGACGCCCTCCTCGGCGTGGCCGGCCCGGACGTCGACATCCCGCTCGCCATGGTCGAGCTGCGGCTCATGGGCGGCGCCCTCGCGCGTCCCGCCGCGGTGCCCAACGCGGTCGCCGGGCGCGAGGGGGCGTTCTCGCTGTCGGTCGTCGCACCCGCGCCGCCACCGCTGCGCGACGTCGCTCCCGTCGTGACGCACGGGGTGCTGCGCACCCTCGAGCCGTGGTCACCGGGGACGACGCTCGTCAACTTCGGCGGCCACGGCGGCGAGCAGGCCCTGAGCCGCGCGTGGACTCCCGACGTCCTCGAGCGGTTGCGCCGGGTCAAGGCCGCCGTCGACCCGCACGACACGTTCGGGGGCGCACTCGGTTCCGCGGCCGGCTCCTTGGCCGGCGCCGAGGTCGGCGCCGAGCTCGTCAGCGGCGGTGCGCGATGACCCGGCCGGTCGTCGTCACCGAACCGGGGCGGGGCCACCGGGTCGGGAACGTCGAGTTCCTCGCCCGCACGGACGACACCCCGTTCTTCAACCTCGGGATCGTCGTCCTCGCGCCGGGGCAGGGGGTGCCCGGCCACGTCCACGACGACGAGGACGACTCGTTCCTCGTCCTCGACGGCACGCTCTCGGTGACCCTCGGAGAGGACGGGAGACGGGTCGAGGCCGGCCCGGGCGTCTTCGTGCTCGTCCCGGCCGGGACGCGGCACGCGATCGCCAACGAGGGCACGACGGACGTGCGGCTGCTCAACGTCCACGCCCCCGGGGGCTTCGACCGCCGGATCGGCCTGCCCCCCGAACCTGGGTGAAGACCACCGTCTGGACGACGGTCCTCACCCACGTTCGCGGGGCGTCAGCCGGCGGCGCGGCCGGGGCTGGCACCGGGGGCACGAGAAGGACGACCGGTTCATGAACTGCTCCCGCCGGATGGGGGTGCCGCACCGCCGGCACGGCCGCCCCGCCTGCCCGTAGGCGGCGAGCGAGCGGTCGAAGTAGCCGGAGGCCCCGTTGACGTTGACGTAGAGCGCGTCGAAGCTCGTGCCGCCCTCGTCGAGCGCCTCGCGCATGACCTGCGCGGCGTGGTCGAGCAGCCGGCCGATCCGTGGCCCGGTCAGGGTGCTCGCCACCCGCTCGCCGTGCACCCCGGCCCGCCACAGCGCCTCGTCGGCGTAGATGTTGCCGATCCCCGACGCGACCGTCTGGTCGAGCAGCACCCGCTTGACGGCACTGTCCCTCGCCTTGACCCGTCGGACGACCGCCGGCCGGTCGAAGGCCGCCTCGAGCAGGTCGGGGGCGATGTGGGCGATCGTCGTCGGCACGCCGCCCTCGCCGAGGTCGGCCAGGGCCAGCCCGCCGAAGGTGCGCTGGTCGACGAAGCGCAGCTCGGGGCCGTCGTCGGTGAAGCGGAACCGCGCGTGGAGGTGCTTCTCGCGGGGGGCGTCGGCGTCCTCGACGAGGAGCTGGCCGCTCATCCCGAGGTGGACGAGGAGCCCGAGCGAGTCACCGAGGTCGAGCCAGAGGTACTTGCCGCGCCGCCGGACGTCGGCGACGCGGCGCCCGGCGAGGCGGTCGCGCAGGTCCTGCGGCCCTGCGACGTGCCGGCGGGCCACCCGGTGGCCGTCGAGCTCGACGTCGGCCACGGTGCGGCCAAGGACGTGCTCGGCGAGGCCGCGGCGCACGACCTCGACCTCCGGCAGCTCAGGCACCGGCCTCCTCGGGCGGCACGGCTCCCTCGTGGCGGTCGCGGAGCGTCGCCCAGGCGAGGGCGGCGGCCTCCTGCTCGGCCACCTTCTTCGTGCGGCCCGCCCCGCGGCCGAGCACGTCGCCGCCGACGTGGACCTCGGCCTCGAACCACTTCGCGTGCTCGGGGCCGTCCTCGGTGACGGAGTACTCGGGGGCGCCCAGCGCGTGACGCGCCGTGATCTCCTGCAGGCTCGTCTTCCAGTCCAGGCCGGCCCCGAGGGTGGCCGACTGGGCGATGAGCGGGTCGACGAGGTGGTGCACGAGCCGCCCGGCGGCCTCGATGCCGCCCGAGCTGTAGACGGCGCCGATGACGGCCTCGACCGTGTCGGCGAGGATGGAGTCCTTGTCGCGGCCCCCGGTGGACTCCTCACCGCGCCCGAGGTAGACGTAGTCGCCGAGGCCGAGGGTGCGCCCGACGTCGGCGAGCGCGCGCATGTTGACGACGGCCGCGCGGAGCTTCGCGAGCTGGCCCTCGCTCGTGTCGGGGTGGGTGTCGTAGAGGGACGTCGTCACGACGAGCCCGAGCACCGAGTCGCCGAGGAACTCGAGCCGCTCGTTGTGCGGCAGCCCGCCCGCCTCGTAGGCGTAGGAGCGGTGGGTCAGGGCGCGCTGGAGCACCGCCGCGTCGACCGGGCCACCGGTCACCTCGACGAGGTGCTCGAGCAGCTCGGTGACGGGTCGCAGCGGTGTGAGCGCACCAGCCGACCCCCTCCCCATGGGGAAGCGATCAGCCCTGGTGCTCGGTGCGCTCGGCGGCGCCGTAGTGGCGGCCCTTGTAGGTGCCACACGACGGGCACGCGACGTGCGGCTGGGTCGGCGACTTGCACTGGGGGCAGGTCGTCGTGGCGACGGCCGTCGCCTTCCAGTTGGCGCGGCGCGAGCGGGTGTTGGAGCGCGACATCTTCCGCTTCGGAACGGCCACGTCAGGTCCTCTTCTCTGTCGGCGTGGGCGAGGTCTCGGTCAGGACCGAGAGCGCCGCCCATCGGGGGTCGATCAGGTCGTGCTGGTGCCCGGGATCCTCCGCGAGCGGGATGCCGCACTCGGAGCACAACCCGGGGCAGTCGGGCCGGCACACCGGCTTGAACGGCAGTGCGGGCACCACCGTGTCACGGAGCACCGGCTCGAGGTCGATGAGACCGTCCTCGATCCGGAGCTCCTCGTCGGCGTCCTCGTCCCCCACCTCGCGGTGGTGGTCGTGGCGCTCGGCGTAGACGAACAGCTCCTGGAAGGACCCGTCGACCTCCTGGCTGACGGGGTCCAGGCACCGCACGCAGGCGCCGGTCGCCGTGCCACGGACCGAACCGGTGACGAGCACGCCCTCGACGACGGACTCCAGGCGCAGGTCGAGGGCGAGGGGCTGGCCCTCCTCGACGCGCATGACGTCCGTGCCGAAGTCACTCGGCGCCCCGACCTCACGGACCAGCTCACTCATCGCCCCGGGTCGACGGCCCACGAGCTTGGTGTCGAGCACCATCGGGGACCGGGGGTCGAGTCGAGTCATGAGCCTTGGGTGTCGTCGGGGGTGGTTCGGCCACGCCACACGGACGCAGACCGAGGGTCAAGGTTACCGGTCGGGGGCCGTGCACCCAAACCGGATGCCGGGGCCCGGCATCCGCGTCATCCCTGCGGTCCGCGCTCGAGGGCCTGCTCGACCGCGGCGGCGACCCGGGGAGCGAGCGTCGCGGCGTACGTCGCGGTGAGGTGGTCCCCCGCGCGGTGCACGGCGACGTTGCCGATGACGACGGGGCAGCGCTCCTCGGGGCAGATCCACGCCGTGAGGTCGAGCAGGCGCACCCCGGGCCCCGACGCCGCGGCGGCCTCCCGTTGCACCGGCAGGCCGCTGCCCGAGGTCGCCGGACCGGCGTCGAACGCGCACCGGGTGAGCTCGCGCGGGTGCCGGGCCGCGCAGATGTCGAGGTCGTCCGGGGACAGCGGGCTGTCGCCGACGACGACGACCGGCACCCCCCCGTCGGCGAGCGAGCGCCACAACGAGGCGTAGCCCTCGACGAGCGGACGGCGCTGGGGGCCGTCCGCCGTCCAGGCGCTCGTCGCGACCCCGGAGGTGACGACGACGTCGGGAGGGTCGGCACGCAGGCGGCCGAGCACAGCATCCCGCCACGCGTCGCACTCCGGGTACGCCAGGCCCGCCTCGGTGGCCGGGGCGTTCGAGAACGCGCACGACGACTTCCCCCACGTGACGACCCGCCAGCCGCGCGACGAGGCCGCCTCCTCGAGCGCCGGCAGCCACTGCATCGCCTTCGAGTCCCCGACGAGGGCGACCGTCGTCGGGCCGTCGGGGTCGCCGAAGGTGCAGGCCAACGGCTCCGTCGTCGCGACGTCGACCTGGCACCGGTCGACGTCCGCCGCGGGGCGGTCCTCGCCGGAGACGAGGGGGTCGGGGGTCACCCAGCCGGGGTCGTCGACGCCGGCGGGCGGCTCGTCGAGGCGCACCGTGGCGGCCCCGAGCGCGGAGACCGGCGGCAGCACGCCACCCGGCGGGGTCGTGTCGAACGGCGAGCGCAGCGGCAGGAGCGGCAGGGCGACGAGCACCCCGGCGCACGACAGCGCGAGCCCGCCGGCGAGCACGGCCCGTGGCCGCTCCCGCAGCCACGGCCCGTGGTGGATCGGCGACTCGACGAGGCGCCACGACAGCCAGGCCGGGACGAGGGAGGCGAGGGCGAGCGCGACCGTGCCCCACGCCGGCAGGGTGCTGCCCGCCCAGTCGACCGTCCACTCACCGAGGACGATGACGGGCCAGTGCCAGAGGTAGATGGAGTACGACAGGGCACCGACCCACACGAGAGGACGCGACCCGAGCAGGCGGACCGGCCCGAGTGGCGCCCCCCGCCACCCCACCCAGATGAGCACGGCGGTCGGCACGGTGGGCAGCAGCGCCCAGGCGCTCGGCCACTCGATGCCCTCGGGGAGGAACGCCGCCACCGCCAGGAGGGCCACGAGAGCGGCCCACCCGAGCGCCGCCCGGGCCAGCGACCCCGGCGTCCGACCCGGTTCCGGGTCCGGCCGTGGCCGCCCCGCGAGGGCCACCGCGAGCAGGGCGCCGATGCCGAGCTCCCACACCCGGGTCGTCGTCGTGAAGAACGCCGGGCGCGGGGAGGCGTGCGAGAACCAGAGCGACCACAGGAACGACGACGCGACGAGGGTGCCCAGCGCGAGGGCGACGACCCGCCGGCTCGGCCGGCGCACGAGCAGGGAGAGGACGATGAGCAGCAGGGGCCAGACGACGTAGAACTGCTCCTCGACCGCGAGCGACCAGTAGTGCTGGACGGGCGAGGGGCGCAGGTCCGAGGCGAGGTAGTCGACCTCGCGCCGGGCGAAGACCCAGTTGACGACGTACGCGGCCGACGCCGCGATGTCGACCCCGATGTCGCGTCGGCGCAGGCCGGGCACGACGACGAACGACACGAGCGAGGTGACGACGAGCACGAGCACGGCGGCGGGCAGGAGCCGCCGGACCCGGCGCCCGACGAAGCGCGACCACGAGATCGTGCCGCTCCGGTCGAGCTCGGCGACGAGCAGGCCGGTGATGAGGAAGCCGGAGATGACGAAGAACACGTCGACGCCGACGAAGCCGCCGTGCAGCGGCAGCCCGGCGTGGTGCGCGAGGACGGTGAGGATCGCGACCGCGCGCAGGCCCTCGATGTCGGGCCGGAAGCCGCTGCGGGTGGCGGTGCCCTCGGAGCCCCGCTCAGCCGCCGGCACGCAGGCGGGCGACGAGGGCGTCGCGCACGTCGTCGGGAACGAGGTCGGTCACGTCGCCGCCGTAGCGGGCGACCTCCTTGACGAGCGAGCTCGAGACGTGGCCCAGGGCGGGGTCCCCGGGCACGAAGACGGTCTCGATGCCGGTGAGGTGGCGGTTCATGAAGGCCATCGGCAGCTCGTACTCGAAGTCCGTCGACCCGCGCAGCCCCTTGACGACGACGGTGGCCCCGACGTCGCGGCACACGTCGACGAGCAGGCGTCCTGCGAACGCCTCGACCCGCACCCGGTCCGAGAGCCCGAGGGCCGCGACGGCCCGCTCGACGAAGCCCAGGCGCTCGTCGACCGTGAAGGTCCCCGCCTTGGCCGGGTTGTGCAGGAGGGCGACGACCACCTCGTCGTGCAGGGCCGCGGCGCGCTCGACGACGTCGAGGTGCCCGGCGGTGACGGGGTCGTAGGAGCCGGGGCACACGGCTCGGCTGGGGCGGGGGGTCACGGGCACCACGCTACCGACGCCACGCCCCGCCTTCTTCGCCCTGGGTGCTCAGGTGGCTGCCCCGGCGACCACCTGAGCACCCAACTCGAGTGCGATGCCGTGGTTCAGGCCTTCTTGGCCGACTCCTCGATCTCCTCGGCCTGCTTCTTCGCCTCCCCCTTGACGGCGTCGGCCTCCTCACGGGCCTCCTCGGGCGCGAGCACGCCCTCGGCGACGGCCTCGTCGAGGAGGGTGGCGACCTGCTCCTCGGACGCACAGCCCTGCTCGAGCAGCTCGTTGCGCCGGGTCGCCCACTCGACGCCGAGCTCCTCGCGGCGCGCGAGCGCGACCTCCTCACGGGCCGGGTTGAGGATCGTCTGCTCCTCCTCGTTCGCGTGGTGGTTGACGACCGTCGCGAGCTCCTCGAGCGCGTCGTCGTACTTCTGCGTGTCGGTGCCGCGGGCCTGGAGGAACGCGAGCAGCGCCTCGTTGATCTCAGCGTGCTCCTCCTCGCTGTGCTCCTGCTCGTGGCCGCCGATGGCCCGGCTGCGCCGCAGCTGGGGGTAGACCTTCTCCTCCTCGGCCAGGGCGTGCGCGACGAGCACCTCGGCGAGCGCCCGGCGCGCGGCGGCGCGGTCGGAGTCGGTGCGGCGGCACTCGCGCAGGAGGTCCTCGAAGAGCCGGTGGTCGTCGAGGATGAGCTCGAGCACGTCGCCGCTCGTGGGCCGGGGGATGTCGATGTCGGTCATGGGCCCATCATGGCCGAGCCGGCGGGTGTCGTGGGGCCCGTCGTCCGCGGGACTGCCGCAGGTCGGATGCCGGCGCGTGCGTCCGCTCGCCGTCACCCCCGGGTGGCGAGCCAGAGGGTGGTCTCGCCGTACTTCTTCGCCTTCGCGACGCGATGGATGCCGTCGGGCCAGGCGGGCTCCGGGCTGCGCGACGAGCGCTCGACGACGACGAGGCCCTCCGCGGCGAGCCACCCGGCGGCCAGCCGCGCGAGGACCGCGCCGAGCTCGTGCTCGCCGACCTCGTACGGCGGGTCGACGAGCACGATGTCGGCGGCGTCGGAAGGCCCGGGGTCGGGGGCGAGCGCCGCCTGCACGCTGGCGCGAACCACCCGGATGCCGGGCAGCCCCAGCTCGCGCGCGTTCCGGGCGACGAGCTCGGCCGCCCGCCGGTCGGACTCGACGAGCACGACGGTGGCCGCACCGCGCGAGGCCGCCTCGAGGCCGAGTGCACCCGACCCCGCGTAGAGGTCGAGGACGCGCGCGCCGCGCACGACGTCGCGCGCGTCGAGTGCGGAGAACAGCGCCTCGCGCACCCGGTCGCTCGTCGGGCGGGTGCCCGACCCGGGCGGGGTGCGCAGGGTGCGGCCGCCCGCGCTGCCGGCGATGATCCGGGTCACCTCAGCCCCGCTCCAGGTAGGCGGCCTGCTCGGCGTCGACGCGGGCCCGGACCGCCGCGGCGAGCACGGGGTGCCCCGTCAGGTCCGGGTCGGCGGCGACGAGGGCGAAGGCGTCCTCGCGGGCCGCCTCGATGACCTCCTCGTCCTCGAGGATGTGGAGGAACTCGAGCTGGCTGCGCCGGCCGTGCTGGGCCGCGCCGAGGATGTCGCCCTCGCGGCGCTGCGAGAGGTCGAGCCGGGCGAGGGCGAACCCGTCGGTCGTCGCGGCCACCGCGTCGAGCCGCACCGTCGCGGGCTCGGCGTCGGTCCCCGTGACGAGGAGGCACAGGCCGGGGTGGCCGCCCCGGCCGATCCGTCCGCGCAGCTGGTGCAGCTGCGAGACCCCGAAGCGGTCGGCGTCCATGACGACCATGACGCTCGCGTTGGGCACGTCGACCCCGACCTCGATGACGGTCGTCGAGACGAGGACGTCGACCTCGCCGCGCTGGAAGCGTGCCATGACGGCGTCCTTGTCCTCGGGTGGAAGGCGGCCGTGGAGCACCTCGACCCGCAGCCCGGCGAGAGCCGGCTCCTCGAGCAGCCCGGCGTGCACGGCGTGGACGCTCTTGAGCGGGCGGGCCGGGGCACGCGGGGCCTCGTCGTCGTCGCCGAGTGGCTCCTCGCGCAGGTCGGCACCCTCGCCCGTGCCGTCGTCGGCCGGGTCGTCGTCGCCGATCCGGGGGCAGACGACGTAGGCCTGTCGGCCGGCCCGGACCTCCTCGGCGACCCGGGCCCACGTGCGCGCCATCCACCCGGGCCGGTCCTCGGGGACGACGTGCGTCGTGATGGGGGCTCGCCCGGCGGGCAGCTCGCGCAGCGTCGAGGTCTCGAGGTCGCCGAAGACCGTCATGGCGACGGTGCGGGGGATGGGGGTCGCGGTCATGACGAGGACGTGCGGCGGCACGACCCCCTTGCCGCGCAGGGCGTCGCGCTGCTCGACCCCGAAGCGGTGCTGCTCGTCGACGACGACGAGGGCCAGGTCGCGGAAGTCGACGTTCTCCTGGAGCAGCGCGTGGGTGCCGACGACGATGCCGGCGTCGCCGCTCGCCGCGTCGAGCAGCGCGGTGCGGCGCTGAGCGGTCGACCGGCTCCCGGTGAGCAGGGCGACCCGGGTCCCCCGCTCGGCGCCCCCGAGCAGGCCGCCCTCGGCGAGCGGACCGAGCATCGCGGTGATCGTGCGGTGGTGCTGCGCGGCGAGCACCTCGGTCGGGGCGAGCAGCGCGGCCTGCCCCCCGGCATCCACGGCGGCGAGCATGGCGCGCAGCGCGACGACCGTCTTGCCCGACCCGACCTCGCCCTGGAGCAGCCGGTGCATCGGCACCGGGCGGCCCATCTCCGCCGCGATCGTCGCGCCGACCTCGCGCTGGCCGGCCGTGAGCTCGAAGGGCAGTGCCGCGTCGAAGGCCTCGAGGATGCCGCCGGGCCGGGCGGTGCGCGGCGTCGTCGCCTGGCCGGATGCCGTGAGCCGGCGCTGCGCGAGCGTGACCTGGAGGACGAACGCCTCCTCGAAGCGCAACCGGCGTCGGGCCTGCTCGACCTCGTGCCACGTGGCCGGGGTGTGGATGCCGCGCAGCGCCTCGGTGCGCGAGACGAGCCGTCGGGCGGTGCGCACCTCGACCGGCACGGGGTCGGGCACGTCGTCGAGGACGTCGAGCACCCGGCGCACGCTCTCGGCGACGGTCCACGTGTGCATCGAGCCCACGGAGCGGTAGATCGGGATGAGGTCGCGGCGCTCGCCGTCGTCGACGTCGTCGAGCATCGTGTAGCCGGGGTGGGTCAGCTGGAGGCGGCGGTTGTAGGTGCTGACCGTGCCGGCGAAGATGCCGCGGGCTCCCGGGACGAGGACCTTCTCGTGGCCCCACGCCTTGAAGAACGTGAGGTCGATGTCGTGCCGGCCGTCGGTGATGACGACGTTGAGCATCGTCCCCTTGCGCTCGCGCATCCGCCGGGTCGACGCGCTCTTGACCTCGGCGACCCCGACGAGGAACGTGCCCGGCTCCGCCGACCCGAGGTCGCTCTCGCGGGTGCGGTAGCGCCGCGGCCAGAAGGCGAGCAGGTCACCGACGGTGTGGATGTCGCGGGCCGACGCGAACTTCTTCGCCGCGCTCGCGATGATCGGCGTGAGCTTGCTCGACTCGGTCGCCACTCAGGGCACCCCCACTCACTCCACCCCGATGAGGAGCGGGTAGACGGGCTGCCCGCCCTCGACGACGACGACCTCGAGCTCGGGTCGGTCGTGCTCGAGCGACGCGGCCGTGCGCTGGGCCAGGCCCGGGGCGGCCTGGGCGCCGACGACGAGGGTGACGAGCTCGCCGCCCGCCGACAGCAGCCGGTCGAGCACGTCGCGGGCCGCGGTCTCGACGTCGGCGCCGAGGAACGCGACGTCGCCGTCGACGATGCCGAGCACGTCGCCGGGGTGGCACACGCCGGCCCAGGTCAGCGCTTCCTTCGTCGCGACCGACACCGCGCCGTGCCGGGTGGCGACCGCGGCGCCGGTCATCGCGACGACGTTGGCGTGGAGCGGGCGGGCGGGGTCGAGCACGGCGAGGGCCGCGAGCGCCTGTACGGTCGTGCGGGCCGGGACGACGTGGGCGTCGACGCCCTCGCCCGAGGCGGCCTGGGCCGCGACCTCGGCGGCCATGAGGGTGTCCTTGTCGCCCGGCAGGATGACGGCGGCGTGGGCTCCGGTCGAGCGCACCGCGGTGAGCAGCTGCCCGGCCGAGGCGCGGCGACCCGGGCCGGAGTCGACGACGACCGCTCCGGCCTCACGCAGCAGCGCCGCGATGCCCGGACCGGCTGAGCACGCGACGACGGCGAGCGGGACGGGCTGCTCGCGGATCGCCACCTGGCTCGCGAAGTGGGTGATCCGGACCCGCTCGGGGCGCCCCGCGGCGATGCCGGCCTCAACGGCGGCGCCGGGGTCGTCGACGTGGACGTGCACGTTCCACAGGTCCGGGCCGCCGACGACGAGGAGGGAGTCGCCGAGCCCGTCGAGCGTGCGCGTGAGCCGCTCGACCGCCTCGGCGCTCGTGTCGCCGAGGAGGTACATCACCTCGTAGGCCGGACCGTCGGAGACGGCCTCACCGGCGAGGTCGAGCGGGTCGTGGCCGGGGAGCGGTCCGGCGACGGAGAGCGGGGTGCCGCCGGGAGCGACGCCCCGCTCGGCTCCGGTCGCCGTGGCCGAGGTGGCGACGGGGGGGCCCGCGGACGGCTCGGCTGGCGCGACCGGGGGCAGGCGCCACTCGTCGCGCCGGTGCAGGGCGGGGCCGGCCGACAGCAGGCCCTCGTCGGTGGC
Organism: Fodinibacter luteus; assembly: GCF_039541575.1. Classification (NCBI taxonomy): domain Bacteria; kingdom Bacillati; phylum Actinomycetota; class Actinomycetes; order Micrococcales; family Intrasporangiaceae; genus Fodinibacter (ex Wang et al. 2009); species Fodinibacter luteus. Next base: position 23,110 of record NZ_BAABGM010000007.1, on the reverse strand, counting down.
GCTCCACCGGCCGGTGACGAGGCGGTGGAACGACTCGAGCATGAGCACGCAGCCGGCGCCGCCGGCGTCGACGACCCCGGCCCGCGCGAGGGCCTCGAGCTGGTCGGGGGTGCGGGCGAGGGCATCGTGCGCCGCGTCGACCGCGGCCTCGCACACGTCGGCGATGGAGGCCCCGCCCTCGGCGGCCTCGACGGCCGCGGCCGCCCCGGCATCCGCGACGGTGAGGATGGTGCCCTCCTGCGGGTGCGCGACGCAGGCGCGGGCCGCGGCGGCACCGCGCGCGAAGGCGTCGGCGAGCAGGAGGGCGTCGACGACCTCGGCGTCGGCGTCGATGACGGCGTCGCACAGCCCGCCGACGAGCTGGCTGACGATGACGCCGGAGTTGCCGCGGGCGGACAGGAGGATGGCCCGTTTGAGGGTGCGGCACTCGCGCACGAGCGAGGCCTCGCCGAGGATGCCGGCCTCCTCGTGGACGGCGACGACCTCGTCGATGGCCGCGTCGAAGGTGAGGTAGAGGTTGGTGCCGGTGTCGCCGTCGGGCACGGGGAAGACGTTGAGGGCGTCGATCTCGGTGCGCCGGGCCGCGAGCGCCGCCCGGGTGAGCAGGGCCCAGTGGCGGGCGTCGGCGGCGGTGAGCACATCGGGCACGGCCTCACCCTAACGGCCGGCACCCGCAGCCCCAGGCGGCGTTTTGGTCGGTCGGGTGCGGCTCGGCTACTCTTGTCCGGTTGCGCGCCTGCCCGTGCGGGCCGCCGAAGACCACCCTCACCACATCCGTAGGAGATCACCCGTGGCTGCCAACTGCGACGTCTGCGGCAAGGGACCCGGTTTCGGGCACAGCATCTCGCACTCGCACCGCCGCACCAAGCGTCGCTGGAACCCCAACATCCAGCGCGTCAAGGCGCTCGTCGGCGACGCCGGTGTGACCCCGAAGCGGCTCAACGTCTGCACCTCCTGCCTCAAGGCGGGCAAGGTCAAGCGCTGAGGTCCTGACGCACCGAGGAGCGGGCGGTCCCCACGGGGGTCCGCCCGCTCTCGTCTGCCCGGCGCCCGCGACCCGTCTGCCCGGCGCCCGCGACCCGTCTGCTCAGCGCCCGCGACCTCGTGCGACTCCCCTGCGGTTCTCTCACGATCGAGCCCGGTGAACTGCACCCAGGTCGCACGGAGTCGGGGTCGCCGGGTCATGAGCGGGCGAAGTGGTCCCAGCCCTTCGCCTCGGGCACCGTGCCGTCGACGGTGACGAGGATGCCGTCTCCGGACGAGGGCAGGACCCGCCCGACGACGTGCCACGCCTCCGGGCCGCCGTCCTCGCCCTCCTCGCCGTCCTCGAGCTCTGGGCTGGCGGGTGGGCTGGCGGCCGGGCTGGCGGATGGGCTGGCGGGCGGCAGGGACGCCGCGTCGGCGAAGGCCCCCACGAGGCAGTGCTCCTCCCCGCCGGACAGCACCTGGCGCATCGCCTCGCCCTCGCCCAGGGCCAGGGTGAGCGGCCCCACGGCGTAGCGCTCGCGCAGCACCGTACCGTCGAGGTCGATGCGCACGCCGCTCGCCGCAGCGACCCGGCCCAGGTCGGTCACCAGCCCGTCCGAGACGTCGACGACGGCGTGCGCCCCGACGGCCGCGGCCCGCGGCCCGGCTCGCCACGGGGGCACCGGTGCCCGGTGGTGGCGCATGAGGGCCCGCACGGCGAGCGCCCGCTCCCCCGGTGCCTCGCGCTCGCCAGGGCGGCCGGTCGAGCGGCCGGCGGAGCGCCCAGCCGAGCGCCCGGCATCCATGGACGGCATCCGGTCGGGGTCCGGCTCGCCGCGCTCGTAGAGCGCGAGCCCGCCGCCGGACCGGCCGAGCGACCCGCACACGGCGACGACGTCGCCGGGTCGCGCCCCCGAGCGCAGCACCGGGGCCAGCCCGCGCAGGTCGCCGAGTGCCGTGACGGAGACGACGACGACCCCCGGCGGGGCGGCGGACAGGTCGCCGCCGACGACGGGCGCACTGGCCTGCTCGGCGAGCGAGGATATGCCGCGGGCCAGGTCGACGGCCCACTCCACCTCGAGGTCGGGGTCGGCGACGAGCGAGACGAGCAGCGCGGTCGGCACCGCCCCCATGGCCGCCACGTCGGCGAGGTTCTGGGCGGCCACCTTGACCCCGACGTCGTGGGCGCTCGACCACTCGTCGCGCCAGTCCAGGCCGCGCACCATCGAGTCGGTCGTCGCGACGACCGAGCCCCCCGGGGTGCCGACGACCGCGGCGTCGTCGCCCGGCCCGACGGTCACGGTGCCCCACGCCGGAGGCCGGGCCCCGGCGTACACGGGGAAGACGCGGGCGAGCAGCTCGCCCTCGCTGACGTCGCGCAGTCGCACGCTGACCCAACCCTCCCGAGACGTGGGGACCACCGGCACGGTAGCGTCTGGAGCGCGCCGGTCTCGACGGGCGCGCCCCGACCGCAGGGGCCGAGCGGCCCCGACGAACGAAGAGGTGGCACTTCAGTGGTACAGGCCTACATCCTGATCCAGACCGACGTCGGCCGCGCCGCGTCCGTCGCCGAGTCGATCGCCCAGCTCGAGGGTGTCGCCCTCGCCGAGGACGTCACCGGGCCCTACGACGTCATCGCCCGGGTCGAGGCCCAGACCGTCGACGAGCTCGGCAAGCTCGTCATCGCCAAGATCCAGGACGTCGAGGGCATCACCCGCACCCTCACCTGCACGGTGGTGCACGTCTGACCGGGGGACGCCCCCGCACGACGGCGGCCGCGCTCGGCGTGGCCGCCGTCGCGCTGTCCGCGTGCTCGTCCGCCGTCGAGGTGGCCGTGCCGGCGGCCGGGTCCTCGCCGGCGTGCGAGGCGGCGGCACGGGCCTGGCCGGACGAGGTCTCGGGGATGCCGCGCCGCGACACCGCGCCCGGCGGCCCCGCCGTCGCCGCCTGGGGGGACCCCGCCGTCGTCGCCCGCTGCGGCGTGGCCTCCCCCGGGCCCACCGACACCGAGTGCCTCGAGGTCGACGGCGTGGGCTGGATCCCGGAGCGCCTCAGCGACGGAACGCGGTTCACGTCGTTCGGCCACGAGCCGGCGCTCGAGGTGCTCGTGCCCCGGGAGTACGCCCCCGAGGGCCTGCTCCTGCCGGCCTTCGCCCCGGCCGCGTCGGCCCTGCCCGGCAACGGCCTGCGCTGCCGCTGACCCGCCCGCCCCCGCTCCCCCCTCCGAGACTTCTCCGCCCCATGAGGCAAGCGCGAGGTTCGCCGGGGTTGTCTTCCCCTGCGAAGGTGGCTCTACCCTCATGGGGCGGAAAAGTGGGCCGGGAGGCGTCGGCAGGCCCCGCTCAGCGCAGGCCGGTGCGCCGTTCGAGCGCGAGCCCGATGAGCTCGTCGATGAGCTCGGGATAGGACATCCCGCTCGCGGCCCACATCCGCGGGTACATCGAGCTCGGGGTGAACCCCGGCATCGTGTTGACCTCGTTGACGAGCACGTCGCCGTCGTCGGTGAGGAAGAAGTCGACCCGCGCGAGCCCTTCACACCCCGCGACGTCGAACGCCAGCGCCGCCATCTCGCGGATCCGGTCGGCCACCGCGTCGGGCACGTCGGCGGGGCAGTCCAGGCGCACGTCGCCCGCCGCGAGGTACTTCGCGTCGAAGTCGTAGAACTCGTGGTTCTGCACGACGATGCACTCGCCGACGACGCTCGTGCGCGTCGGGTCGGTGCCCCGGCCCTCGAGCACGCCGCACTCGATCTCGCGCCCGAACACCGCCGCCTCGACGACGACCTTGGGGTCGTGCTCGCGCGCCGCCTCGATCGCGGCCTCGAGGGCCTGCGGCTCCGACACCTTCGTGATCCCCATGCTCGAGCCCGCCCGCGCCGGCTTGACGAACACCGGCCACGAGAGCCCGTGCACGGCATCCATCGCGGCGGCCGGGTCGCGGCGCCACTCCTTGTCGGTGATGACGACGTAGGGCCCGATCGGCAGCCCCGACGCCGCGAGCAGCACCTTCATGACGTGCTTGTCCATCATCGCCGCGGATGCCGTGACACCCGACCCGACGTACCGCACGTCGGCGAGGTCGAGCAGGCCCTGGATCGTGCCGTCCTCGCCGAACGGCCCGTGGAGCAGGGGGAAGACGACGTCGACCTCGCCGAGGGTGCGCGGCGGCTGCCCGGCCTCGTGGACCGACAGGGTGCGGTCGGTGGCGCTCGTCGGCAGGATGACGCTGGGCGCCGCGGTGTCGACCTCCGGCACGTGGCCGGTGGCGAGGCGCAGTGCCTCTGGGTCGTCGGGCGCGAGCACCCAGTGGCCGTCGCGGGCGATGCCGACGGGCACGACGTCGTAGCGGTCGCGGTCGAGCGCCTCGAGCACGCTCGCGGCCGTCGCGCACGACACGGCGTGCTCGGAGGAGCGCCCGCCGAAGACGAGGGCGACGCGGGTGCGGCGGGGCGCGTCCGCCTCGGGCGCAGGGGCGGGGCGGGTCTCGTCGGTGCTCATCGTCGGCGACTCTATCGGCTGCCGCGGGCCGGACGAGGACCCCCGGAAGGTGGGCCGACGGCATAGCCTGACGCCGTGACGACGACCCCGCCCGGACCCGACCCCGACCGGCTCTCCCCCGCGACGCGCGTCGTCCAGCTCGGGCGCGAGGCGGCCGCCGCGGGCGGGCAGGTGGGGGCGCCGCTCGTGCTCAGCTCGACGTACCACGCGGGCGGCGACGTCGTGTACGCTCGGTCGGGCAACCCGACGTGGAGCGCCTTCGAGGAGGCCCTCGGCGACCTCGAGGGCGGCGACGCGCTCGTGCTCGCCTCCGGGATGGCGGCGGTGACCGCCGCCCTCTCGCTGCTCCCCCATGCAGGGACGGTCGTCGCTCCCGACGCGGCCTACAACGGCGTCGTCGCGACCCTCGCCGCCCGCGAGGCCGAGGGTGCCGCGACGGTGCGGCGCGTCGACGTCACCGACACCGCCGCCGTCGTGGCCGCCCTCGACGGGGCCGACCTGCTGTGGCTCGAGTCACCGACGAACCCCCTCCTCGAGGTCGCCGACCTGCCGACCCTGCTCGGCGCCGCGCGGGATCGCGGGGTGCTCTCGGTCGTCGACAACACGTTCGCGACCCCGCTGCTCCAGCGGCCCCTCGAGCACGGCGCCGACGTCGTCGTCCACTCCGTGACGAAGTACCTCGCCGGGCACAGCGACGTGCTGCTCGGCGCGGTCGTCACCGCCCGCTCGGATGCCGGGCGGGCCGTCCACGAGCGGCTCACCACCCACCGCACCCTGCACGGCGGGGTCGCGGGGCCGATGGAGGTGTGGCTCGCGCTGCGCGGCCTGCGCACCCTCCACCTGCGCGTCGAGCGGGCCCAGGCGAACGCCGGCGAGCTCGCGGACCGGCTCGCGAGCCACCCGGCGGTCGCGCGGGTGCGCCACCCCGGCTGGGGCGGCATCGTCTCGATCGAGGTGGCCGGGGGCGCCGAGGCCGCCGAACGGGTGTGCGCCGCGACCCGCCTGTGGGTGCACTCGACGAGCCTCGGCGGCGTCGAGAGCCAGCTCGAGCGGCGCCGGCGGATCCCGAGCGAGCCGCCGCAGGTGCCCGACAACCTCGTGCGGCTCTCGGTCGGCATCGAGGACGTCGACGACCTCTGGCGCGACCTCGCCCGGGCCCTCGACCGAGCCTGACCGGTCACCGGCTTCCTCGCGGGACTCCTCGCCTCGGGTGCTCACGTGGTCGCCCGGGCCGCCATCTCCGCACCCGAGGCCGAGGGCGGGGCCGGGAACGGGAGCGGGAGGGCCCCGGCGCGGGGTCAGGCGGTCTCGGCCTTGCGGGGCCGCGAGAGCAGCGCCGAGACGACCTCCTGCGCCGTGCGGTCGTGCTGGATCATCGCGTCGACCTGCTCGATGATCGGCACGTCGACGTCGTTCTTGCGGGCGAGCTCGAGGATCGACGTGCACGACTTCACACCCTCGGCCGTCTGCCGGGTCACGGCGATGACCTCGGAGACGGCCATCCCCTGGCCGAGGCGGACCCCGAAGGAGTGGTTGCGCGACAGCGGCGACATGCACGTCGCGATGAGGTCGCCCACCCCGGCGAGCCCGGCGAAGGTCGCCGCCTCGCCGCCGAGCGCCAGGCCGAGTCGCATCGTCTCGGCGAGACCGCGGGTGATGATCGACGCCTTGGAGTTGTCACCCATCCCGAGCCCCTCCGCCATCCCGACGGCGAGGGCGATGACGTTCTTCACCGCTCCGCAGATCTCGGTGCCGACGACGTCGGTGCCCGTGTAGGGCCGGAAGTACGGGGCCGCGCACGCCGCCGCGACGAGCTCGGCCATCGCGGGGCTCGACGACGCGACGACCGATGCCGCGGGCTGCTTCACGGCGATCTCGCGGGCGAGGTTGGGGCCGGACACGATGACGATGCGCTCGGCCTCGACCCCACCGACCTCGGCGATGACCTCGGACATCCGCTTCGTCGTGCCGAGCTCGACGCCCTTCATGAGCGAGACGACCGCGGCGGACGAGGGCAGCGCCGCCCCCCACCGGCCGAGGTTGTCGCGCAGGGTCTGCGACGGCACGGCGAGGACGACGATGTCGGCCCCGGCGGCTGCCTCGGCCGGGTCGGTCGTCGCCCGGATCGTGCTCGGCAGGCGCAGCTCGGGCAGGTAGTCGTCGTTGGTGCCCGCGTTGATCTGTGCCACGACCTCGGGACGGCGACCCCACATCGTGACGGTCGTGCCGGCATCCGCGAGGACGGACGCGAAGGCGGTCCCCCAGCTGCCGGTGCCGTAGACCGCTGCGCTCGTCATGAGGCCTCCTCGAGGGGGCGGGGCTTGCCGATGGGGGTCACGTGGTGGCGGCGGGGGTCGAAGCGGGTCGCCGGGGCCCGCTCGCCCCGGATCGACTCGAGCTCGTGGGTCAGGGCCGCCATGATCCGGTCGGTGGCCGTGCGCAGCACCTCGGCGCTGATCGGCCGGCCCCGCAGGTCGTCGAGCGGCACCGGAGGGCCTGCCTGCAGGGTCACCGTCTTGCGTGGGAGCAGCCGCAGCCGCCCCCCGTACGGCGGGACGATCTCGTGGGCCCCCCAGGAGGCGACGGGGACGACCGGGCAGCCGGTCTCGAGCGCGACGCGCGCCGCCCCGGTCTTGCCCCGCATCGGCCACAGGCCCGGGTCGCGGGTGATGGAGCCCTCGGGGTAGATCGCGACGGTCTTGCCGGCCCGCACGGCGGCGACCGCCGAGCGGAGGGCGTCGGAGGCCCGCTCGGACTCGCGGAACACGGGGATCTGGTCGGCCTGGCGCACGATCCACCCGACGACGGGCACGTCGAACACCTCGACCTTGCCGAGGAACCGGGGCGAGTACCCGTGGTCGACGAAGTAGTGCGCGAACACGAGGGCGTCGAGGTGGGAGTAGTGGTTCGTCACGACGACGAAGCCGCCCTCGGGGGGCAGGTTCTCGGCCCCCGACCAGCGCCGCCGCGTGAAGAGCATGAAGAGCGGGCGGAGCACGGCGACGGCGAAGCGGTAGGCGAGGGGCCTGGAGTGGTCCGTGGGGGTCGTCACGCGCTGCCTTCCGTGGGGGCGGGTCAAGGCATTGTGGTCCGCCCACGGGGCGATGTCGAGCGCGGCGCGACGTGTTGGCAGGATCGGGGCGTGCGCGCACCCGAGCCGGAGTGGGCCGTCGTCGTCCCGGTCAAGGGCGGACCTCTCGCGAAGAGCCGCCTCCGGCTCCCGCGCCCCTCCCGGGCGGCCCTCGCCGACGCCTTCGCGCGCGACACGGTGGCGGCCCTCGCGGCCGGGATGCCGGGCGCCCCCGTCCTCGTCGTCAGCGCCGACCCCGGCGTGGCGGGGTGGGTCACCCGCGCCGGTCACCTCCCGGTCCCCGACCCCGGGGGCGGGCTCGACGCGGCCGTTGCCGCGGGGGTGGCCGCGGCGCGCGGCGTCGGGGCCGGCCGGGCCGCCGTCGTGCTCGGGGACCACCCGGCGCTCCGGCCCGGTGAGGTGCGCGCGGCCCTCGGCGCAGCGGCGGCGCACACCGCGTGCGTCGTGCCCGACGCGGAGGACGACGGCACCGCCCTGCTCACCCTGCCGACGACCCCTCCGGTGCGCACCGCCTTCGGCCCGGGCAGTGCCGTGGCGCACGAGCGACTCGGCCACACCCGCCTCCTCCTCGACCTGCCCGGCCTTCGCGTCGACGTCGACGACGCGGCATCCCTCGCGTCCGCGGTGCGGATCGGGCTCGGCGCGCACACCGCCCGGGCCCTCGCGGGCGCTACCGTTCACGGTGTGCAGGCGAGCATCCACCGCATCGAGGACGACGGCTCGGGGTCGGCCCTGCTCGACGACGGGGTCGAGGTCGTCGTGCCCCCGGGGGCGGCCGTGGCGAGCGGGCTGCGCCACCTGCGCGTCGGCCAGCGGGTCAGCGTCGAGCTCGACGCCACGGGGCGGGCGGCCACCCGGGTCTGGGTCGTCGGCATCGGCCCCGGCGAGGACGTGCGCTGAACGCGCTCACGGCATCTTGTAGGCCGCCCCGAGCGCGTCGAGCTTGTCGGAGAAGCGCTCGTACCCCCGGTAGATGAGGTCGATGCCGTGCACCGTGGACCGTCCGTCGGCGGCGAGCGCGGCGATGAGGTAGCTGAACCCGCCACGCAGGTCGGGGACCGTGATCTCGCCGGCCCGCAGCGGGGTCGGGCCCGAGATGACCGCCGAGTGCTGGAAGTTGGCCCGACCGAAGCGGCACGGTGACCCGCCGAGGCACTCGCGGTAGGTCTGGATCTGCGCCCCGGCCCGCACGAGCGCGTCGGTGAACCCGAGCCGGTTCTCGTAGACGGTCTCGTGGATGATCGACAGCCCCCGCGTCTGGGTGAGCGCGACGACGAGGGGCTGCTGCCAGTCGGTCATGAAGCCGGGGTGCACGTCGGTCTCGAGCGCGATGGCGCGCAGCGTCCCGCCGGGGTGCCAGAAGCGGATGCCCTGGTCGTCGACGTCGAAGGCGCCGCCGATCCGCCGGAAGACGTTGAGGAACGGCATCATCGGCAGCTGGCGCGCGGGTGCCGCGCCGGGTCAGCGCGTGGACTTCGTCGCCGACTTCTTCGCCGGGGCCTTCTTCGCCGAAGCCTTCGTCGCCGGGGCCTTCTTCGCGGCCTTCTTCGCGGATGCCGTCCTCGACGCGGTCGTGGACGCCGCCTTCGTCGCCGCGGCCTTCGCCGGAGCCTTGCGGGTCGCCGCGTTGGTCGTCGTCGCCGCCTTCGTCGTGGCCTTCTTCGTCGCCGCCTTCGCCGGGGCCGCCTTCGTCGCCGCCTTGGACGGTGCCTTCCTCGCGGTCGACGACGCGGACTTCGTCGACGTCGTCGCGGTCTTCTTCGCCCCGGCCTTCTTCGGGGCCGACGTCGCCGGCGCCGCCTTCGCGGCGGTCTTCGCCGCCTTCCTCGTCGCCGTCGCCGCCCTGGCCGGGGCCTTCGCCGCGGCGGCCTTCGTGGATGCCGCCTTCGCGGGTGCCTTGGTGACGGCCGCCTTCGCCGGCGCGGTCGCCAGGTCGGCCACCGCCTTCGTCGTCTCCGCCGCCTTGCGGGCGGTGGCGGCGGTCGTCGCGGCCACCGCCTTCGCCGCGCCCCGGGCCGTGCCCGCCGCCGCGTCGGCCGCGCGGGCCGCGGCCTTGACGGGTGCGGCTGCCGCTGCGGCCGCTGCCCCCGCGGCGGCACGGCCGGTGGCCGGCGCGGACTTCGGCAGGCTGCTCGGCTTCTTGACGTACGCCTTGAACGACGTCCCGGCCCGGAAGCGGGGCGCCTTGGCCTTGGGGATGCGCACCGAGGTGCCGGTGTGCGGGTTGCGTCCGGTGCGCGCCGCCCGCTCGACCCGGTCGAAGGTCCCGAACCCGGTGATCGAGACCTTCCCACCCCGGGCGATCTCCCTCACGATCGTGTCGAACACCGCCTCGACGGCCTCGACGGCGGCCTTGCGGCTGCCGAGTCGCTTCTCGAGCTCCTTGACGAGATCTGCCTTGTTCACCGTGGATCCACTCCCACTCGTGAGGGCGCCGGGGACACCCGACGGCGTTGTCGCGGCCGGCGAGTCACCGGGCCTGGTCCGACGCTATGCCCGGGCGCGCGCGCCGTCCACCACAACGGCGGCGTGTTTTGCGCTGTCCCGCAACCAAATCACCGGCTCATCACGGTGGTCGCACGTCACAACCGTCCCACCCGTCACACACCGGATGCCGTGCCGGCGGCGGCGGCAGCCTCCGAAACCGTTGCGGGACAGCCGCGCCCAGCTGCTCTCAGGCCGTGACCGTCGGCTTCCAGCTGGGGCGCGAGCCCTCGAACGCCGTGATGCCGCTCTCGTGGCGCAGGGTGAGGCTGATGTCGTCGAGGCCCTCGAGCAACCGCCAACGCGTGTAGTCGTCGACCTCGAACGGTGCGACGAGGTCCCCGGCCGTCACGGTCCGGGAGCGCAGGTCGACGGTCACCGACGTTCCCGGGTGGTTCTCGAGCAGCTTCCAGAGCAGCTCGACGTCGTCCTGGCTGCACTGCGCGGTGAGCAGCCCCTGCTTCCCGCTGTTGCCGCGGAAGATGTCGGCGAAGCGCGAGGAGATGACGACCCGGAAGCCGTAGTCCATGAGCGCCCACACGGCGTGCTCGCGCGAGGACCCCGTGCCGAAGTCGGGGCCGGCGACGAGCACCGAGCCGGCGCTGTAGCCCGGGTCGTTGAGCACGAAGGTCTCGTCCCCTCGCCACGCGGCGAACAACCCGTCCTCGAACCCGGTGCGGGTGACCCGCTTGAGGTAGACGGCCGGGATGATCTGGTCGGTGTCGACGTTGCTCCGCCGCAGCGGTACACCGATCCCGGTGTGGGTCGTGAAGGCGTCCATCAGTGGCTCCCCTCGCTCACGGGATCGAGATCGGCAGGGCTCGACAGCGTGCCACGCACGGCGGTGGCGGCGGCCACGAGCGGGCTGACGAGGTGGGTGCGCCCGCCCTTGCCCTGGCGCCCCTCGAAGTTGCGGTTCGACGTCGATGCGCTGCGCTCCCCCGGGGCGAGCTGGTCGGGGTTCATCCCGAGGCACATCGAGCACCCGGGCAGGCGCCACTCGGCACCCGCAGCGGCGAAGACCTCGTGCAGGCCCTCGCTCTCGGCCTGCAGGCGCACCCGCGCCGACCCGGGCACGACGAGCATGCGCACGCCCTCGGCCACCCGGCGGCCCTTGATGACGTCGGCGGCCGCCCGCAGGTCCTCGATCCGCCCGTTCGTGCAGGAGCCGAGGAAGACGGTGTCGACGTGCACCTCGCGCAACGGCGTGCCGGGCTGGAGCCCCATGTACTCCAGGGCCCGGCGCGCGGCGGCCTTGTCGTTCTCGTCGGGCATGAGCTCGGGGTCGGGAACGGCCGTGCCGAGCGGCGCACCCTGGCCGGGGTTGGTCCCCCAGGTGACGAACGGGGTGAGCTGCGAGGCGTCGACGACGACCTCCTCGTCGAACTCGGCGTCGTCGTCGCTGCGCAGCAGGCTCCACGCCTCGACGGCGGCGTCCCAGTCGACGCCGGTCGGGGCGTGGTCCCGGCCACGCAGGTACTCGAAGGTCGTCTCGTCCGGGGCGATCATGCCGGCCCGGGCGCCGGCCTCGATCGACATGTTGCACACCGTCATCCGGGACTCCATGGAGAGCGCACGGATCGCGCTGCCGCGGTACTCGAGCACGTAGCCCTGGCCGCCACCGGTGCCGATCCGGGCGATGACGGCGAGCACGATGTCCTTGGCCGTGACCCCGTCGGCGAGCTCACCCTCGACGGTGATCGCCATGGTGCGGAACGGCTTGAGCGGCAGGGTCTGCGTCGCGAGGACGTGCTCGACCTCTGAGGTGCCGATACCGAAGGCGAGCGCCCCGAACGCGCCGTGCGTCGAGGTGTGGCTGTCACCGCAGACGATCGTCATGCCCGGCTGGGTCAGGCCGAGCTGGGGCCCGACGACGTGGACGATGCCCTGCTCGGCGTCCCCCATCGGGTAGATCGTGACGCCGAACTCCTCGCAGTTGCGGCGCAGCGTCTCGACCTGGGTGCGGCTCACCGGGTCGGTGATCGGCCCCGGTGTCGTCGGGACGTTGTGGTCCTCGGTCGCGAGCGTGAGGTCGGTGCGCCGGACGCCGCGGCCGGTGAGGCGCAGCCCGTCGAAGGCCTGTGGGCTGGTCACCTCGTGGAGCAGGTGGAGGTCGATGTAGAGCAGGTCGGGCTCCCCCTCCCCGCGGCGCACCACGTGGGACTCCCACACCTTCTCGGCCAGCGTTGCGGCCATTGCTCCACCTCCACGACGGACCGCCGGACGGCGGTCACACGACTTCGACGCACGCGGACGCCCGGTGGGCGTCGTCGCTGTCTCCCGAGATTCGCACGGGCCGGTTGGAGCTGGACGTGCGTCTCAGGCACTGAGACGCTAATATCAAGACATGGACAACACTAGCGGGGTCGGCGTCCTCGACAAGGCGGCGATCGTCCTCAGTGCCCTCGAGGCCGGCCCGTCGACGCTCGCGCAGCTCGTGACCGCGACCGGCCTGGCCCGACCGACCGCCCACCGGCTCGCGGTCGCCCTCGAGCACCACCGCCTCGTGACCCGCGACCTCCAGGGCCGCTTCGTCCTCGGCCCGCGGCTCGGCGAGCTGGCCGCCGCGGCCGGCGAGGACCGCCTCCTCGCGGCCGCGGGACCGGTGCTCGGTGCCCTGCGCGACCACACGAACGAGAGCGCCCAGCTCTTCCGCCGGCAGGGCGAGCACCGGGTGTGCGTCTCGGCCGCGGAGCGCCCGGTCGGGCTGCGCGACTCGATCCCCGTCGGTGCGGCGCTGTCGATGCGGGCCGGCTCGGCCGCCCAGGTCCTCCTCGCCTGGGAGGAGCCCGACCGCCTCCACCGGGGCCTGCAGGGGGCGGCCTTCACCGCCACCGCACTCTCGGGCGTGCGACGCCGCGGGTGGGCGCAGAGCGTCGGTGAGCGCGAGCCCGGCGTCGCGTCGGTGTCTGCCCCGGTCCGCTCCCCGTCCGGTCGGGTCATCGCGGCCGTGTCGATCTCGGGTCCGATCGAGCGGCTCTCGCGACAGCCGGGCCGGCTGCACGCGGCCACGGTCATCGCCGGTGCGAACAAGCTCACCGAGGTGCTCGCCCGCCACGCCGCCCAGCAGGAGGCCCAGAACAACGCCTGACCCAGCATCCGCGCTCATGGCACCACCCGCGCGGCCGGGCCGAGCACGCGGCGCGGGACGTGGGCGCGGTGCCCTCGGGCGAGGGAGATGCAACACGGATGTCACACAGGGGGTGGGCGACGGCAACACCGGGTCGGCATCGTGCGGTGCACCACTGGTCAGCCGCGCGAGGAGGTCGCCCATGTCCCTCACCACCGCCCAGCGCATCGCCCGGGACCGGACCCGGCTGCTCGGGTTCCCCCGGCCGGGCCGGCGCGCCATCGTCGTCGGGGGAGGCCCCCTCGCGGCGCGCCGCGCCGCCGCGCTGACCCGGGCCGCGACCCCGGTGGCGGTGTTCGCCCCGGCACTGTGCGACGACGTCTTCGACCTGCTTGCGGAGCGCCTCGTCACGTGGGAGAACCGGTGGCCGGTGGCCGCCGACCTCGCCGACGCCTGGCTCGTCCACGCGGCCACCGGCGACCCCGAGATCGACGCGCGGGTGTGCGGCTGGGCGTCCGCCCTGCGCGAAGGAGCCTGACCGCCGGGTCGGACGGAGTCGCCGGCCTCGGGCCCCCGCCGAGCTCCAGGCCGCCCCTGGGCCGACGAGCCGCCGAGCCCCGCGGTGTGGTCGTCCGAGGTGACCACCTCGCGCACCCCGCTGCGAACGGCCTGCGAGAGGGCTGTGACATCGGCCGGTTCGGAGGGGGGTCGTGGCTGCGTGACGGCCGGGCACGGCGAAGGCCCGGTCCGCATGGACCGGGCCTTCGCGCTGGGGTAGCCCCGACGGGATTCGAACCCGCGCTACCGCCTTGAGAGGGCGGCGTGCTAGGCCACTACACAACGGGGCCGTGGCCGGTGCCCCACCGCGTCACGCGGCCGGGCAACGGAGAAGAACCTTACCGAAAGGAGGGGCTTTCTCCGAATCGTCCCCGGCGCGCGGGCCGGGGACGAGAGCTGGGGTACCAGGACTCGAACCTAGAACGGATGAACCAGAATCACCAGTGTTGCCAATTACACCATACCCCATGGGGTATGCCTTCAGTTAGGCCGAGACAGCCTGACATCGGGCGAACCGAACAGTGATGTTACCGGCCGGCCTCGGCCCCGCCCAAATCGGCGACCGGCCGGCCCCCCGTCACAACGACGCCCGCAGGGCGCGCAGCCTGGCCAGCGTCGACGCCTTGCCCAGGATCTCCATCGACTCGAAGAGCGGCGGAGACACCCGGGCCCCCGACACCGCGGTCCGAAGCGGCCCGAACGCGAACTTCGGCTTGATGCCCAGGCCGGTGACGACGGCGTCGCGCAGCGCCACCTCGATCGCCGGGGCGGTCCATGAGGGGTCGGAGCCGAGGATGCCGGTGTGCTCGTCGGGCAGGCCGTCGAGGGCCGCGGTCGCGGCGTCGAGCACCACCGCGGCGTCGTCGGTGAGCTGCGCCCGGGCGTCGGGCGCGACCTCGACCGCGTCGTCGGCGACGAAGAACGGCCCGACGAGGGCGCTCGCCTCGGTGAGGTGGCCGATCCTGGTCTGGATGAGCTCGGCCACCGAGCGCAGCCGGGCGAGCTCGCCGAGCGAGGGGTCGGCGGGGAGCACGCCGTCGGCCTGGAGGAACGGCAGCAGGCGCGAGGTGAAGTCGCCGGGGTCGAGGGCGCGGATGTGCACGCCGTTGAGCCAGTCGAGCTTCTTGAGGTCGAAGATCGGCCCCACGGGGTTGACGTCGGACCAGTCGAAGCGCGCGGAGAACTCCTCGAAGGTGAACACCTCGACGTCCTCGCCCTCAGCCCCCTCGGCCGGCGGGTAGGCGAGCAGCGCGAGGAAGTTGACGAGCGCCTCGGGCAGGTAGCCCTGCTCCCGGAACCACGTGAGGCGGGCGGCGGGGTTCTTGCGCTTGGAGATCTTCGACTTGTCGGCGTTGCGCAGCAGCGGCATGTGCGCGAAGCGCGGGGGCTCGAGCCCGAGCCACCGGTAGAGGAGCACGTGCTTGGGTGTCGAGGAGATCCACTCCTCGCCCCGCACGACGTGGGTCACGCCCATCTCGTGGTCGTCGACGACGACGGCGAGGTGGTAGGTAGGGAAGCCGTCGGCCTTGAGGATGACCTGGTCGTCGGGCCGGGGCGCGAGGACCCGACCTCGGATGAGGTCGTCGAACCCGAGCTCGACGTCGTCGGGTACGAGCATCCGCACGACCGGGGTCTCGCTGAAGCCCGGGAGCCGCCGGCGCTCGTCCTCCGTCGCGCCGAGGCAGAGGCGGTCGTAGCCGGTGGGCTGCTTGCTGCGCTGCTGCTCCTCGCGCATCTCGGCCAGCCGCGCGGTGGAGCACCAGCACCGGTACGCCCGACCCTCGGCGAGCAGCCGGTCGACGTACGGCCGGTAGGTGCCGAGGCGCTCGCTCTGGCGGTAGGGCTCGCAGGGGCCGCCGACGTCGGGCCCCTCGTCCCACGTGAGCCCGAGCCAGCGCAGGGTGTCGAAGACCTGCTGCTCCGAGTCCTCGCGGAACCGGGCCCGGTCGGTGTCCTCGATGCGCAGGATGAAGCGGCCGCCCTGCTGGCGCGCGAAGGCCAGGTTGAACAGGGACATGTAGGCGGTGCCGACGTGCGGGTCGCCGGTCGGCGAGGGGGCCACCCGCAGTCGGACCGCTCCGGGGAGCGCGCCGTCGGGCGCCGGGGCGGAGGTCTCTGTCACGGGCTGCTCGCTCCCCGGGTGTCGGTGCCGCCCGTCGTGGACGGAGTCGCCGGGGGGTCACCGGGCAGTCCCGCGTGACGGCCGGCGTGCGTGGACTGGCTCATGGTGAGCCAGCCTAGTGACGCACGAAGGGGTTGCTGAGCACGCCGATGCCGTCGACCTCGACCTCGACGCGCTGCCCGGCGTCGACGAGGCCCACCCCGGCCGGGGTCCCGGTGAGGATGACGTCGCCCGGCAGGAGGGTGAACGCCGCCGAGGCGAACGCGACGAGGGTCGCCGTGTCGTGGACCATGTCGGCCGTCGACCCGTCCTGGACGACCTCGCCGTCGACCCGGGTGACGATGCGCTGGGCCGCCGGGTCGAGGTCGGTCTCGATCCACGGCCCGAGGGGACAGAAGGTGTCGAAGCCCTTCGCCCGGGCCCACTGGCCGTCGGTGCGCTGCAGGTCGCGCGCCGTGACGTCGTTCGCGACGGTGTAGCCGAAGACGAAGCCGAGCGCGTGCTGCGCCCCGACGTCCTTGCAGAGCCGCCCGATGACCACGGCGAGCTCGCCCTCGAAGCCCACCTCTCGGGTCTGGGGTGGCATGACGACGGGGTCACCGGGGCCGACCACGGCGGTGTTGGGCACGAGGAACATGAGCGGGGTCGCCGGCGCCTCGCCGCCCATCTCGGCCGCGTGGTCGGCGTAGTTGCGCCCGATGCCGATGACCTTGCTCCGTGGGATGACCGGGGCGAGGAGGCGGACGTCGTCGACGTCGTGGACGGCGCCGGTGAGCTCGATCCGCTGGTAGAGGGGGTCGCCGGTGATCTCGGCGATCTTCTCGCCCGCCCCGTCGACGAGCCCGTAGGCCGGGTCGTCACCCGTCGTGAACCTCGCGATGCGCATGGGGGCCAGCGTACGGGCGGGGTCGGCACGAGCTCGTCGTGAGCCCGCCCTGCGGCGTGCGGTGCACCCGGACCGCCGCACGGGCGTCAGGTCGACCGGGTCCCTGCCGCCCATCAGGGCGGCGACGACGTGGGTGGGATCGCGAGTCCACACCCAGGGCTCGGGCAGGGTCACCACCTCGGCTGCCGGGGCGGTGCTCGCGAGCTCGAGCAGGCCACGCACGACCTGCAGCTGCTCGGCGACCGCGCGCTCGGCGACGAGCTCGAGCGACTCCTGCGTCGTCGGCAGCGCGGGCATGTCCCGAGGAAGCAGCCGCCGGCGTGGGTTAGCCGAGGTGCTCCCTGTGCCACCGCGGCCTCCGCCAGGCCACGAGGTCGCCGCCTCAGGGAGCCGCGGTCACCCCGGCGTCGACGGCGGCCTCGGCGAGGACCCGGGCGACGGTCGCCGCCCCCTCGTCGGAGAAGTGGATGTCGCGGGCGGTGCACAGGTTGGTCAGCGTGCACACCCGGGCGGCGTTCTCGGGGACGGTGCGGCCCCCGATCTCGGTGGGGGTCGTGTCGTCGGTCGCGAACGCCTCGTCGAGGCCGACGAAGGTCGCTCCGGCCTCCTTCGCGGCCCGCTCGATCGTCGCGCTCAGCTCGGCGTACGCGTCGGACGCCTCCTCGACGCCCGCGACCGGCTGGTCGAGGGTCTGGGCGGCGACCCAGGGGTTGTAGTAGCCGAGGACGAGGACGGGCACGCCGTCGCCGGCCGCCGCGGTGAGGCGGTCGAGGATGGTCGGCAGGTTGCGCCCCACCGTCGCGACGCCCTTCTCCACGCACGCGGCGTCGATGCTCGCACCGCCCCGCACGCAGGCGAGGAGGTCGTTGCCGCCGATGTCGATCGTCACGAGCGCGACGTCGCCCCCCGCCCCCTCGAGCACGGCCTCGGCCTGCTCGATCTGCGACCCCTCGTCGAACTCGCACTTGCCGCCCTCGAGGAGCGAGGTCGTCGTCTCACCCGAGCAGCCGAGGTTCTCCAGGGTCAGCTCGGCGCCGTCGCCGGCTAGGCGGTCGGCGGCGAGCGCGGGGTAGGCCGTGTCGCGCAGCTCGCCGCCCCCCGGCTGGTACCCGGCGGCGAGCGAGTCACCGAGCGCGACGTACAGGCCGCCCGGACCCCCGGCATCCGATGCCGTGGGGCTCGGCGAGGGCGGGGTGCTCCCGGCGCTCGGCGGCGCGGCGCTCGTCACGGCGGGCTCGGCATCTGCGCCGCAGGCCGAGAGAGCGAGCGCCAGGGCGGCCGCCACGGCGATGGTCGGGAGGGTCGAGCGCGTCATGGGGTCCTCATGGTCTCGGGGGTGGCCACCATCCTCTCCCTCAGCGAGCGGCGACCCCCCGCGGGTTCCCCCGCGGCAGAGGTCCGGCCGGGGCGCTCCGGAGGTGGTGGAGGGTGCGCCGCACATCGGTAGCGTGGACACGTGACCACTCGCGTGCTCCCCGTCCACATGTGGCGGGCCCGGGAGGCCGCGCACGAGCAGCGGGTCGACGCCGCCACCGCCGCGCACCGCGAGCGCCGCTCGGGCGGGCGCAGCCACCCGGTCGAGGACTTCCTGTTCCGCTACTACGGCAACTCGCCGGCCCGCCTGCGGCGCTGGCACCCCGGCCCGGGTGTCGCCCTCGCCGAGGCGGCGGGACTCCCCCGGGGCGCCTGGACGCACTACCGCGTCGTCGGGAACGCCGTCGAGCTCGACGTCCAGGCGTTCCTCGCCGCGCGGGGGGATGCCGTGGCGTTCGTCCGCGACCTCGTCTCCGCCACCGCAGCCCGGCAGCCACGGCTCGGCTGCTTCGGGCTGCACGAGTGGGCGATGGTGCACGGCCTCCCGGCCGGCGACGTGCGGCACGCCGGATGGGCCCTGCGGCTGGGCAGGGCGGGCACCGACGCGGTGGTGGAGGAGCACGGCATCCGTTGCTCCCACTTCGACGCCTACCGGTTCTTCACCGACTCGGCCCGGCCGCGCAACGCGCTGCGCCCCACCCGCGACAGCCAGGTCGCGATGGAGCAGCCCGGCTGCCTCCACGCCGGCATGGACGTCTACAAGTGGGCCTTCAAGCTGACCCCGCTCGTGCCGAGCGACCTCGTCGCCGACGCGTTCGACCTGGCCCGCGAGATCCGGGTGCTCGACATGCAGGCGTCGCCCTACGACCTGCGCGAGCTCGGCTACGACCCGGTGCCGGTCGAGACCCCCGAGGGGAAGACGGCCTACGTGGAGCGGCAGCGCGACTTCGCCGAGCGGTCCAACGCGCTGCGGCACCGGCTGCTGGCCGTGCTCGACGCCGTGGCGACCGGCCGACCAGCCGGCGCGACGGCCGGCACCCCGCGCGGCCACCCCGACCTCCATGCGGAGTCAGGAGCACTCCGCCCGGTCAGGGCCGTACCCGGCCCGGAGCCCGCGGAGTGCTCCTGACTTCGCGGGGGGCGTCGTCAGCGGGGGGCGACCCCGGCCCGCACGAGCCCGTAGGTCATCGACTCGACGAGGGCGTCCCAGCTGGCCTCGAGGATGTTCGCCGCGACACCGATCGTCGTCCACGACGTCGTGCCGTCGGAGGTCTCGATGAGCACGCGGGTCACGGCGTCGGTGCCGTGGGCGGCGTCGAGGATGCGCACCTTGTAGTCGATGAGCTCGAGGTGGCTGATCTCGGGGTAGGCCGACGACAGCGCGAGCCGCAGCGCGTGGTCGAGGGCGTTGACCGGCCCGTTGCCCTCGCCGGTCTGCACGACGCGCTCCCCGGCGGCCCGGACCTTGACGGTCGCCTCGGAGAGGGCGTCGTCGTCACCGCGGGCGTCGGTGATGACCCGCCAGGACTCGACGTCGAAGAAGTCGGGGAGCGCCCCGTCGATGTCGCGGCGCAGGAGCAGCTCGAAGCTCGCGTCGGCGGCGTCGAAGGTGTAGCCGCGCAGCTCCTTCTCCTTGACCGAGCGCAGCACGCGGGCCAGGGTGGCGCGGTCGTTCTCGTCTCCGGGGTCGAGGTCGAAGCCGAGCTCGCGGGACTTCAGCTCGATCGACGCGCGACCCGCCATGTCGGAGACGAGCATGCGCATGTCGTTGCCGACGTGCTTGGGGTCCATGTGCTGGTAGAGGTCGGGGTCGACCTTGATGGCGCTCGCGTGCAGCCCGGCCTTGTGCGCGAAGGCGCTCGACCCGACGTAGGGCTGGCGCGAGTACGGGGGCACGTTCGTGACCTCGGCGATGGCGTGCGCGATGCGGGTCGACTCCTGGAGCCGGTGCGGTTCGAGCAGCTCGATGCCCTTCTTGAGCTGGAGGTTCGCGACGACGGTGAGCAGGTCGGCGTTGCCGGTGCGCTCGCCGTAGCCGTTGACCGTGCCCTGGACGTGGGTGGCGCCGGCGGCGACCGCGGCCATCGAGTTGGCGACCGCGCAACCCGTGTCGTTGTGGCAGTGGATGCCGATCCGGGCCCCCGTCGCCCCGACGACGTCGTGCACGACGTCGGCGACCCGGTCGGGGAGCATCCCGCCGTTGGTGTCGCACAGCGCGATGACCTCGGCGCCCGCCTCGGCCGCGACGCGCACGGCCTCGAGGGCGTAGTCGCGGTCCGTGGTGTAGCCGTCGAAGAAGTGCTCGGCGTCGAGGAAGACCCGGCGCCCCTCGGCGCGCAGGAAGGACACGGTGTCCCGGATCATCTCGAGGTTCTCCTCGAGGGTGGTGCGCAGGGCCCGCTCGACGTGCCCGGTGTGCGACTTCGCGACGAGGGTGATGACCGGGGCGCCGCTCGCGAGGAGCGCCGCCACGAGCGGGTCGGTGTCGGCACGGCCACCGGCCCGGCGGGTGGCGCCGAACGCAGCGAGCGTGGCGTTGCGCAGGCGCAGGTCGGTGGCGGCTCGGGCGAAGAACTCGGTGTCCTTGGGGTTGGCGCCGGGCCAGCCGCCCTCGATGTAGCCGACACCGAGCTCGTCGAGGTGGGACGCGATGGCGAGCTTGTCGGCCACGGAGAGGTTGAGCCCCTCCTGCTGGGCGCCGTCGCGCAGCGTCGTGTCGTAGACGTGGAGGTCGGTCATCGATGGTCACCCGGATCGGTCTGCCGGTCGCCCGGCGTCGTGTGCCCCGGCCCGTGGAAGGGCCGGGGCGTTGACGTGTGGTGCTCGGGTCCATTCTCGCGCCAGCGCTGCGGTCACGACGCCCGGGGTGGGGGCGACGGACACCTGCTGCCGGTCACGCCGCCCGCGACGCTCCCGACAAGCAAAAGACCCCCCGGGTGTGGGAGGTCTGCGCGACGAGGAGGTCTCGTCGCGCTAGCCGATAATGATCGTGGCTGTCGCCACAAGGAGCATCACGGGACCACCATGGCACGACATGGCGGTCCCGGCCTACGGTGCGTCCACATGCTGGCCGCCGTGCCCGCGACCCGGCGAGCCGGCCGGTGAGCCGGCCGGCGTCGCCACCCGGTCGATCAGTCGGCGCCGGCGGGCGCCGCGGCGGTCTCGTCGACGTCGACCATGACGAGGCTGAGCCGGCTCGGCGCGTCGGCGACGAGGGCATGGCGCTCCCCAGGGGCGAGGTAGAGGACGTCCCCCGGTGCCATGGTGTGCTCGTCGTCCCCCACCGTGAAGCGGATCGCGCCGTCGAGGAGGTGGACGACGACGGCCCGGGGCGAGGAGTGCTCGGTGAGCAGCTCGCCCTCGTCGAAGGCGAAGACGACGACGCGCAACGCCGGGTTGTTGACGACGACCCGCGAGGTCGTCGACGACGACGTGACCGGGAGGCTCTCGAGCAGCCCGGTGAAGGCCAGCGAGGTCGAGAGCTCTGTGGGGCGTGCCATGGCGTTCTCCGAGGTTCTCGAGCGGTGCCGCGGTCGGGGCGCCCCGGACGTGCCGGGCCCGCCGCGGCGGGGCGGAGCCGGTCACGTGACCGCGCCCCGCTCGATCGTATCGACGGCGTCCGGATGCCGCGCGCCTCCCTGCGACACCGCCGGACACGTCGGCTCAGACGGACGCCTCGGATCAGAACGGGGGTTCGTCGGGGAACCGGGTGCGTGCGCGGCGTCGGGCCAGGGCGGCGCGCAGGACGGTGCTGGTGCGACGTGGGTGGGTCGGGCGCACGGTGAAGGAGTGCGGCGGTGGTGGGTGGTGCTCCAGGGCCAGCTCGAGGTGGGTCTGCAGGGCACTCCACGCCCCGGCGAGCACCGCACCGTCGCCGGCGGCCCGCTGGCCGTTGACGTGGCCGGCGGCCCGCCCGCTGCCGCTGTGGCTGCCGCTGTGGCTGTGGCTGTGGCCGGTCCCGGGGTTCCCGGTGGCCCGGGCGAACCCTGCGGTGCTGTCGTGGTCGTCGTGGCGCAGGACCAGCACGGCCAGGGCGTCCAGGGGGTGGGTGGTGCGCACCATACCGGTGGGGTCGGTCCAGGTGGTGGTGGCGTCGGGGTGCAGGCGCACCACCCACCCAGGGGTCTGCTTGACCCGGTGATGGCGACGGCACAGCACCATCAGGTTCTCGGCGGTGGTCGGCCCGCCCGGCCAGGCGCGGGCGTGGTCCAGGTCGCAGAACCGGGCCGCGACCGCGCACCCGGGGAAGCGGCACCGCCCGTCGCGGGCGCGCACCAGCGCCGCCAGCGCCGGGCTGGGCCGGTAGGCGCCGCTGGCCAGGTCCTGCCCGGGGTCGACCCGGGCCCCGGACACCGGGTCGCACGGCACCACCCTCGGCTCGATCACCGGGGCCGGCACCGGGGCGGTCGAGCACGGGGCGGTCGAGCACGGGGCGGTCGACGTGGGCCCGGCCCGGTCGGGCGTGCCGTCGCGGCGTCGCCGGCGCCGGTGCCGGTGTCCTGGCTGCGCCCTGGAGGATCCGCGTGCCAGGTGGTCCAGCAGCCAGGCCCGGGGCACCAGCAACGGCTCCGAGGGGCGGCACCCCTGCACCTGCACCAGGTCCTGCCCACGCACCGCTTCGCAACCATCCGTCGCGCGAGCCCTCTGCACGCCCGGCGGCCCCGCGGCTGCGGAATCAGCAGGCGAGTTCGAGCGTGTCGCGCGCGACTCGGCGCGTTCAGCCCAGTGAGTGTCCTCGCCAGCCGACGCCGAAACCTGCGACCCGGCCTCGGACGCGACGCCTCCGTCAGGACCGCCGCCCCCGTCCGCGACAGCACCGCCCTGAGGAGGCGGGTCAGCCTTGCCGACCCCGCCGTCGTGTCGGCAGGTACCGCCCGGCGTCCGCGCAGGGTCGGCCGGGTCGGTGGGCGCCGGGTCGGTGGGCGCCGGGTCGGTGGGCACCGGGTCGGTGGGGACGGCGTCGGCGGGTACGGTCAGCATCACCTGGACCTCGACCGTGGCGTTGCCGGTGACCAGGTCGGTCAGGGCCTGGCCGCGGGCCTGCTCGACGTTCGCACACGCTCCCTGGGCGACGTAGTCGTGGGCCAGGCGGTCGATCGCCGCCCACGCGGTCGCGGCGTCC